>JAFAPY010000414.1 GCA_019246795.1 Streptosporangiaceae bacterium | reverse complement strand
CGGGCGGAATTGCGCTACAACTGGGACGTCATCGTCGGTCGAACGCTGCGCGTCTACGACGAGGCTTGCCAGTCTGGTACGGCGCATAGGTGGTTAATCGTGCCAGGGCGGTCTCAGGCGCAACAATGAGGACATCCCGATAAGCTGCAGCGGGACCCGGGCCACGTACAAGGCAGCCGCGTAGACAGCCGCCCCGACAGTGACCGCCGCCGCCAGTGCAGGCAGCGTCTGACCCAGCAAGGCCCGGGCAGCCATGCCGGTCACGCCAAAACAGCCCAGCGTCGTCACCGCCACCAGCACGTATCCCTTGCCGAAGGGCGCCAAGCCGAGCACCCAGCGGATTTCAACCATGGCCGCGACGTTGTCCACCACGATGCTTGCCGCCCATGCGATTGCCGCGCCCACGATCCCCATGCGCGGCAGCAAGGCGAGATTGAGGGCGATGTTGATGGCGAGTGCCGCCCCCGCGTTCACGGCACTCCACGAGCTCTTGCCGCCCATGAGCAGGACGACCGTCACGTTACCGGTTCCTAGGTTGACGAGCATCGCGAGGGAAAGTACGACCAGCGCAGCGGCTCCGGCTGTATACCGGGGTCCAAAGATGCCGAGAACCACGGCAGGGAAGATCGCGAACACAACGTATAGCGGCCACGATGCCAGCATCAGCCAGCGGGTAGCGGTCTGGTAGAGATCCGCTGCGCGGTCATGCTCGCGGCGCGCGAATAGCGCGCTTACCTGCGGGCCAATCGCGAGCCGGTTCCCCTCCAGGGCGAAGGCCCCGACAAGTGCGAGCTTGCTGACCGCGCCATATACTCCTGCGGCATAGCGGGAGACGATGGCGCCGACCAACAAGATGTCCAGCCATATCACCACGATTTGAAAGGTGCCTTGAACGGCGCGCGGCGCGGTAAACTTCCAGAACTCCCAGCTCAGCTTGCGAAAGTGGTCGGCTGCTGGCCCAGGAAAATCAGCTAGATCCGTCCCGGGCGGGGAGGGCAGGTTTCCCAGAGCCTTTAGGCGGTGTCCCGTGCGGTGTGGTCCCCTGATGGGGCGCCCGGTGGGCACGGTCGCAGCCGCTCCGGCCGGGACCTCTTTCCTGAAGATCCTGGCGAAGATGAGCCAGGCCGCCGCCAGGCCAAGGATGACCGGGAACCCCCAGGCGGCGATCGCCCCGTGCAGGCCGAAGCCGAGGAGCAGAGCGGCACAGACCAGGACAATGCGCGCCGTGGGCTTGCCCACACCTTCGATGACGAGGGCCGGCCACATCCGGCCGAACCCCCGCGCGCCATCGATGATGCACGCTGAAAGCGACCCGAGTGCTATGAGTGGTGCGATGATCCGGATGTCGGCCGCACCAGCTGCCGGAGGCATGTCATGCAGGAAGGCACGCGCAAGCTCGGGCGCCAAAACCCACGCGGCCGCGGCGGCCGCGCCGCCAATGATCAGGACTGGGGCCAGCGCGACCGCGATCACCGGGCGTACGTCGGCCAGACCTCCGATGGCGCGAGCCCGGGAGATCCAGCGCAGGAGACCTGTGTCTGCGCCAAGCTCGAATGTGCTTGACAAGATGGTAAAGAGCGCGATCAGCTCGAAGAAGCCGCCTGCGCCGCTTGGCTGCAGCCATCGGCTGACCATGACGGTCAGCGCGAACGTCAGTACCGCACCCGTCACCATGGCGGCGACGTTGACGAGAGATCCCCGCATAACGACTGCGGCCTCCGCTGACAGCGCCGTCGACAGGGCCTGTCGCCGGCGCGTCACCGGACGGGAATAGGGTAGCTCGTAGCTGCTTGTGCGGCTAGCCATGGCGGGGCGAGCCCGCGCTTTGGCCAACCCAGTGAGGTCTGTCCCGGCATTGTCGGCGGGCCGCCAGCAGCGGCGGTAGGCGAGCGCCGCCGCGACCATGAGCACTTGCAGTTCAGCCGGCAGCCAGCCGTATACCGCGATCTGCGTCAAGGCGACCAACGGGATCGCGTGCAACCACAAGCCGGCCGTGCCGCGTGCCCGGCGGGTCTGCCAGAGTACCGTCAGGAAGAAGCCGACGAACAACACAACCGCTGGGTAGCCGTTCGAGTACAGCACCTGCCATAGCTGGCCCTGAGTCCCGATCGGCGGCGTCGCGTACGGACCGTTTACCGCTTGCGGCCCCCCGTGACCGAATAGGGGCGACTGATTGGCGCCCGCGACCGCTTGCTGGTACAGGCTGAGGCGTGTCTCGTTGCTCTGCACGTGCGTGCTGGAGAAGCCAGCCAGGAGATGGCCCAGCGGGATAAGGGTGACGATGACCACAAGCAGGACTGCCATCGCCAGCAGCGACACCAGAGCCGCAACACGGCCGCGTGCTGCCAGGCGGGCGGACACGTACAGGACGCCGATCCCGATGCTCAAGAACAGGCCGCGGTTCAGCGAGAAGGCCATGGGCACGAATGAGGCGACGAGCAGGGCGATCAGCAGCCTGCGCCGACGGCCCGGTCCTGCGGCGGTGACCGCGGCGAGGCCCACCATGGTCAGTACTCCCATGTTGGCGCCCCAGGTATTCGTGTAGGGGAACGGCGCGGCAGGGCGGGGGACCAGGTGGCCCAGGATTCCTTGCACCTGGGCGAACACAGGATGGATGAGCTCTTGCACGAACGGCTGGCTGCGCAGTCCGTGCGGCAGCAAGTACTCGAACGGCGGCACGAAAGAATGCGCACCAACGACGATGCCCGCGAAGCCGCCGATTACGACGATGACCCAGAAATAGGTGAGGATCTGCAGCACCTTGGTATCCAGCCGCCCGGCGCGCGGCAGGTTGTAAACATAGAGGAACAGGACACCAGCGCTCGCGTACAGAAGGAGCCCGTAGCTGAATGTCATGATCTTCGTCCCGCTGTGCAGCTGCAGGCCGGACATCAGCACCCAGGTAAGGAACGCAAAATAGAAGGCGATGGTCACAGGAGCGCGGCTCCGCCGCCGCCATATCAGCGCCACCAGCATCGGAACCGCGATGATGGGCCAGGTGAAGGAGCTTATGCCGATCAGCCACCAGATCGGGAAAGCGGCGAACAAGACGGTCAGCGGCCACGTGGCCGCCAGCCGGGACGACCACGCCGTGGGTATCTCCTGGGCCGGTCGCCGGTCTTCGGGCGCCGCTTCCAGACCTTGCCGATCAGACTGTATGACAGCGCTCATAACGGCCGTTCCGGAACACCTGGCAAACTTATAACGTCGTGTTGCTGCAGCTCATGTGGCGGCGGCAGCGGCGCCTACCGTCCCGGCCTAATGGCTCGGGACGGTAGGCGCATTCTGCCTCGCGGCAGGGACAATTCAGCCCTTCCTACCATTCTTTCACCGAGTCGCCTCGCTTAGCCGCCCTGATAGAGCGCGGCGGCGTAGTGAGCCAGGACCTGAGCCGCCGACAGGGCGCTCGGGTAGACGGCGACATCGGCGATCGACCCGGTGAAGTAGTAACTGTACGGCTCGGTGGTGCCCTGGCTGTTGCCGCCCCATGGATCGAGGTTCCAGCCGTTGAGGTTGTCGCCGCCGACGCGCCAGTAGCCGGTGTACGCCTGCGCCGAGCTGCTGGTGGCCGTCCCGATCAGGTGCCCGTCCAGGTACAGCGCCATGTTCGGCCCGGTGGTGTTGGTCGCGTCGTAGGTGGCGACGACGTGGTGCCACTGGCCGTCGTTGTAGACGTCGGGCGTCTCGATGGTCTCGGTCTGGTTGTTCCATATCCCGAACACCAGCTGACCGTCATTCATCATGTAGATGTGCCGGTCATAGTTGCTGCTCATGCCGGACTGGCTGTTACCCAGGCCGATGAGCTTGCCGCCCGTGTTGGTCGTGGTCTTGAACCAGAGCTCGATCGAGAATGTCTGCGGCCCCACCACGGTGTTCTGCGATACCACGTTGCCTGAGCTGCCGTTGAAGGAGGTCGCGGTGCTGCCCGACATCGGGCCAGGCACGCCCTGCGTGGTCCCACCGGTGTAGCTGCCGTTGAACCCGTGCGGTGACGAGTCGGCTGCCGTGCTGCCGGAGTCGTTCAGCTGCCAGAAGAAGGACGGGTTGTCGTTCAGGACCGTCTGGTTGTAGGTGTGCGCCGGGTTTGTCGACGCCACGGTCACCGACGCCGAGGACGGTGACCGTGCGGTCAGGTGCGTGCCGTCCGTCGCCGCATAGGTATAGGTGTGCGCCGAGCCGGGCGTCAGGTTGGTGTCCTGGTACTGCAGCACGGGCAGCGCCCATGGCCAGGACGTGGCCGTCAGCGTCGCGATCGGGGTCTTGCCGCCATCGCGGAAGATCTCGTAGTTGAGCGTGCCGACGTCCGCGCTGCTCACTGCGGGGAAGCTGACCGTGACGGTCCCGCTGGAGGTGCTGGACACCGTAGGTGCCGTCCTTGGGTTCGACGGGTAGACCGAGTCGGGCTTCGGCGGGAAGATCGCGAAGCCTTCCTGGTTCTTGCCGTTCACCGTAGTGAAGTCACCGCCGAGGAACAGCCGGCTGCCGTCGGTCGCCATCGCGCGCGGGCCGAGCGGGTTGCCGCTGGTATCCGGGGTCCAGTGCCCGAGGGTGCCATCGGCGAGCGACTGGTCGAGCAGGTGGTGCCCCACGCCGCCCGTCACCGTCGGGAAGCCGCCCGGCGAGAAATCGCAGTCGTGCGCATGCGAGCCCTTGAACAGCCAGCCGTTGATGACGACGAGCGCCTGGGTCGCGCCCAGGCAGGTGTTCTGCCAGACAAGATTGTCACCGCTGGACAGGCTGAGGCTGACCGCGAAGTCGCCGTCGAAGCAGCCGCCGCCGGTGCCCTCCGCGGCGATGTAGGCGGTGCCATTGCTGATGACGATGTCCTTCACCGCCGAGGTGCAGCTGGGCGGGTTGTAAGGAACGATGTTGGCATTCCACGGCTCGGTCTTCGTGCCGGTCGACGGGTCCACCGCCCCGGCGGCGTTCTGCGATACCCCGTTGATGGTCTGGAAGTAGCCGCCCACCAGAACCTGCGAGTCATCGGGCGTCACGGCGATCGAGGTCACCGCGTTGTTCAGGACCGGAGCCCAGGGCTGGATATTGCCGGAGGTATCCACCGCACCGGCGTACGTGCGCGACGTGAGGGGGATCCCCAGCTTGTAGAAGGAACCGCCAACGTAGATCTCCGACCCGTTCGGCGACAGGGCGATCGTGTTCACCTTGCCGTTCGCTGGGGGCGCCCAGCTGGTCAGGGCGCCGGTCGAAAGGTTAAAGGCGGCCAGGTCATCCCGGGCCACGCCATTGACATGATCGAAAGTGCCGCCGACATACAGCGTTTTGCCGTCGGGCGACACCGCCAGCGCGTATACCCCTGGATAAGACGCCGATCCGGTGATCGTCGGGTCAAAGGACGTGATCAGGGCGCCGGTCGTGGAATTAAAGGCCGCAAGGTAGGTGCGCGACACTTCTCCGGTGGTGGTGCCAGCGGGGGTTCCGGGCGGCAGCGCATTGGAGAACTGCCCGCCCACGTAGACCACGCCATTGGCGTATGCAATCGCCCACACCGTCCCGTCTGTTTCCCACGAGGACAGCGCCGTGGAGCTGAGATTGCCGTCGGCCGCGCCTACCGGCGAGCTGGCCGGAGCTTCCGAGGCCGATCTGCCGGCAGGATTCGTGGGTGCCGCGGACGCCTGCACCGCCGGCAGCCCGGCGGCAGCCGAGGCGGCGAGCGCCACGGCTGCGGCCGCGAAGAGGACTCTTGGTTTCATTATCTCTGCTCCTCATATGCTTGCCCGGCGAGGCCGGTCCGCGTCGATTCGCCGTGTGTGCGGCGGTCGGTGTTCAGTACCGGGGTGAGTTCCGGCGGCATGGTGCCAGCGCCGGCGGGACCGCCGGCACCCATGGAGGGCCGGTGGTGGATCCGCCTGCCTCGCCCAATCAGCGGCCGCCGCCGTGAGCGGCTGACCAGGTCGTCGACCAGCTCTCCGAAGCGCGCTACGGCCGCATCGGCGTCGGCCTGGGGCAGGCGGGCCCGGAACCTGATGTGATCGCGCGCCGCCTCGTCGAGCAGCGCGGCGAAGTCGGCATGCGTGTGTGCGAGCCTGATCCGGCCAAGTTCCGCGACCCTGCGGCAGAAGTCGACCTGGTGGTCATCGACGTGTTCACCGAGCTGGGGAAGGCGTGGTACCACGATGGGCAGCCGTCCGCGGGCCCATGCCTGGGCGATCGACTCCGGGCCGCCGTGGCAGACGATCACATCGGCGGAGTCGAGCAGGGCGCTCAGTTCTCCCACCTCGAGGTAGCGCGAGCCAGGGCAGTCAGGAACGACCGCCGCGGTACCGGATTGCGCGAAGACCGCGAGGGGGTGTTCGGGATGCCGCCGGAGCCAGTCGTTGACCCAGCCGATCAGCCGGTCGAATGGATGATGGTCGGTTCCCACCATCACCACCATGCGCGGGCCAGCTGTCCCCCGCGGTCCGGCGGCCGGCGCCGTCATATCAGGCATCCGATCAGCTTGCCGCGCGGATAGCTGACCGCCTGTTCCGGCCACTGCACGATGAACAGTTTTGTGAACGGATAGCACAGCTTCCCGGTCAGGGTCGGACGCGAGATCCTGTCGTATACCTCGAGGTAAACCGTCGGGACCCGCATGGCCCGGGCGAGCAGGAAGAACGGGACTGCCACCCCGGCTCCATCAGAAACCAGCACGTCAGGCCGCTCGGCACGGATAATGCTGAAGGCCAGGCGCAGGTTCCTGAGAGCATTAGGAACATTGCGGGTGGTCGGGGCGAAGGCATGAACCACGGTCTCGCCCTTGAGCAGAGACTCCGCATGCGAGTCACGGAAGGTGACCCAGACCCGCTCATGCCGCTGCCACCAGGGACGCAGCCGGTATAGCTGGGCGAGGTGACCGCCCGAAGAGCAGACGAGCAGGACCTTCATGCCGCTCTCCCGGCTGTCCGCGGACCCGCCAGGCCCCCCGGCTGCGCCAGCGCTTGCTGCAGCACGTCCGTCACCGCCGGATAGAACCGCTCATCGACGTCCCCGGTGCTGCTGCGGGCCTCCTCATGACGGACAGCCAGCTCGAGCAGGTGGAGGAGGGCGACCAGGCGATGAGCTTGGTCCGGCAGGCCAAGCGCCCGGAGGGCAGCTGCGGCCCGGTTCGCCGCCAGCGCCGCCGCCTCGCCGAGCGGCCGCTGCCCGGCTACAAATGCGACCTGGAAGTAGTAGTGCACGGCGTCAAAGCCCAGCGGCGCGTTCTGCGTGCTGTACTCCCAGTCCCACGCGTACAGCCGGGAACCGGACCGGGCCAGGTTCCACGGCACGAGATCGCCATGCCAGGCGCCGAACGTCAGCGGTACGGGGCCATAGCGCCGTTCGATCCGCTCGATGACACGATTCAGCGCCGAACGGGCTGTCGGCTCCAGCGCGGCGGCTTCGGTCCGCGAGCGCACGCCGAGCCACCACGGGCTGGCGGCGAGCTCGGCGGCCAAGCCCGGCGCCAGTGTGGCGATCTCGCGGAGCACGCTCGCGAGCGGCAACCCGCTCCTGCTTAGACGCCGACTGTCCCGGGGCAGCGGGCCGGTGATGAGGAGATCAAGGCCGCGCCACGCCGAAAGGCCAAGGAACTCTGGCACGCCGAGGCGCAACGGGCGCGCCGCACAGGCTCGCAGGGCCGCGGCCTCGCGGCTTACCGCCGCGCGCGTCCAGTCGTTCCAGCCCACCTTGATATAGCCGAGCGGCGTTCCGTCCGTGCTGAAGACCTGCAGCACGGGCTTGCGGTACGGGCCGCTGCCGCCGCCGAAGGCCGTGACGACCCGCTGGCCACCGAAGATCAGCCGCAGGTGCTCGTCAAGCAGATCGTCACCCAGCTGCGCGTCGGTTGCGTCCGCGGCGATCCCGATGTCGATCTTGTCCCGGATCAGCGGCTGTGCCAGCCCGGCGCGCAGGCCGAGCCCCAGCACACGGCGCGCAATCCGGGTGCGGCCCGCTCGCAGTGAGTTATACGACGTCAGGGCGGCCGCCGCGCCGCGCCGGGCGGCGAGCGACACCATGAAGCTGCGGCCGGCCGGGGCCGGCAAGACGGCAAATCGGTCGACGCGCTGGAACCCGGCTGGCAGTGAACCTGCCGCGGCCCATGTCACGACGGGGGTTCCCGAAAACAGCAAGTCGAAGAGCCAGGCAGGACCGAAATCTGCCCGGTCTGTCCGGAAAACCCGCACGATTTCCCTCCCCAAGGGAGACGCCCAGCACGAAGCTGCCGCATTTCCTACACGTAGGTGACGCCAACGTGAATAAGTCGGTTGACAAGCATGAACTGCAAGATTTCGGGATTTCCTTTCTCAGCCACGGTTGTTTAGGCTCAGTACGCTCCAGACCGGCGAAACACGGCCGAAATAGTTTTCCACAATATCAGTATGTCCAGGGCGAACGACCAGTTTTCCACGTATCTCAGGTCGAGTCTGACCGATTCCTCCCAGGACAGGTCAGAGCGGCCGCTGATCTGCCAGAGCCCGGTCAGGCCCGGCTTGACCACCAGCCGGCGGCGGACATGATCGGCGTATGCTGCCGCTTCTTCCGGCAGGCCAGGGCGTGGCCCAACCAGGGACATGTCGCCCAGAAGTATGTTCACCAGCTGGGGCAGCTCGTCGATAGACCAGCGCCGCAGGTGCGCTCCGACAGCCGTGATCCGCGGGTCCCTGCGAAGCTTAAACAGCAGGCCGTCGGTGTCGTTGGCCACGTGCAGCTCCGCCCTGCGTTGCTCAGCGTCAACGACCATGGTCCGGAACTTGTAGATCTTGAACACCCGGCCGTTCTTGCCCACCCTGACCTGCGTGAACAATACCGGGCCGCCGTCATGCAGCCATATCATCGCGCTGAGCAGGCCCAGCAGCGGGAGGACCAGGAGCAGCGCGGCCGCGGCGAAGCACCGGTCGAACAAGTCCTTGATGGCAAGGCGGAGACCGGTCAGCTGCGGGTGATCGACGTGCAGGAGGGTGAGCCCGGCGGTCTGCCTGATCGTCGTCCTAGGTCCGGCGACGTCCAGCAGTGACGGGGATACACACAGGTCGGTGCCGGTCTTCTCGAGTTCCCAGGCGAGATTCCTCAGCCTGATGCCGTCGATTTCCGGGCAGGAGAGGACGGCGACGGTGTCCGCGCGGAATGCGCTCACGGCGGCGGAGACCTCGTCCAGCCCCCCGTACACCGGCACTCCGGCGACCTCGGTGAACTCGGCGGGCCGCGCCAGGCAGGCCCCCACCACCTTAAGCCCGTGGTACCAGTCCCGCTTGAGTTCCCTGACAAGGTCGGCCACTGCGAGCTCGTGGCCCACCGCCACAACGCTGAGCACGCAGCGGCCGGATCTGCGCATCCTGTGCAGGTGTTTGCGGATCGTGTACCTGGTCACCAGGTCGAGCATCGTGGTGCCTGGCAGCGCGATGAGCACGTAGCCACGGGACAGTTGGACGTTGATCGCGTAACAGAAGACGGCAACCGCCGCGGTCAGGCTGACCCCGGCGTTCAGCACCTTGCGGAACTCGTCTGAGCCAGTCCCGATGAAACGGACGTCATACCCGCCGGCCAGCCCGAGCGCGATGAGCCAGAGCACGGGCAGGGCCAGGCTCAGCGCCACGTAGGTTCCGGTGATCTTGTCGTCAAAGCGGACCGCGGCCGCCACGAACCCGCCGACTATGGCACAGCCCAGGTCAGCCAGTACAGCCGACCGCAGGTAGTCTTTCGTCCACGTGGACGGTCGTCTCGCGGCCCGACGGTCATAGCCGTCACGAGTCACGGTAGACCCGGCCATGCTCCCCACCCCTTAGAGAGCGTTCAGCATGTTCCGCCCGCTCCCCACGCTCCGCGCGGTGCGCCTGAGATTTCCTACAAAGGTGACGTTTAAGTAAACGTTCTGGTGTACGAGTATCGACGTTCATTTATCGGACATCTGTCGGCAAGCCCGGGGACAACTACACCGCAGGCGAAAGAACGGCTTAAACGGAAAAGAATGGCTTAAACGGGAAAAACCACCCTTTCGCGCTCGGACGGTCACCGGGAGGATAGCTCAGGCACGCTGGTGACCGCTCCCAGGCCGGGGCTAGGTCGCGGTGGCGGCCGCGGCCCGCACCCCCAGCTGGCAGAAAGGCGCGCCGCCTGGTACGGCACCAGCCATTCGAGCCTTGACATGGACCTAAGAGCTTGTCTTACGTGGTGCATTTGGGGAGTTTCTTGTAGCAGGTGATGGCGGCCGCGAGGGTGCGGAAGGCCAGGAAGTGATTGGCGTGGCGCTCATAGCGCAGGGTCAGCCGCCGGTACCCGGTCAGCCACGCCAGGGTCCTTTCGGTGACCCAGCGGTGCTTGCCGAGCTTGTCGCTGGCCTCGGTGCCCTTGCGGGCGATGCGGACGGCGATGCCGCGGCCGCGGATCCAGGCGCGCAGGTCCGCCTGGTCATAGGCCTTGTCCGCGTGCAGCTTGCCGGGCTTGCGCCGGCGTGGGCCGCGGCGGGACCGGATAGCGGGGATGGCCCGGACCAAGGGCTGCAGCGCGAAGGCGTCGCCGCTGTTGGCCGCCGACAGCGCCACCGATAGCGGGACGCCGCCGCGGTCGGACAGCATGTGGATCTCCGGGGCCGGGCTTGCCCCGGTCTACCGGGCTGGGCCCGGTCAGGGCGCCCTTTTTTCCGCCCGCACGCAGGCGGCGTCCGCGATGGCGCGGGACCAGCCGAGGAGCCCCCGGCCTCCGAGCTCATCCAGGACGGCCCGGTGGATCTCCGGCCAGACCCCGGCCCTGGTCCACTGGGCGAACCGGCGGTGCGCGGTCTGGAACGGCACCCCGAACAAGGGCGGCAGGTCCCGCCAGGCGCACCCGCTGGCCAG
>JAFAPY010000334.1 GCA_019246795.1 Streptosporangiaceae bacterium | reverse complement strand
GTGCCGATCAGCACGCTCCAGTTTGGCCGATCTGAGACGGACGCGATCGCGATCACCGGCATGTCGGCCTACAGCAACGGATTCGAGATCTTCGTGACCCGCCTGATCCGGCCAGATGCCCCTGGCTTCGACGAAGACCGGGTGCCTGGTGCGCCGGGGGGCATGCTCGCGGAACGGCAGTCTTTCCAGATCAGTTTGCAGCTCTCCGACGGCCGCATGGTCACCAGCGGGAGACAATACGGCGACGCCGAGCCGGCAGGGCCGATCCTGCGATCGCGCGGCGGCGGCGGCACGTCGCACTGTCTGCTCTCGCGGTGGTGGGCATGGCCGCTGCCGCCAAGCGGACCGCTGGAGTTCATCTGCCAGCTCGGGACCGGCGAAACGCGGGTCGGCATCGACGCGCAGCTGATTATTGACGCGGCGCGGCGCAGTGTCCGGGTATGGCCAGGGGACAGTTAGTCCCCTCGATGCGAACTACCGGTTGTGAGGTCAATGACGGTCGTTTACGCGCCCAGCAACGCGGTTTGAAATGATCTTCGGCTGCCCTTGACGGTGGAGGGGCACCCTCGGACACTGAGCGGGCCATCCCCGGAACCCGAGCCCGCCCGCCGCGGAAAGGCTCACCCTCGGTCACTCGGTGGCGAACCAGCAGTCAGCCAGCGCGTCGAGAGTAGGCCGGGACGGCTCGGGCAGCCGCCGCATCCACCATCTGAGATTGCTGTACCGGTGCAAGATGCCCCAGGCAAGCAGCCGACGGCGCAGTCCCGGGCCGAGCTGATCATGGCGATACCCGTAGGCGGTCAGCGTCCGGGCTAGGAACCGGCCGTCGCCTTCGGCGACGAACACTCCGACACCGACGAACTCGTACTCGCGTTCCCCGCGCATGGCGGGCTCGAAGTCGATCAGTCCGGACAGCCGCCATGTTCCTCCGGTGCCTTCGGCTGCCAGCAGGTGCTGGCGCATGACCTCGGTGTGCAGCAGTGCCGGCGGGCGCGGCGGCAGTGCGACCGCATCGAGGAACCCGGCGAGCTGGCCGGCCCACAGCTCGGGCAGGCCCAGGGCGCGCTGCTCGCTGACGCAGTGCGCGCGCTGCCGGGCCACGAAGGCGGACCAGTCGGAGGGCCACCAGTCCTTGACCGCGGGTGGCGGCGACTGGTGCAACACCGCAATCGTCTCGCCCAGCTGGTGGGCCAGCCGGTCCAGGTCCCCGGCGGGGATGTCGTCCCACACGGTATCCAGCGGGACGCCGGGCAGGCGGCTCATCAGCACATACCCCCACCCGTCGTGTGCTCCGGCCGCGTGGACTTGCGGCGTGGGTGTCGGCAGTTTCCCCTGCACGGCGGTCAGCACCTTGGCCTCGACTTCGAATCCCGGCCATATCGTCACTGGCGGGAACAGCTTCAGAACCAGGTCACCGGCTGCATAGACCGGCCGCGAGCCGGACGCGTACCTGGTCAGGCCAGAGGTTTCAACGCGCAGGAGCCGACACAGCTGCTCGACACCGGGCCGGAGCGCGGCCTCGTCTTGGCAGATCGCCGTGAACGCATCTTCGGTCGTCGCGGACGGCAGTGCAGCCACGGACGCCGACCGTATTCGCCCGGGGCTGCCCGCGGCAACCAGGTTTTCGCCTGCACTGGCCGCGGCAAGCCGGAAGACGCGGGCGCTAGGTGCTCCGTGCAGCCGAACGAGCTCTAGTAATTTCAGAAGCTGACCTGGGCCGATGCCGTCAGGTTCATTCCGCGTGTATTCCGGAACCCGCGACATCGGGCGGCTCTTGGCGGCATACGGCTGCGCAGCCGTTCAACGGCCATAGAATCGTTCCCGCAGCTCAAGCCGGGTTGGTCTGGTCAGGTTGGGCGCCCCCAGCAGGATTCGAACCTGCGCTCACGGCTCCGGAGGCCGTTGCTCTCTCCCCTGAGCTATGGGGGCTATGCGACGCAGAAAGAGTACCAGTGAATAAGCCTTTCCAATAACAGGGAGCCGACGGCGCCAGCACCGGCCGGGAGACGCTACCCTCACGCGAGTGACGCAGGGACTGGGACGGGTGCTCGTCGTCGACGACGACGAGGTGATCAGACGGCTCATCG
>JAFAPY010000226.1 GCA_019246795.1 Streptosporangiaceae bacterium | reverse complement strand
TCCGCGATGCCTGCCGCAGCACATAGAGGCGCGGATCCGCGACTGGCTCCCGCACAGGTCGCCGGAGACATCCATCTGTCAGCTCGTCAAGAACCCGTGCGTCGCGGCCCCGGACTCATTTATATCTTGATACGATATAAATGAGCCCGGGGTGACCGACGACGGAGATGACGGCGATGAGCCTCAGTAAATACGAACAGCGGACGTTGGAGTCCATCGAGAACGACCTCGCCGCAACGGAGTTCGGGCTGGCCCGGATGCTGGCCATATTCGCCAGGCTGACCGCGGGCGAGGACATGCCGGCGAGCGAGAGGGTCCGGCGCGTCGCCGCGCCCGCCGCGAATGGCGGGGAGCCGCGCGCCGCGGCGGCCGGGCGGCCCGGCTCGCGCCGTGCTGTGCCGCGGTTCGCCAGGCGATGGGCCTGGGTCGTGTGGTTCGCGGTCGTCGTGGCGGTGATCGCGATAGCGATGGCCGTTGGCGGCGGGACGAAGGCATGCCCGGCCGCACGGGCCACGGCCTGCGGACAGGCGCCCGTGCCTGCGCTTGGTGCTATGTGAGCGGGCCGCGGTAGGCGTCCTCGGCCCGCTTGGTCAGCTCGGCCATCCGCCGTCGCAGCAGTACCACCACGACGATGATCACCAGCACGGCGGCGCCGCCCAGAACGAGATCGATGGTCAGCGACAGGCGCTCCAGCGTGTGGCCGGCCAGGTAACCGGCGCTGGTGTAGATCGCTGCCCATAGGATCCCGCCCGCGGCGTTGGCTACCAGGAACCGGCGCCAGCGCATCCGGCTCGTGCCGGCCAGGAAAGCCGCGTAGGTGCGCAGCACGGAGACGAACCGGCCGAAGAAGACCAGCTTCGCGCCCTGCCTGTCGAACAGGTAGCGGGCCACCTTCAGCTTGCGCTCGTCCAGCCGAACTTTGGGCCCGTACCGGCGGGCCAGCCGGTACCCGCCCTTGACCCCGACCCAGAAGCCGATGTTGTCACCGACGACGGCGCCGCAGGCCGCCGCGACGAAGATGAGCCACGGGGACAGCCGGTGCGTGTCGCCCGCGTAGATGCTGGCGAGCACCAGGGCGGTCTCGCCCGGAGGGCAGCCGCGCCATGCCGGCCTGTTATCGCCACCGCCCGCCACACTGACCGGCCAGCGACCGCAGGCACCGGCCCGGGCCAGCTCGCGTGCAGGCAGCGCACCTATTCTCTCCTTTTTCCGCGGCCAACGGTCACTGTCGCTACTAGCGAACAGCCGGCGGACTGAACCGCCTCGGCGAAAGCATCTTGCAACACTGAGAAAGTGCTACCGCTATTATCTTATATCGAACAACGATATGTTATTACCGCGCGAGGCTGTTACGGCCGCCCGGTGCCGCTACCTCGGTCTGGGAAAGTGATAAGTGTGCTGGCCGCGCCCGCCGCCGGCTGACGGTCCACGGTGTGCGCGACGTGTGCGCCGTTTCGGCCGAACGGCCCGGCTGACCTGCCCTCGTATCATCCGTCCGGACACCGGCCTGACCGGGAACCCCGGCAACGTGCCGCTGAACCTGGCAGCAGCTTTCTCCCGCACGGCGCCATGGGGAAGTTCTGCCACGTCAGAGACGGGCCCGCAGCCGCGGCTTGTCCCTGCGCGCCGGCGCCCAGCGCAGGAGGTCTGACCTGACAGTCCCGGACCCCGTAGCATGCTCTGATCAGGGTGGCGGACGGACCGCTCGCCCGCCGGCGCGGATGTCCTGCGCGGACGCGGCGGCGGTGGCCAGGTCTCGCGGATAGGTCCGCAGCGCGAACAGCGCGAGGAGGCCCGCGATGACCAGTAGTACGAGGAAGACCAGGAACGTGTGCGCCAGCGCGGTCGCTCCCGCCGGGCTCAGCATACGGCCGGCCCCGCTGCGACCGCTGCCCGGCCCGCTGCCGGCCGCGGAGGATGCGGGACCACCGAACACGTACTGCGACATGTAACCGAACAGCGCCGGCGCGGCGGCATCGGCCAGGGAACGAAGCGCGGTCCGGACGCCCTCGGCGCGGCCCCAGAGCTGGGCGGGCATGATGTCGAGCCGGGCTGCGTCTATCGGCGGCTGGGGCGCGCCGAGCAGGAACGCTCCGGCGATCAGCAGCGGGAGCGCGATGGCCACGGAGGTGGTCGCGAACGCCGGCCCGAAGAACGCCGAGATGACCAGCAAGCAGACCATCGGCACCGCGATCCGGGCCCGGACGTGGCCGCGGCGCAGCAGCCGGTCGGTGAGGCGTCCCCCGGTGTACACCCCGGCCAGCGTGCCGGCACCCACCACGAGCACCAGGAACGCGGCTTCCGCCTTGCCGACCCCGTACCGGGCCATGGTGAAGTTGGTGGCGAAGGAGTCCATGCCGTAGAAGTAGAAGTAGCCAAGCGCGGACGCGATGATGAGCACCACGTTGGTGCGCACCCGCAGCACGTAGCGGATGGCCCACCAGAGCGGGCGCCTGGACGGATCGCTGTGCAGGACCAGCTCGCGATGCGGCTCGATCTGCTCGCGCCGCGCTGCCTGGATCGCGATGTTTTCCCCCGGCTGCCCTGTGCCCTCGGTGTCCCCGGAGGTGTCATCGAGGGTCTGCGCGCCAGGCTGCAGCTGGCTCTGGCCGCCGCGGGCCGGCTCGGCCAGGCGCGACACGATCCAGGCCAGCGCCAGGCTGGACGCGATCAGCC
>JAFAPY010000198.1 GCA_019246795.1 Streptosporangiaceae bacterium | reverse complement strand
GTTCGGTGACTACACGGTCACCGACGGTACCTGGATCCCGGGCTGGCGCAAGGTGTGAGCCAGCCCGGAGGGCTGGCGTCGCCTGGACGCTGCCCGGGCAGCTGGCCAGGGTATCCGCATGAAACGGGCATATAGGGCACAAGGGCTACGGTGTCACCGATTAGCACGTAAGATTGGTGCTCCGCGTAGAAAAAGTGGCCGAAAATGGCGCTTTATCCTTCGCAAAGCACAAATCCTTCGCGTTAAGGCGGCCAGAAAGCGGCCATGCCGGTCTCCGTCATTGCCATGCCAGCGGCGGCCTTGGCCAGGAAGAATGAGTGGCACTGGAACGCAACCGCGGGAGGACCGATGGGCCGCCCCATCATCGGCATCACCGGCGAGCTCGAGGCCGCTTGCTGGGGAAACTGGGTTCGCGAGGCCGTCGTCTCGCCGGTGAGCTACACCCGCTCCGTCGAGCGGGCCGGCGGGACGCCGGTCGTGCTGCCGCCGGTTCCCGCCAGCTCGGTGCCCAGCCTGATCGCGCGGCTCGACGGGCTGCTGCTGGCCGGCGGCGGGGACATGGACCCCGCGCTCTACGGGGAGCAACCGCACCCGCAGACCGGGCCGCCCGATCGCCGGCGGGACAGGTTCGAGCTTGCCATGGTCCGCGCCGCGATCGACGCCGACCTTCCGTTCCTGGCCATAGGCCGCGGCATGCATATCCTGAACGTCGCCCGCGGCGGTACCCTCACCCAGCACCTGCCGGACCGGCTCGGCAACGCCAGCCACAAGCCGGATCCGGTCAGGATGGCCGCCCATGACCTGCAGCTCAGCGCCGCGAGCAAGCTCGGGAGGGTGCTCGGGGCGGCCGCGCAGGCGCCCGGCGCTCATCACCAGGCCATCAGCAGGATAGGCAGCGGCCTGCTCACCGTGGCCTGGACCGAGGACCAGGTCGTGGAAGCGGTCGAGTTGGCCGGACGCCGGTTCGGGCTCGGCGTGCAGTGGCATCCGGAAGAGGGCCAGGACCTGAGGGTCTTCGAGGCCCTGGTGGCAGCGGCCGCGACGGCTGCGCAGCCCGAGGCGGGCGGCCAGTCCGCAGCCGGCGCCCAGCCCGAGCCGGACGGCCAGCCCCCGGTCGGCGCGCAGTCGCGAGAGTCCGCGCAGCCGCAGCAGGCCAAGGAGGCGCCCCCGGCCGGCGGGACGGCGGGGCAGCCCAAGAAGGCCCGCCGGCGCGCCCGCGCCTAGAGGGGGGCCTGGTAGCTGCCCACCCAGTGGACCTGCAGCCAGGCCATGAACGTGGACCAGGCACCGGTCACCTCCAGCAGGCCGACGCACACCAGCATGGCGCCGCCGATCCTGGTGACCATCCGGGCGTGCCGCCTGGCGAACGAGAACGCCCGCATGGCCCGCTGGAACCCGAACGACACCAGCAGGAACGGCACGCCCAGGCCGAGCGCGTAGGTAAAGGACAGCAGCGCCCCGCGGGCGACGGTGCCGCTGGAAGCCGACAAGGCCAGCACGGCGGTCAGCGTCGGCCCGATGCACGGCGTCCAGCCCAGCCCGAACATCACGCCGAGCAGCGGCGCGCCGGCGAGCCCGGCCTTGGGACGCGCGGACGGCCGGACGATCCGGCCCGCGAACGAGAACCGGTCGAAGGCCCCGGCGAACAGCAGGCCCAGCAGGATCGTGACCCCGCCGAGGATACGGGTCAGCAGCCGGGCATGCCCGGTCAGCAGGTGCCCGACACCGCCGAACGCCGCCCCGTAGGCGACGAACACCACCGAGAACCCGAGCACGAACAGCGCGGTGCCGGCGACCACGCGGGCCCGCCGGGGCGGCGCCGCGGGCACCGCCGCGGGAGCGGCAGGTGGCGCCGCTACCGCCACGCCGGGCCGGCCCGGGACTGCCGCGGCCGCCGGGGCGGGGGCCGGGGAGACTGCCGAGGCCCCGGAGGCGCCGGCCATGCCCGTGACGTAGGACAGGTAACCGGGGACCAGCGGCAGGCAGCACGGGGACAGGAAGGTGACCGCGCCGGCCGCGGCGGCCACCGGCAGCGCCAGGATCAGCGGGCCGGAGGTGACCAGGTGGCCGACACCGCTCATGGCTGCCTCGGCGGCTGCCCGGCGGGAAGGGCGACGACCAGGACCACGTAGCACGCCAGCGCGACCGCGAACGCGATGGACATCCCCAGCGACGCGCTGGCCGCGCCGCTGCCCGCGAAGCCGAGCCCGGCCAGGCCGGCCCCGACGACGGAGACCAGCCCCAGGGCCGACATCCAGATCGCCAGCGCATGCCTGGCCGCGATGGCCCTGACCACCAGCACCGCGGCCGCGATGAACAGCAAGATGCCGAGGACCACGTGCAGGCCGATCACGGGGCTGGAGAACAGGCCGATCGATCTGCTGGCGGTCGGCGCGGTCCCGTACAGGTTATAGATCATGCCCACGATGAACTGGATGATCAGCATGGACACCGCGCCCAGGCCGGCCATCCGCAGCCGCACCAGGCGGGCCGCCCGGGCCTCCGCGGTGGGCGCGGTCGCCGTAGACGCGTGAGACATCCCACCTCCGACAAACGAATCGTAGTCGGAGCCACTATGGTTGGCGACGTGAGGTCGGTCCTGGCTGGCCTCCGTTGCCTCCCCGGGGAGCGGCGCCATGGCGTGGCTGAATGAAGACGTCGCGGGGCTGCTGCGGGAGTACGCCGAGCTGACCCAGATCACCGGCGGCGACCCGTTCCGTGCCAGGAATTACGAGAAGGCAGCCCGCTCGGTCCGCGGCTGGCCCGATGACATCGGCGGCCTGGACGTCAAGGCGCTGCGGGCCGTCCCCGGCGTGGGCGCGAGCATCGCCGCCAAGATCGCCGAATACCGCGACACCGGCGCCATCCAGGCCCTCGATGAGCTGCGGGCGAAGATACCGCCGGGCGTCCGCGAGCTGACCAGGGTGCCGGGCCTGGGTCCGAAGCGTGCCATGCAGCTCCATCGCGAGCTCGGCATCTCGTCGGTGGACCAGCTCGCCGAAGCGGTCAAGGAGGGCCGGCTTGGCGGCCTGCCCGGGTTCGGGGCGAAGAGCGGGGAGCGGATCGGCGCCGGCATCGAGGTATACCGGCAGGGCCGGGAGCGGGTGCTGCTCGATGTCGCGATGCGATCCGCGGCCGCGCTGGTGACCGCGCTTTCCGCGGTCCCCGGCACGCAGCGCTGCCAGTATGCGGGGTCGCTGCGCAGGATGCGCGAAACGATCGGCGATATCGACATCCTCGCCGCGGCCGATGACCCGCGGGCGCTGATGGCTGCCTTTACCGCCCAGCCCCAGGTCGTGGCCGTCGTCGCCAGCGGCCCCACCAAGACCACGATCCAAGCTGCGGACGGGCTGCAGGCCGACCTGCGAGTGGTGCCGCTGGAGGCCTGGGGCACGGCGCTGCAGTACTTCACCGGCTCGGCAGCGCACAACGTCGCGGTGCGCCAGATCGCGGTGCGCCGCAAGCTGAGGCTGTCGGAATACGGGCTGTTCGACGCGGAAACAGGGGAGCTCATCGTCTCGCGCACCGAGGAGGAGCTCTATGGCAGGCTGGGCCTGGCCTGGATCCCGCCGCCCATGCGCGAAGACCGCGGCGAGGTCGAGGCGGCGGCCCGGGGAGAGATACCACCGCTCGTTCGGCTCGACGACCTGAACGGCGACCTGCACACCCACACCGACCTCACCGACGGGGTGGCCTCCCTGGAGGACATGGTCGCCGCGGCGGCGCGGCTGGGATACGGCTACTACGCGATCACCGACCACGCGCCGGACCTGTTCCTGCAGCGGATGACCGACGAGAAGATGCTCGCCCAGGCCGACCGGTTGCGTGCGCTCGCGGCCACGCAAAGCCTGGAACTGCTGCACGGCGCCGAACTGAACATCGGGCCGGACGGCTCGGTCGACTGGGACCAGGAGTTCCTGCGGCGGTTCGACCTGTGCGTGGCGTCGGTGCACTCGCACTTCGACCAGCCCCGGGACCAGATGACCCGCCGGCTCGTCGCCGCGTGCGAGAACCCGCACGTGAACATCATCGGGCACCCCACTGCGCGGCGGATCGGGCGCCGCCCTCCGGTGCAGGCCGACTTCGGCGAACTGTTCCGCGCATGCGCGCGCACCGGCACCGCGCTGGAGATCAACGCCTCGCCGCAGCGGCTCGACCTGCCGTCGGACCACATCCGGGCGGCCAGGGACGCCGGGGTGAAGTTCGCCATCGACAGCGACGCGCACTCCGTCAACGACCTGGACACCATGTGCTACGGCGTCGGCACCGCGCAGCGCGGCTGGCTGACTCCCGACGACGTGATCAACGCCTGGCCGCTCGAGCGGCTGCGCGCCTTCCTGCGCAAGGGCCGCCCGTGACCGATGAGAGTCGGCCGGCCACGCGGTCTACATGGGTAGGCCGCTGGTCCGGGAGGACGGATGACTGGGCGGGAAACTGGCGCGGCGGTGCTGCTGGTGGGCGCGGTCAGGTATGCGCTGGCGGCCTGCGCGCAGGTAGCCGCCGCGGAAGTGCCGCAGCCCACTCCGTGCGCTGGATGGGACCTGGGCACGCTGCTCGCTCACCTGAACGGGTCGATGGCCGACCTGGAGACGGCCCTGCGCACCGGCCGCCTGGACGGCGGCCCTCCGCAAGACCCGGTGCCCCGCGACCTCCGGGCCGACGCCCTGCCGGACGCCGACGCCCTGCCGGACACGGCCGCCGGGTTGCTCTGGGCCTGCTACCGGCCCAGGCAGCAGTTCGTAGCCGTGGCAGGGGTGCCCGTTCCGGCGGGCATCGTGGCGTGTACCGGGGCGGTGGAGATCGCCGTGCACGGCTGGGACGTGTCGGAGGCCCGCGGCCGCGGCCGGCCGATCCCGCCCGGGCTCGCGGGCCGGCTGCTCGCGCTGTGCCCTCTTCTTGTCGCCGGCCGCGAAGACCTGTTCGCCGACCCGGTGGCGGTGCCGCCCGCGGGCAGCCCGTCCGACCGGCTCGTCGGGTTCCTGGGCAGGCGGCCCCGCCGCCCATCGTTGGTTACTGACGAGTAATCTAGACGGTAACGTTTTCGCCCGGGCGCAGGGGAGGAGGCCGATCGTGCCCCGTACCGCGCGTGATGTCGTCTTCGTGGACGGCGTCCGGACCCCGTTCGGCAAGGCCGGCGCCACCGGCCTGTTCGCCGAGACCAGGGCCGACGACATGGTGGTCAGCGTGCTCCGCGAACTGCTGCGGCGCAACCCGGCGCTGCCGCCGGAACGGATCGGCGAGGTCGCGATCGCCGCCACCACCCAGACCGGCGACCAGGGACTGACCATCGGGCGCAGCGCCGCGGTGCTCGCCGGGCTGCCGAAATCGGTGCCGGGCTACGCCATCGACCGGATGTGCGCGGGCGCGATGACCGCGGTCACCGCGACCGCAGCCTCGATCGCGCTCGGCGCGACCGACGTGGCGCTCGCCGGCGGCGTCGAGCACATGGGCCACCACCCGATGGGCTCCGGCGTGGACCCGAACCCGCGCTTCACCGCGGACAAGCTCGTCGACTCCTCGGCGCTGGTCATGGGCTGCACCGCCGAGAACCTGCACGACAGGTTCCCCGCGATCACCAGGGAACGTGCCGACGCGTACGCGCTGGCCAGCCAGCGCAAGGTCGCCGCCGCCTACGCGGCCGGCCATATCCAGCCCGACCTGGTGCCGGTCGCGGTGCGCAGCGCCGAACACGGCTGGGGGCTGGCCACCAGGGACGAGCCGCCGCGCCCGGACACCACGCTTGAGGCCCTGGCCGGGCTGAAGACGCCGTTCCGGCCGCACGGACGGGTCACCGCGGGAAACTCCGCCGGGCTGAACGACGGCGCATGCGGCTGCGTCATCGCCGCCGAGGACGTGGCCGCCGGGCTCGGCCTGGGCGCGCGGATGCGGCTGGCCGACTTCGCCTTCGCCGGGGTGGACCCGGAGGTCATGGGGCTGGGCCCGATCCCCGCCACCGAGGCCGTGCTCGCCCGCAACCAGCTCACCATGGACGACATCGGCCTTATCGAGATCAACGAGGCGTTCGCCGTGCAGGTGCTCGCCTTCACCGACCACTTCAAGATCGCCGACGACGACCCCCGGGTGAACCCGTGGGGCGGCGCCATCGCGCTCGGCCACCCGCTGGCCAGCTCCGGCGTCCGGCTGATGATCCAGCTCGCCCGCCAGCTCGCCGCCCGGCCGCAGGTCCGCTACGGGCTCACCACCATGTGCGTCGGGCTGGGCATGGGAGGCACGGTGCTGTGGGAGAACCTCAATGCCTGAAACATGTGAGCAGAACGACCAATGGCTGGAGGAGCCCGGAATCGCCGCCCGCTTCCCGGACGAGGTGGTCACGCGCGCGCTTGTCCGCGACGTGGAGCTTCCCTACGGCGCCGGGACGATGGCGCTGATCACCCTGGACAACGGGCACGACCACACCAAGCCGACCACCTTCGGCGTCCGCGGCCTGCTGTCCCTGCGGCAGGCCCTGGACGCGGTGGCCGCCCGGGCCACGCCGGAGGCTGGAGAGCAGCGTATCGCCGCCGTCGGCGTGACCGGCAAGCCGTTCATCTTCGCGGTCGGCGCCGACCTGAAGGGCGCGGCGCTCATCGGCTCGCGGGACGAGGCGCTGGCCGTGGCCAGGCTCGGTCACCAGGTGTTCCGCCGGTTCGGCGAGCTCGCCGTGCCGACGTTCGCCTTCGTCAACGGCGCCGCGCTCGGCGGCGGCCTGGAACTGGCCCTGCACTGCGGTTACCGCACCCTTTCGGCAGGCGTCACCGCGATCGCCTTTCCCGAGTGCCTGCTGGGGCTGGTGCCGGGCGCGGGCGGCTGCTACCTGCTGCCGCGCCTGACCGGGCCGGCGGCGGCGCTGACGATGATCGTGGAGAACCCGCTCAGCCAGAACCGGATGCTGCGCGCCGCCGGGGCGTTCTCGCTCGGCATCGCCGACGTCATGCTGGATCCCGCCGACTTCCTCGCCGAATCGGTCCGCTGGGCCGCCCGGGTGCTGACCGGTTCGGTCGTCGTTTCCCGGGCCGAGCCGGACGATAACTGGGACGCCGCGGTTGCCGCCGCGCGGTCGTTCGCGGACGGCAAGCTGCACGGCGCGGCTCCGGCCCCGTACCGGGCCATCGACCTGGTGGCCGCGGCACGCGGCGCCAGCCGCGACGAGGCGTTCGCCGCCGAGGACGATGCGCTGGCCGACCTGTTGGTCAGCGACGAGTTCCGCGCGGGCCTGTACGCGTTCGACCTCACCCAGCGCCGGGCCCGGCACGCCGCCGGCGCGCCGCCGCCGTCGCTGGCACGGCCGGTCACCAAGGTCGGCGTGGTCGGCGCCGGGCTGATGGCGGCACAGATCGCGCTGACGAGCGCCAGGCGGCTGGAGGTGCCGGTGGTGCTGACCGACCTGGACCAGGCGCGGCTGGACGCCGGCGTGGGCCATGTCCACCGTGAGATCGCCAGGCTGGCCGACCGCGGCCGCCTGTCCGCCGACGCCGCGGCCCGGACGCGCGCCCTGGTCAGCGGGTCGCTGACCAAGGACCCGTTCGCGGACGCCGACTTGGTCATCGAGGCGGTGTTCGAGGACATGGCGGTGAAGCACCAGGTGTTCGCCGAGGTCGAGGCGGTGGTCCGTCCCGACGCCGTGCTCGCCACCAACACCTCCTCGCTGTCGGTGACCGAGATGGCCGCCAAGCTGGCGCACCCGGAGCGGGTGGTCGGGTTCCACTTCTTCAACCCGGTCGCGGTGATGCCGCTGGTGGAGGTGGTCCGCGCCGCCGGCACCGACGATGCGACGCTGGCCACCGCGCTCGCGGTGGGCAAGGGCTTGCGGAAAAACTGCGTGCTGGTGAAGGACTCACCGGCGTTCGTGGTCAACCGGCTGCTGACCAGGTTGCTCGGCGAGGTCACCGCCGCCGTCGACGAGGGCACCCCGTTCGAGGTGGCCGAGCACGCGCTGGACCCGCTGGGCCTGCCGACAACGCCCTTCCTGCTGCTCCAGCTGGTGGGCCCTGCGGTGGCGCTGCACGTCGCCGAGACGCTCGCCGCGGCGTACCCGGACCGGTTCGGCGTGTCGGCCAAGCTGCGTGCCCTGGTCGAGTCCGGCAAGACGGCGGTCTACCGGGCCGACTTCTCCGTCGACCCGGAGGTGATCACGCTGCTGGCCGGCGGGGACAGGCCATCGACGGCGGAGCAGGTGCGGCAGCGGGCGCTGCAGGCGCTGGCGCAGGAGATCGCGCTGATCCTTCGCGAAGGCGTGGTGGCCGCGGCCGAGGACGTCGACCTGTGCCTGATCCTGGGCGCGGGCTGGCCGTTCCACCTCGGCGGCATCACCTTCTACCTGGACCGTTCCGGAATCGCGGAAAAGGTCAACGGCACCAGGTTCCACCTGGCGCCGGCCTAGCGCTTACCGGAGCGCGCGCGTCGGGCGACCGCGCGGCCGCTTAGAAGCGGATCGCGATCTCGCGGCCCTCGCTGTCTGCCTGCGGACGGCCGGGGATGGTGACCGCGCGCCCGGCCGCGATGCGCCGGGCGCTCCACGCCGCCGCGGCCGCATCCAGCACGTCGCCCAGCAGGCCCGCCGGGAGGGCCCCGACCGCGATGCCCTCGCCGGCCAGCAGCTCGCGGCGCAGCTCCCGCCCGGCGGCGGTGTGCTTGCTGTGCGGAACCGGGACGCCCGCCATCGCGGCGAACGCCAGTTCCGGATGCACCTCATACAACGGGTGCCGGCACTCCTGCCGGTACCGGTCGGCCTCAAGCAGCTTGGCCCGCAGGCCCCAGGCCTGCACGCTGAAGCCCTGGCCGGTCAGCTCCCGGCAGCGCAGGCTCGCGGCGGCGTAGTCCGGCTCCGCCCACACCGAGCGCGGCGGTATCGGGAACACCGAGCTGCGCCTGGGCCCGAGCAGGCCGCGAGCCAGCCGGTCCGCGTCGCGCCAGCCCGACTCCACCAGGCCCAGCGGCATGTCGATCGCTACCGTGCCGTCCCGCTGCGGCCCCAGGAACCGGTCCAGCAGCGCGGCCAGCGAGGTGTCCCGGGCAGCGGCAGGCACCAGGTCTCCGGCCAGCGCAACCGCGACCCATCCGCCCCGGCAGGCGTCGACCCCGATCACCCGCATGCCGCCACCCCGCGGCTCACGAAGACGGCAGGACTTCGAACGCCGGATGCCCGGGGGCAATCGCGCGGATCTGCTCGTCAGACGAATCCGGCCCGACACCGTCGAAGAACACCCCGACCTCCGACTTCCACCGCTTCAGGTAGGCGCGCAGCACCGGGACTTTCTCATCGTCGCCGAGCTCCCGGCTGCGGAAGGCTTCCTCCTGCCTTCCCAGCCGCAGCTCGCCCGTCCCGGCCGCCCGCAGGTTGCGCACCCACTGGGTCTCGCCGCGCGGCGCGACCAGGTAGCGGCGGCCGCCGTAGTCGAGCAGGTTCACCGGGGTGGTCCGCCACTCGCCGCTGCTGCGGCCGCGTACCGCGAGAACCCGCGAGCCGAGGATGCTGACGCCCCGGCTGGTCAGGACCGCGACCGCCGGGTTGAACACGTGGCGGGTAAACCAGCCCGGCGCGCGGTAGTGAGCGGACACGGTCGCCTAGCCGGGGGCCTCCTGATCGTCGCCTCGTCGGGACTGGTGGGGTATGGTCGCGTCCACCAGCGCGGTCGAGCCGGCGGGGCGCGTGACTGTGTCCTCGGTCCGCTCCCGGAGCCGCTCCAGTGACTCGCCGTCGCCGAGCGGCACGGTGGCCTCCAGCCGCTTACTCGCCTTCACCTCAGGCGTGTCCATGACGGCATCGACCAGGTTCGCCCGCTTGCCGGGAGGAACGTGCCCGGACGCCGGATGCAGCGATGTGCGGGCGGTTGCCTCGGGCTTCTCGAGCCTGCTCACCTCGGCGGCTGCCACCGTCTGGTCGCCGTCTTTAATCTCGATGTGCCGGGACGCATCAGGATTGGTCATGGGGATGCCTCCGGGAAATCGCCGTTCGTACCAGATCGTGCCGTGCCCGGGAACCAGCCGGATGAAACTGCGGGCAGCCGGCTTGATCGGCCGAGTCTCACGCTCCGCTGGCCCTGCTGGTGAGCTCATCCGCGCTGCGGGCGTTGATCACCCGGTCCGCGCCGATGCCGAGCTCCTCCGCCCGGGCGGTCCCGTTGCCCAGCCAGTCCAGCTGGCCAGGCGCGTGCGCGTCGGTGTCGATGGCGAACAGGCAGCCGGTCTCCGCGGCCAGCCGCAGCAGCCGCTCCGGCGGATCCATGCGCTCCGGACGGCAGTTGATCTCGACGGCGACGGCGTGGTCGCGGCACGCCGCGAAGACGGTGTCCGCGTCGAAGACCGATTCCGGCCGGCCACGGCCTGCCAGGATCCGCCCGGTGCAGTGTCCGAGCACATCCACGTGCGGGTTCGCGACCGCGGCCACCATCCGCTCGGTCATCGGCCCGGCAGGCATGCGCAGCTTGGAGTGCACGCTGGCGACCACGACGTCGAGGCGGCCGAGCAGATCCCCGTCCTGGTCCAGCGAGCCGTCCTCGAGGATGTCCACCTCGATCC
>JAFAPY010000061.1 GCA_019246795.1 Streptosporangiaceae bacterium | reverse complement strand
CCCGTCCCGGGGGCGGGGGCTGCCCGATCCGCGGGGACGGCCGCCGCGGCGTCACTCCGGCGGCGCGGCGCCGTCCTGGCGCGCCGCGGCCCGGGTCCGCCGGGCCGGCTGGGGCTTTTCCCTGGCCGGTGACGGAGACTCGGAGGGCACGGCGAACAGGGCCATCTCGTCGAGCTCGCCGGGCCGGAACAGCCGGATGGTGCCGTACTCGCCGTCGTAACCCGCGTCCCTGATCACCTCGCCGCGGCGCAGCCGGGCGATGGCCTCGCCCAGCGGCGTGCCGCCGGCCCGGCGCAGCTCGTCGAGCGGCACCTCCCGCAAGATGGCAAGCTCCGGCCCGAGCGCGGCGACGAGCCGGCCCACCTCGGCGGCGACCTTCTTGGTTTTCGGCCCGGCAGCGACGATCTCCCCGACGACCTGCGGCAGCTGGACCAGGCAGGTGTATCCGGCCGCCCCGGCCGGGCGGGATCCGGCCGGGCGGTCGGCGAGCTCGGCGACCCGGTGCAGCACCCCGACGGTCAGCGGCTTGCCGCACCGCGGGCATCTCCGGTCCAGCGCGCGGGTCTGGCCCGGATCGGCCCGGACCCCGCACTTGCGGTGCCCGTCCAGGTGGTATTTGCCCTCCTCGGGAAAGAACTCGATCGTGCCGCCCAGGCCGTTCCCTGTCCGCAGCGCCTCCGCGATCGCGGCATAGCTGAGCCCGGTATCGAACACCGTGGCCTCGCGGCCCAGCATCGGCGGCGAGTGCGCGTCGGAGTTGCTGACCAGCCGGTAGCGGTCCAGCGACGAGCAGGTCCAGTTCATCGGCGGGTCGGACGACAGGCCGGTCTCCACGGCGAAGATGTGCTCGGCGAGGTCGGCGTAGCAGTCCGGCACCGCGTCGAAGCCGGACTTCGAGCCGAGGACCCCGAACCAGGGCGTCCAGACGTGTGCCGGCACCAGGAAGCAGCCGGGACCGGCCTCCAGGGTGATCTCGAGAAGGTCGCGGGAGTCCAGCCCGAGTATCGGCCGCCCGTCCGCGGCGAGGTTGCCGATCCTGGCCAGCGCCGCGGTGATCCGGTCCGCGGCGTCGAAGCCGGGCGCGTAGATGAGGTGGTGTACCTTCCTGGTGCGGTCGGCCCGGCGGTAGATGGTGGAGATCTCCACCGACAGCAGGAACCGGACCGGGTCGGCGCCGGCGTTCGGGGCACCGCGGGCGGCCCGCCGCTCCAGGTCCGGACGGATGCGGAACAGGCCCGGCTCGGCCGGGACGAGGGTTTCCCTCAGCTCGGCCGCCCACGCGGGGTGGGTGAAGTCACCGGTGCCCAGCACGCCGATGCCCTTGCGCAGGGCCCAGGCGGACAGGTGCTCCAGGTCGCAGTCCTTGCTGCAGGCGCGGGAGAACCGCGAATGGATGTGCAGGTCGGCGATGAACATCTCGGTCCGATCCTGCCACGGCGCACCGTCAGCCGCTGCGATCCCGGGCGGGGCGCGCCGCCCCGCGGCCGCGCGCGGGCATATCGTGTGACCGGGACGTGTCAGCGCGGCGGGAGGTCAGGTGGGCGCGGAGCGCGCGGATCTGGTCATCATCGGGGCCGGGCTGGCCGGCTCGGCGGCCGCGTGGGCGGCCGCGGCCCGGGGCCTGGCGGCCGTGGTCATCGAAGCGCGCCAGCCCGGGCACCGCCGAGGCAGCTCGCACGGCAGCGCCAGGATCTTCCGCCGCGCCTACCCTGACCCGGCCTACGTCCGGCTGGCCGGGGTTGCCGGCCGGCTGTGGCGGCAGCTCGAGGACGAGGCCGGCGAGGAGCTGCTGCACGTCACGGGCGGCCTGGACTACGGCAGGGCCCGTGACCCGCAACGGCTGCACGAGGTGCTGGCCGGCTGCGCCGTGCCGGCCGAGCTGCTGCCGCCTGCCGCGGCGGCCGAGCGCTGGCCTGGCATCGTGTTCCCCGACGACGGCCCGGTCATGTTCCATCCGGAGGCGGGGGTGATCGACCCGGAGCGCGCCATGGCGGCGATGCTCCGCCTCGCCGCCGCGGCCGGCGTTTCGGTGCGCCACGAGGTGCCGGTGACCCGGGTGGAGGCGGCGGGCGGGGGCGCGGTGGTGCACACCGCGGACGGCCCGGTCACGGCCCCGGTCGTGATCGCGGCGGCCGGGCCCTGGCTGGAGCCGCTGCTGGGCGGGCTGGTCCGGCTGCCGCCGCTGGCGGTGACCCAGCAGCAGGCGTTCCACCTCGCGCAGCGGGAGGGCGCGCAGGCCTCCTGGCCGGTGTTCATCTGCTGCGACGACACCTACGTCTACGGCCTGCCCGCCGGCCGGGACGGCGAGGTGCCCGGCGCGATCAAGCTCGGCGAGCACGGCAGCGGCACGGCCACCACCGCCGATGACCGGGACGGCGTGGTCTGCGCCGCGGCCAGGGCCCGGGTGACCGCGTTCGCCGCTGCCCGGCTGCCCGGCCTGGACCCCCGGCCGGTGGGCGAGCTGACCTGCCTGTACACCTCGACCGGCACCGAGGACTTCATCTTCGACCGGCAGGGCCCGTTCGTGATCTGCTCGGCCTGCTCCGGGCACGGCGCCAAGTTCGCGCCGCTGACCGGGCAGGTCGCGGTGGAGCTGGCCTGCGGCGGCCGCCCGCCTGACCGCCGTTTTACTCTCGCCGCGCACCTCGCCGCCGTGTGACGCCGGCGCGCCTTGACGCCGGCGCGCAGCAGCAGGTCAGCCGCGCAGCGCAGGCAGCACGTGCTCGCCGTACAGGCGCAGCGTGCCCACGGGATCGGCGCCGGAGACGTTCATGACCACCACGGCGGTGGCGCCCATGGCCTGCATCGCCTTGATCTGGCGCACGTGGGCGCCCGGGTCCGCGGACAGCATCGCCATCATCTTGAACTTCGTGTCGGAGACGTTCTGCTTGCCGAGCTCGCCGACCTGCGCCGGGTCGGCGATGTCCTCGGCGTAGTTCTCGTCGACCAGGGTGCCTTTCCACTCCCGCGACGTCTGCAGCGCCAGGTCGTCGCTGTCCGCGGCGGCGGCGATGCCCTGCAAGATGATCTCGCCCGGCTCCCGGCCCGCTTCCTCGGCCGCCTGCCGGTAGGCGGCGACGACCCTATCACCACCGGGTTGTAGCGGTGCACGATCGCGCTCACCGCCGGGCCCAGCGAGACCTGCGACGTGGCCTGCCCGGCGGCCCCCAGCCATACCCAGGCGTTCCCGCAGTGCGCCGGGACGCCCTCGTCCGGGTCTCACCAGGGAGCCAGGTGATCGCTGCAGGTCACGATGTCGAATCCGGCGCGTTCGGCCTCGACGGCCTGGTCCAGCAGTTCGCGCGGGCTGAACCGCTCATGCGCGAGCGCGACCCCGTATGCGATCGCGTCCGGCTGGCGCCTGCGCGCCCACATCACCGCCTTGACCGATTCCACGATGCCCATAGCGTTATCTCCTTGGCTGGTGGTCACCGAGGCTGTGGGTTTCGCCCCGGCTCAGGTAACGGACGTGGACGGGCAGCTCCGCTTCCGCGGCCGCCTGCCGGAAGTCAGACAGCGGAGAGCGGAACAGCGTGTAGTCGTCGTAGTGAACCGGGATGGCCTGGCGGGGAGCGACGATGCGCAGCGCCTCGACTCCCTGCCGGCCGTCCATGGTCAGCAAGATCCCGGCGATCCTGGTGCCGCCGAGGTGGATCAGGCACAGGTCGATGCCGGGAAACCGCGCGGCGATCTCGTGCAGGCCGCGGTGCAGCAGCGTGTCACCGGTGACGTACATGCGCAGCAGCCGGTCCCCGTCATGGTAAAAGTCCAGCAGGCTGCCCATTACCGGCGGCAGCAGGTAACCGAGCGGGCGGGGCGCGTGCTTACCGGGCAGTGAGGTCACCCGGACCGTGGCGTCGCCGCGGGTGATGATTTGTGACTGCCAGGTGGACAGCGCGATCGGGACACGGAAGCCCTGCTTGCGCAGCTGGCGGGCCGCGTGCGGCACGGTGATGACGGGCAGGTCGTGATCGAGGTCGCGTGCCGCGATCCGGTCGAAATGATCTTCGTGGTGGTGGGACAGCACGATGAAGTCCAGCTCCGGCAGCTGCCCGATCGATAGCGCGGGCTCGGTCAGCCGCTTGGTGCTCACGCCCATGCCCACGTAGGCCCGGTCGCCGCTGTGCAGGAAATTCGGGTCGGTGAGGATGGAGAAACCCGCGACCCGGATAAGCATGGTCGCGGTTCCGATGAAGGTGACCGTGTCATCTGCGGCGGCCGCCCTCGTTTCGTCGTCCGGCAGCCGGATCACCGGTGGCTCGGTCATGTCAGCGCTCCTGTTCCTTCTCCGCGACCACGCGGACGGTCTGCATCGTCGGGTCGGTGGCGTCAGGGATCAGGAAGCGGTAGCGGCGGATGGCGTCGGGTACCGGAGCGGCGGACTGGTCAGCGGTCATGCACGTTTCCTGCCGGGGAGGATGACATCGGCGCTGAGCCGGTACTGAGCGGACGCGCGGCGGCTTGCCCGACGCGCGCGCTCCAGTCAGCACTGAGCGGCTCACGCGAACTCAGGGCGGCGGCGAATGCCGCAGCACCGAAGCGGGCGGCGTGGGTGTTTCAGCCGCGCCCACCCTGTGTCCCGGCGCGCGGGTTTTAAACAGCCGGGCACGCTGCCGCCGGCCACGACCGAGGCGGCTAGATCGCGCAGCTTGACGTGGTGGCGTTTGGAAGCCCGGGCCAGGACGCTGAACGCGTGGTCGGCGGTGCACCGGGCCTGTGCCATGATCATGCCCTTCGCCTGCTCGATGACCGCGCGGGACTCCAGGGCCTGGCGCAGCTGGGCGCACTGCGCGCTGGCTTGCGAGCACCGGTCGCTGGCGGACAGGACGGCCGCGAAACAGCGGGCGACGTTCCGCGCCGTATCCCGGACGGCAGGGTCGGCGAACAGCCCGGTGCTGCTGCCGTAGATGCTGACAACCCCGCGATGCGCCGCGGTCGCCATCGGCACCGCGAGGGATGAGCCGATGCCGTGTCCGGCTGCGGCCGCGGCGAACTCCGGCCAGCGGCCCGGCGGCGGGTCGCCCAGCGCCACTTCACGGCCGTCCAGCACCGCTTGCACTTCACGGCCGTCCAGCACCGCTTCCACGCCGGGCCCGCGCCCCGCGGAGAACTGTTTCTCGTCCAGCCGCCGCGCCGCCTCGCCGGATGCCGCCGTGACGAGGACGGCGCCGTCCTGGCACAAACTCACGCTGGCGGATGCGGCACCGGCACCCACCGCGGCGGCCGCCTCCGCCATCAGCTCCAGGTACCTCGGCGTCCCGGCGTCGGTGCCCATGAGTTCGGCTAGGTCGGCCAGCGTTGCGGGCATGACGCTGCCTGCAACGACAGACAAGACGTCACTCACGGCCGGCTCCGCACATGTCACGGGCAGATGGGCAGCTGACCTCGCAACTGCCGTGCAGCACACGCCTGCCCGTCCGGCGTCGCGGCAAACGTCGCCTGGCGCTGCCGGAGCCTCAGCGGTGATCGCCGGTCATGGCGTGCCCGACGAGCTGCGCGCGCGGGCACGGTTGCACGCCCGAGTCCTTGGGACGAGCCGCTTGTCGGCTGCGACCGCCCGGCGGCCGACTAGACCGGTGCGGTCAGGAGAGCAGGGCACGGATGTCGTCAGCGTCGAGGGCGGTGCCGAAGACGTTGCCGTCGTCCATGACGCTGGTGAACAGCCGGGCCTTGCGCGCCTTCAGCGCCATGACCTTTTCCTCGATCGTGTCCTTGGCGACCAGGCGGTAGACCATGACGTTCCGTGTCTGCCCGATGCGGTGGGCGCGGTCGACCGCCTGGGCCTCGGTCGCCGGGTTCCACCACGGGTCCAGCAGGAAGCAGTAGTCGGCCTCGGTCAGGTTCAGCCCGAACCCGCCTGCCTTGAGGCTGATCAGGAAGACCGGGGCGGCGCCGTCCTTGAAGTGCCGCACCACCGCGGCCCGGTCGCGGGTGCTGCCGTCGAGATAGCAGTACGGCATGCCCTCGGCGTCCAGCCGCTCGCGGACCTTGCCGAGGAACCCGGTGAACTGGCTGAACACCAGGGCCCGATGGCCGCCGCCGGCCACCTCGTGCAGCTGACCGAGCAACGCGTCGATCTTGGCCGAGGCCAGGGCGGCGTGGGCGTCGTCGACGAGCCCGGCGTGCAGGCTCAGCTGCCGCAGCAGGGTCAGCGAGCGGAAGATCGTGAAGCGGTTGGAGTTCATGTCGGCAATCAGGCCCAGGACCTTCTGCCGCTCGCGCTGCAGCCGTGTCTGATAGATCTTGCGGTGCTGCGGGTGCAGCTCCACCTCCAGCACCTGCTCCTGCTTGGCCGGCAGGTCGGCGGCGACTTGTTCCTTGGTGCGGCGCCGGACCAGGGGCCTGATCCGGCGCTGCAGCTGAGCCAGGCGCTCCGCGTCGCCGTGCCGTTCCACCGGCCGGGCATAGTAGTCGCGGAACCGGTCCGGGTTCGGGAACAGCCCGGGAGCCGTGATGGACAGCAGCGACCACAGTTCCATCAGGTTGTTCTCCAGCGGCGTGCCGGTGATCGCGATCTTCACCGGGACCGTGATCCGGCGGGCGCACTGGTAAACCTTGGCGTGGCGGTTCTTGGCCTGCTGCGCCTCATCCAGCAGCAGCCCGGACCAGCCCAGCTCGGCGTAGGCGGCGAAGTCGATGCGCAGCAGCGCATACGACGTGACGACGGCATCGGCGCCGGCGGCGAGCTCACCGAGGCCCCGCCCGAGGCGGGCCACGGTGCCCGATACCGGTACCACCGTCAGGTCCGGGGCGAACCGCGCGGCTTCGGCGGCCCAGTTCGCGACCACGCTGGTCGGGGCGACGATCAGGAACGGCCCGCCGGCCCGGTCACGCTGCCGGGCATGGCTGATCAGGGCAAGGCACTGCAGCGTCTTGCCCAGGCCCATGTCATCGGCGAGGATTCCGCCGAGCCGGTGCTCCCAGCAGAACGCCAGCCAGCCGAACCCGTCCTGCTGGTAGGGCCGCAGCCGTGCCCGCAGCCCGGCCGGGGGCACGGCCCGGCCGACGGCGGCCGCCGACAGCAGGCCCTGGACCTGCTCTCGCCACGCCGCCGCCTGGTGCCCGATCACTCCGAGCGCGGCCAGCTCCTCCCAGAACCCGGCCTGGTAACGGCTGATCCGCAGCGGGCCGCCCGGCGAGTCCTGCAGCGCGCGGGCCTCCTCGATCAGCCGGGCGAGCGCCCGCAGCTCCGGCTTGTCGAGGGAGAAATAGGCCCCGTCGGGCAGCAGCAGATGGGGCTCGCCCCGGCTCAGCGCCAGGAACAGGTCAAGGAACGGAACCGGGTGCCCCGCCACGGTGATCGTCACGCCGAGGTCGAACCAGTCGGTCTCCCCGGCCGCCCCGGCGGTGGACACCGCGATCCGCAGCGAATCACCGGCCTCCCGGTAGTCCGCGGGCTCGCCGCTGACCTCGACGGCCAGGCCGGGCTGGCCGGTCAGCAGCGGCAGCAGCTCGGTGGTGAACCGCATCGTGTCCAGGCCGGTCAGCCGGGTACGCGGGGCGAGCGCGGCCACCGCGCCGCCGTTGCCCTGCATCAGCCCGTAACGGTCCAGTGGCACGTCGAGGCCGGCCAGCAGCGCCCGCTCCGCGCCCGGGTCCCGGTACCCGTCGTCCTGGCCGCCTGCCTCCAGCGGCACGCGCAGCGGCGAGTCCCCCACCCGGTAGGCCCATTCCCAGCTCAGCTCGAGCTCGTGACCGCCGCCGTAGCGGGCCTGCAGCACCAGCTCCGGGCCGGTGATCGCGGGAGGGGTGAACGACCCGTCGGAGGACAGCACGGCCGCGGCGTGCCGCAGCCGCGGGTAGTAGCGGTCCCGGAACATGGCCGCCTGCGCGGCGGGCACCTCCAGCCACTCGCCGTCCAGCGCCATCCGCTGCAGCAGCGGCGGCACCGGCCGGGCAAGCCTGGCCAGCCGGAAGCGCCAGCTCCGGGGCTCGCCGCCGGCTGCCTGAGCGTGGTCGATGCACACCGCGCCGTGCCCTTGCGCCCCGATGAACGCGACCGGCACGGCAGCTTCCCCGTTGCGGGCGAGGATCACCGGATCGATCCGCAGGCCGCCGCCGCGGGTCACGTCCAGGCAGAACTCGGCGTCCTCGTACCCTCCCAGCTCGCCCCGCCTGCCCGGGTACACCAGCCGCAGGCCGGCCGCCCCGGCCTCGTCCAGCAGCGGCCACAGCTGCCGGGAACCGACCGCCGACAGCTCGATCGACCGGTCATCGCCGTAGCCGTAGCCGTAGTAGCCGCGTCCCCCGGACGCCTGGCAGAGCACGTACAGCTCCCGTAGCAGCCCCACCTGCTGCCCGCTGTAGCTTCCCGAATAGCGCAGTGCCTCCAGCCTGCTCCAGCTCAGGTCGCCGCCGACCCAGCTGCCGTTGCGGCCCGGCCGGACCAGCCGCGCCGTCAGCCGCAGCGGCGCCTTCCCCGCACGCCCGTCCCAGCGCGGCTGCCCGGCGCCGCTGACCAGCGCAAGCTCGATGGCCAGCGGCGTGCTGCCCGAGCGTGCACAGCCTTCCGCCCCCGGGCCGAGCACCGAGTCCAGCGACTGCTCCCACCCTGCGCGCTGCGGGCGGGACGGTTCCGGTCGGCCGCTAGCCACAGCCGACACGACCAGCGCGACGGCGTGCTTGCAGTTGAACTCGACAGGGCAGCTGCACTCACCCATCTCGAACTCCGCGGGAAGCCCGTCGGCCAGGGAGAAGAACGCGGCAGTGTGATACACATTGCCGCCATGGCCGCGCACCAGCCCGCGAAGCGCCTGGTCCTCCGGGTCCCACGTGGCATGCAGGACCGCGCGCTGACGTGCGTACTCGGCGCCTTTCGCGTAACTGGCTCCGTCGACGGCCCGCCGCAGGCTCGCCAGGTTGAGCTCAGCGATCGTGACGTGCTGCATGCGGCGACGCTATCGGCCCCCGCCGACATTTCGCGCCGGACATGCCGCGCTCATTCGCCGGAATGGTATTGACCTGCGGGCCGAGGTAGAGCTGGACTAGGGACGATGCATCGCTTCTGCCACAGGAGGGCCTGCCATGCCGAAAGTCTTGATCCTCACCGGCGACGCCGCGGAGTCGCTGGAGGTCATGTACCCCTACCAGCGCCTGCTGGAAGAGGGCTACGAGGTAGACATCGCCGCGCCGTCGGCCAAGAAGCTGCAGTTCGTGGTGCACGATTTTATTGAGGGCTACGACACTTACACCGAGAAGCCCGGCTATGCCTGGCCGGCGGACCTCGCTTTCGCCGATGTCGACCCGGCCGCCTATGTCGCGCTGGTCATTCCCGGCGGCCGCGCTCCGGAGTACATCCGCAACGACCCTGACGTACAGCGGATCGTGCGGTACTTCATGGAGGGCGACAAGCCGGTCGCCCAGCTGTGCCACGCGCCGCAGGTCCTTGCCGCGGCCGGGACGCTGACGGGCCGCCGGACCGCCGCCTACCCGGCCCTGGCGCCCGATGTGACCGCGGCTGGAGCGGAGTTCGTCGACGGGGCGGCGGTGATCGACGGGCAGATGGTCTCGGCTCGTGCCTGGCCAGACCACCCCGCATGGATGCGGGAGTTCATCGCCATCCTTCGCTCGAAGTTGCCCGCGTAACGCCGGCCCTGCGGTGGCCCGGCAACCGCGCCGCGTCACCCAACCATTTCGTGACACATGTGTCTCTTGACACCGTGAAGGCGCATGCCCAAACTCTCAGACAACGTTGTCATACATCGGCGCAGCCCGCCGTCCGGCGTCGGCACCAGAGCCAGGACCGCCCTCCGCCGCGTAGCACGGAAGGAGCCGCCGAAGTGAGCATGACGGATGACGCCAGCCACCTGAAGCAGACAACACCTGGACCCTCCTGGCCCGCCCGCCGCGGCTTTCTGCGGGCCGCCGGCGCG
>JAFAPY010000419.1 GCA_019246795.1 Streptosporangiaceae bacterium | reverse complement strand
GGACGCAGGTGGGCCTGTTCGGCACGCGGTGGGGGCTGCGCACCAGGGCGATCGGCGAGCACCCCGTCGCCGACGACACCGTGGGCATCAACGTGATCGCGATGCGCTACCGCAACGTGATCGCGGCCGGGCTGATCGCCGGCATCGGCGGCGCCTACTTCACGATCGGCTCGGTGGGGTCGTTCGGCAAGGACATGTCCTCGGGCGAGGGCTACATCGCGCTGGCCGCGATGATCTTCGGCAGGTACACCCCGTTCGGGGCGGTCGCGGCCGCGCTGCTGTTCGGGTTCGCCACCCAGCTGCAGTCCATCCTGTCCACGATGAACGTGCCGATCCAGTCGAACCTGCTGCTGATGACGCCGTACATCATCACGATCATCGTGCTCGCCGGCCTGGTGGGGAAGGTCCGCGGCCCCAAGGCCGAGGGCATCCCGTACGTGAAGTCATAAAGTATGCAGAACGAGCCTTGCTGCGCGGTTCCCTGCTCGGGGGCGGCCGAGTGCTGAGTCGCGTCCGGCACAAGGAGCATGTTGCGCCAACCACGCCCCTGGGTGGGGCACGTTGCGCCAACCACTCCCTTCGTCCGGGCCGTCTGAGGGGCGGACGTGGCGGTTGATGCGGGGCTGCGGGCCGGGGTCGAGGGGTGGATCGCGGAGGACCCGGATCCGGGGGACCGGGCCGAGCTGCGGGAGCTGCTGGACCGCGCCTCGGCCGGCCTGCCCGGGGCCGAGGCCGAGCTGCGGGACCGGTTCGCGGGGCGGCTGACGTTCGGGACCGCTGGGCTGCGGGGGGCGGTCGCGGCGGGACCGAACCGGATGAACCGCGCCGTGGTCAAGGCGGCCACCGCCGCCGTGGTCGGCTGGCTGGCTGAGGCCGGTCCCGCGGCTGTCGCCGTGGGATGCGACGCGCGGCACCGGTCGGCGGACTTCGCCGGCGAGGCGGCGCGGGTACTGGCCGGCGCGGGCATCGGCGTGCACATGCTCCCGGTGCCCTGCCCCACCCCGCTGCTCGCGTTCGCGGTGCGGCACCTGGGCGCCGCGGCGGGCGTGATGATCACGGCGAGCCATAATCCCGCCGCGGACAACGGGTACAAGCTGTACCTCGGCGACGGCGCGCAGGTGATCCCGCCGGTCGACGCGCAGATCGAGCAGCGCATCGCCGGCCTGGGGCCGCTGCAGGCGATCCCCCTCGCGGACGCCGGGAGCCCGCTGATCACCCGGCACGGCGACGAGATCACCCGGGCGTACCTGGACGCGGTCGTCGCCGTGGCAGCGGGCGCCACCGCGGGTGCGGGCCGGCCGGAACTGAACGTCGTCTACACCCCCATGCACGGGGTTGCCGGGACGCTGATGCTGCGGGCCGTCGCCGCGGCGGGCTTCGCGCCGCCGCACGTGGTGGCGGCACAGGCCGAGCCCGACCCCGGCTTCCCGACGGCCCCCTTCCCCAACCCGGAGGAACCCGGCGCGCTCGACCTAGCGCTGGCCGACGCCCGGCGGCTCGGCGCCGACCTGGTCCTGGCCAGCGACCCGGACGGGGACCGGCTGGGCGTGGCCGTACCCCGCAACGGCGAGTGGGTGGTGCTCACCGGTGACCAGGTGGGCGCGCTGCTCGGCGCCAGCCTGCTGCGGCGCACCGCCGCCGAGAAAGGCGCCCGGCTGGTGGCCACCACGATCGTGTCCTCGACGCTGCTGTCCAAGATCGCCGCGGCGGCCGGCGCCGGCTACGCGGAAACCCTGACCGGCTTCAAGTGGATCGCCAGGGCGGCCGACGGCCGGCCGGGGATGCGGCTGGTGTTCGGGTACGAGGAGGCGCTCGGCTACATGGTCGGCGAGGTGGTCCGGGACAAGGACGGCATCGGGGCCGCGCTGGCGATGCTGCGGCTGGCCGAGCAGGCCAAGGCGGATGGCCGTTCGGTGCTGGACCGTTACGACGAACTGGAGACGGCGCACGGCGTGCACCTGACCGCTCAGATCGCGCCGCGAACCGCCGTGGTCGCCCAGGTCATGAGCGGGCTGCGGGCCGACCCGCCGCAGGTGCTCGGCGGCGAACCGGTGACCAGCGTCACCGACCTTCGTGCCGACGGGCCGGCCGGGCTGCCCGCGGCGGACGTGCTGATCTTCGCGCTGCCCGGCGCCCGTGTCGTGATCCGGCCGAGCGGCACCGAGCCGAAGATCAAGTGCTACCTCCAGGTCACCGAGCCGCTCGCGGGCCGGCCGCTCGCAGCCGCCCGCGCGGCGGCTGCCGGGCGGCTGGCCCCGCTGCGGCCCGCGCTCGCTGCTCTGCTCACCGGCGATTCCCGGCATGGGGAGGCCGCCGCCGGGTAGCGGACGCCGTGAGCCCCGCCCGCCTCCCCGGGCCCCCGCACTGCCGCCGCTAACCGCGGCTGACGCGCTCACCTCCTGGCAGTTCGCGCCGTTGGTCAGCGCGGGGCTGGCGCTGGCCGCGGCGGGGTACCTGGCGGCTGCCGAGGTGGCCGGGCGACGCCGACAGCGCTCAGCCGGGGATCAGGGCCCGGACCCGGGCGACGTCGCCGTGCATCTGGGCGACCAGGGCGTCGACGGAATCGAACCGCTCCGTGGCGCGCAGCCAGGCAGCGAAGTCGACGGCGGCGTGGCTTCCGTACAGGTCCAGGTCGTCGCGGTCCAGCGCGTACCCTTCCACGGTCCGGTCGCCGCCGCCGAACGTGGGGTTGGTGCCGATGGAGATCGCCGCCGGCCAGCGGGCGGCCTCGGCGCCGTCCGGGTCGATGCTGGCCAGCCATCCGGCGTACACGCCGTCGGCCGGCGTCGCCATGTGCGGCGGGGTCTCCAGGTTCGCGGTGGGGAAGCCCAGGGCCCGGCCGCGCAGGTGGCCGCGCACCACGACCCCCTCCACCCGGTGCGGGCGGCCGAGCGCCGCAGCGGCGGCCTCGACGTCGCCGCCGGCGAGCCGTTCCCTGATGTGGGTCGAGGAGATCGTGACGCCGTCGGCGACCAGCAGCGGCACGCCCTCGGCGGTGAAGTCGTATTTCTCGCCGAGCTTGGCCAGCAGCGACACGTCGCCCGCGGCCCGGTGGCCGAAGCGGAAGTTCTCCCCCACCGCCACGGCCGCCGCGTGCAGCCGTTCGGACAGCACGAGGCGGACGAACTCATCGGGGCTCAGCCTGGAGAACTCCACAGTGAACGGCAGCACGCAGACCGCGTCGACGCCGAGGCCGGCCAGCAGTTCCGCGCGGCGCCGCGCGGTGGTCAGCAGCGGCGGATGCGACCCGGGCCTGACGACCTCAGCCGGATGCGGGTCGAAGGTGATGACCACGACCGGCAAGGCGCGGTCCCGCGCGATCTCGCGGGCCCGGTGCACGACGCGCTGGTGGCCGCGGTGCACGCCGTCGAACTCGCCGATCGTCGCGACGCACTCTCCCCAGCCGGCGGGCACGTCATCCAGGCCGTACCAGCGGTACACGATCCTGGTCCTCCTTGCTTGCGACCACCAGCCTAGCCAGTGCTCCGGGAGCGCGCGCGTCGGGCACGCCGCCGCGCGGCCGCTCAGTGTCGGCCGGGAGCGCGCGCGTCGGGCAAGCCGCCGCGCGGCCGCTCAGTGTCGGCCGGGAGCGCGCGCGTCGGGCAAGCCGCCGCGCGGCCGCTCAGGCGAAGACGACCAGCGGGCGAGCCTGCCCTGACTCCTCGGCGACCAGGGCGACCAGCGTGCCGTCCGGCGCGTAGGCGGCGACCGGGCCGGCGGCAGTCAGCTGGCTTCCGTGACACTGGTCGTCGTGCGGGCTGGTGCGGGCCGTGGCCAGCCGCCCGCCGTTGGCCAGGCGGCGGGCCTCATCCGGGGTAAGGTCCCGGCGGGGGAACGCCGCGGCAGCGGCCTGCGCGAGCGGCAGCACGTCGAATTCCCCGGCGAGCTGCTCCAGGGTGCGGGCTGAGGAAATGCGGTACCCGCCGACGCGGGTCCGGCGCAACCGGGTCAGGTGGCCGCCGGTGCCGAGCGCTGCGCCCAGATCCCGGGCCAGCGCCCTGACGTACGTGCCGCTGGAGCAGCGCACGGTCACGTCCACGTCCAGCATGTCGCCGGCGCGGCGCGGCGCGCTCGTGACGAACTCGCGGACGGTTACCGGCCGCGGCGCCAGGCGCGGCGCGGTACCGGAGCGGGCCAGCCGGTAGGCGCGCCGGCCGCCGACCTTGACCGCGCTGACCGCGGGGGGCACCTGAAGGATGTCGCCGGTCAGCGCGGCCGCCGCCGCGGCGATGTCCGCCTCGCAGACCTCGCCGGCGGCCACGGCCGAGATGACCTCGCCCTCGGCGTCATCGGTGCTGGTCGACTGGCCGAGCCTGATCGTGGCGGTGTACTCCTTGTCGGCCAGGGTCAGGTAGCCGAGCATTCTCGTCGCCTTGCCGACGCCGATCACCAAGACGCCGGTCGCCATCGGATCCAGGGTGCCGGCGTGCCCGACCCGCCTGGTCCCGGCCAGCCGCCTGATCCTGGCCACCACGTCGTGCGAGGTCATGCCGCCCGGCTTGTCCACGACGACCAGGCCGTCCGGCGCGTTCATCGCGCGGTATCGTCCTCGTCGGCCTGGGGCTTGCGGTAGGGGTCCGGGTCGCCGGCGTGCCTGGCGCCTTCGCGGGCGCGCGCCATCTCGGCGTCGGCGTGCCTGGCCTGGGTGACCAGCTCCTCGATCCGCTTGGCGTTGTCGGGCAGCATGTCCGGGACGAAGGTGAGCGACGGGGTGTGGCGCAGCCCGAGCTGCCTGCCGACCTCGGACCGGATGACGCCGGTGGCGCTTTGCAGCGCGGCCGCGGTGTCGGCCCGCTCGGCGTCAGAGCCGTACACGGTGTAGAACACGGTGGCGTCGCGCAGGTCGTTGGTCAGCCGGGTCTCGGTGACGGTCACGAAGCCGAGCCTGGGGTCCTTGATCCGCCGCTCCAGCATTTCCGCGACGATCTGGCTGATCCGGTCGGCGAGCTTGCGCGCCCTAGAATCGTCCATGCTCGGTCACTCCTCCTCGTTGAACAGCCGCTGCCTGGCCGACAGCAGCTCGATCTCCGGGTGCCGGGCCACGAGGCGCTCGCATTGGTCAAGCACGCTCAGCGCGTTGGCGGCCGTCGCCGATACCACCGCCACGCCTATCTCGGCCCGCCGGTGCAGATCCAGGTGCCCGGTCTCGGCGACCGCGGCCCCTGGATAGCACCGGCGCAGCTCGGCGACGAGCGGCCGGACGACGGCGCGCTTGGCCTTCAGCGAGCGGACGTCGCCGAGCAGCACGTCCAGCGTCAGCGCCGCGACGTACACGGCGTCCTCCCGGTCCCGGCCCGCGGTGCCTGCTCAGCTCCTCGGCTTCTCCCTCATCTCGAAGGTCTCGATGGTGTCGCCGATCCTGATGTCGTTGTAGCCGATGCCGATGCCGCACTCATAGCCCTCGCGGACCTCGGTGACGTCGTCTTTGAACCTGCGCAGCGACTCCACCGTCAGGTTGTCGGAGATGACCACGCCGTCCCGGATCAGGCGCGCCTTACCGCCGCGGTGGATGGCACCGGTACGCACGATGCACCCGGCGATGTTGCCGACCCGGGGCACCCGGAAGACCTCCCTGACCTCCGCGGTGCCGACCTGGGCTTCCTCGAACTCGGGCTTGAGCATGCCCTTGAGCGCGGCCTCCACCTCCTCGATCGCCTGGTAGATGATCGAGTAGTAGCGGATGTCCACGCCCTCGCGCTGCGCGAGCTCCCCTGCCCGCCCGGCCGGCCGGACGTTGAAGCCGATGATCACCGCGTCAGAGGCGATGGCCAGGTTGACGTCGTCCTGGGTGATGGCACCGACGCCGCGGCCGATCACCCGCAGGCTGACCTCGTCGCCCACGTCGATCTTGAGCAGCGCGTCCTCCAGTGCCTCCACCGATCCGGACACGTCACCCTTGATGATGAGCCGCAGTTCCTCGCGCTCGCCGGCCTTGAACGCCGACTCCAGGTCCTCCAGCGCCACCCGGCGCGGCCGCTGGGCGAACTGGGCGCTGCGCTCGCGGGCCTCGCGGCGCTCGGCGATCTGCCGGGCCACCCGGTCGTCGGGGACGACGAGGAAGTTGTCGCCCGCGTCGGGGACCGCGGTCAGGCCGAGCACCTGGACCGGCCGGGACGGCGGCGCCTCGGTGAGCGGCTCGCCGTTCTCGTCCAGCATGGCACGGACCCGGCCGAACGCGTCACCGCACACCACCGAGTCACCGACGTGCAGCGTGCCGCGCTGCACCAGCACGGTCGCCACCGGGCCCCTGCCTTTGTCAAGGTGCGCCTCGATGGCCACCCCCTGGGCGGGCTGGTCCGGATTGGCCCGCAGGTCGAGCTCGGCGTCGGCGGTCAGGATGATCGCCTCCAGCAGCTCCGAGATGCCGATGCCCTTGGTGGCCGACACGTCCACGAACTGCGTGTCGCCGCCGAACTCCTCTGCGACAAGACCGTACTCGGTGAGCTGCGCCCGCACCCGCTGCGGGTCCGCGCCCTCCTTGTCGATCTTGTTGACCGCCACCACGATGGGCACGCTTGCCGCCTGCGCGTGGTTCAGCGCCTCGGTCGTCTGCGGCTTGACGCCGTCATCGGCCGCCACCACGAGCACCACCAGGTCGGTGGTCTCCGCGCCGCGCGCCCGCATGGCGGTGAACGCCTCGTGACCCGGGGTGTCGATGAAGGTGATCTTCCGGTCCTCGCCGTCCACCTCCGTGGTCACCTGGTACGCGCCGATGTGCTGAGTGATGCCGCCGGCCTCGCGCGCCACCATGTTGGTGTGCCGGACCGCGTCGAGCAGCTTGGTTTTGCCGTGGTCGACGTGGCCCATCACGGTGACGACGGGCGGGCGCGGCACCAGGTCGGCCTCGTCGCCTTCGTCCTCGCCGAACTCGATGTCGAACGACTCGAGCAGTTCCCTGTCCTCTTCTTCCGGCGAGACCACCTGGACGTTGTAGTTCAGCTCCGCGCCCAGCAACTGCAGCGTCTCGTCGCTGACCGACTGGGTGGCGGTCACCATCTCGCCGAGATGCAGCAGTACCTGGACCAGCGATCCGGGGTTGGCGCCGATCTTGTCGGCGAAGTCGGCCAGCGACGCGCCGCGCGACAGCCGGACCACCTGGCCGTTGCCATGCGGGACCTGGACGCCGCCGATCGTCGGCGCCTGCATGTTGTCGAACTCCTGGCGCCGCTGCTTCCTCGACTTCCCGGTCCGCCGCGCCGGGCGCCCGCCGGGCCGCCCGAAGGCGCCCTGGGTGCCGCTGCGCCCGCGGCCGCCGCCAGGACGTGCCGGGGCGCCGGCTCCGGCCCGGGAGGTACCCGTACCAGGGCCGCCGCCGGCCCGCTGGCC
>JAFAPY010000014.1 GCA_019246795.1 Streptosporangiaceae bacterium | reverse complement strand
TGTCGCTGATCACTGGTATTTTCCACTCTGAGGCGAGTTCTGATCACGACAATGAGCCAGTCTGATCATCGGAATTAGCCACCCTCTGGCCGGGATGTTCGGCTTGAGAGCATCCTCCCTTCGAGGAGGAGTGCTATGGCCCGAAGGAAGATGGACGTGGCTGATATTAAAGAGATCCTGGTGGCCTGGGACGCCGGGGAGAATGTGAGTGCGATCGCGCGGCGGCTTGGCTATACGCGGCCGACGGTCAGGAAATACATCCATGCGGCAGAGCGCGTCGGCCTAGCGCGTGGCGGCGAACGCCGCGGCGAAGCGGCCTGGGACGCCTTGACCGAGGAGGCGATGGCGCGGGTGGCGGGGCAGCGGCCGCCGGGCACCCAGGCGCAGGAAGTAGCCCGCCACCACGCCTACCTGGCGGAGCGGGTAGGAACCGTGCGGCTGAGTGTGCTCTACCAGCGCTTGCGCGCCGAGCAGGGCCTGCAGGTGAGCTGGGGCACCTTCTACCGCTATGTCGCAGCGCAGTGGCCAGGGCGCTTGGCCCGCCGGCCCCGCCCGACGATTCGCCTCGTCGATCCGCCGGCGGGCCAGGAGGCGCAGGTGGATTTCTTCTATGCCGGGCTGTGGGATGATCCGGCCGGTGGACGACGCCGCCGGCTCTATGCCTTCCTGATGACGCTCTCGCACAGCCGCCACCAGTTCCTCTATCCGGTGCTGGCCGAGGACAGCGCGGCCTGGCTGGACGGGCATGTTGCCGCGTTCAGCTTCTTTGGTGGTGCGCCTCGCCGCATCGTGCTCGACAACCTGACCGCCGGCATCACCACGCCGGACCGCTATGACCCGCGGCTGAACCGGGCGTATGGCGAGCTGACGCGGTACTACGGCGTGCTCGTCGATCCGGCACGCGTGCAGAAGCCGACGGACAAACCGCGCGTGGAGCGCAACGTCAGCTATGCGCGCGAGAGCTTCTTTCGTGGGCAGACCTATCCGAGCCTGGCGGCCTGGCGGGACGCGGCGGCGCGCTGGTGTCTGGAAGTCGCCGGCCTGCGCGTGCACGGCAGCACCGGCGAGCAACCGCTTGCGGCCTTCCGCGCGCGGGAGCAGGCTGCCTTGCAGCCCTTGCCCGCCCGGCCCTGGGAGCGCGCCGAATGGCTGCTGGCACGGGTGCAGCGCGACTGCCACGTGCGGGCCGGCGGTGCCTGGTACTCGGTCCCAGCGACGGCAGTGCGGCGGCAGGTGGCCATCCGGCTGAGTGCGAAGCTGGTGGAGATCTATGACGGCACGCAGCTCCTGGCCACGCACGTGCGCATCGCCCGCGGACGCAGCACCAGGGCCGAGCACTATCCGCTGGCTGGTCGCATGTTCCTGACCCAGAATCCGGCCGCCTGCCGCCAGCAAGCGGCGGCGATCGGGCCCGCGACGACCGCCCTGATCAACGCGTTGCTCGCCGAGTCGAGCTTGACGCGCTTGCGGGAAGCCCAGGCCGTCCTGCGGCTGACCGAGCGGTACCCCGCGGCACGGGTGGAGCAGGCCTGTGCGCGGGCCATGGCCGTGGAGGATGGGCATGTGCGCACCGTCCGCGCCATCCTGGACCACGGCTTGGACGAGGTGCCCGACGAGGAGCCGACCGCGGCGGCCCACACCGGCGCCTTCTTGCGTGGGGCGCAGGCCTTCGCCCCGGGAGAGTTGGCATGATCACCCTGGAAACCCTCCGGCCCCGCTTGCGCCAGCTCAGCCTCTCCGGGCTGCAGGGGACGCTGGCCACCCGAGCCGAAGAAGCGCGCAGTTGCCGCCTGGACCCGCTGGAGTTCCTGGCCCTGCTGCTCGACGACGAGCTGGCCCGCCGGGAGAGCGAGAGCGGTGCGCGGCGCATTCGCGCGGCCCGTTTCGAGGACCTCTGCGACCTGCGCGACTTCGACTTCAGCTACAACCCGCAGATTCCCAAGGCGCAGATCTGGGAGTTCGCCAGCGGCCACTACCTGACCGAACACGCCGCCATCCTGCTCTGCGGGCCGACCGGCGTGGGCAAGAGCTTCGTCGCGCAAGCCTTGGGCGTGGAGGCCTGCCGGCAACGCCAGCGCGTGCTCTTCACCAAGACCGCTGCGCTGCTCAGCGATCTGGCCGGTGGCCGCGTGGATGGCTCCCTGCCAGCCCGCCTGCGCCGGTACCTGACGCCTGACCTGCTCATCCTCGACGACTTCGCCATGCGCGAGTACAGCATGAGCCAGGCGGAGGATTTGTACGAGATCGTGAGCCGGCGCTACCGGCACGGCGCGCTGATTGTGACAGCGAACCGCGAGCCCAAGGACTTCTATCCGCTCTTTCCCAACCCGGTCATCGCGGAAGGGCTCCTGGATCGCTTGCTCAACAGCGCCTACGTGGTCACCTTGCTGGGCCGGAGCTATCGACCGCAGTTGCGGCCCAGTGCGAGCGAGGCAGCGGCATGCGTGAGTTGACCCCATGGCTGGCTCTCCGGCTGAGCCGGGCGCCTCCACCCCGGCTGCGGCGCGCCGCAGTGGGAGCGCGCTCCCACTGCGAGGAGTTTGGACGCTGCTGGTCCTGGGCAAAGGGTGGCCAATTACCGTGAATAGGCGGGTGGAAAATAATCGCGATCATTGACAACGCGTGGGCGGCGCGGCAGAGGAGCTGGGCACCGCCCTCCATCCAGTGCTGCACTCCGGCCACGTCCAGGCGGTACAGACAATGCGCACAGCGTTGGGTGAGGCCGCCTTCGGGCTGGCCTGGGCCGATGGCCGCACGCTGCCGACGGAGGAGGCCGCGGCCCTGGCGCTGGAGGACGCGGACGCGGTGCGGCACGGGCAGTGGGCCCGCGTGGGCCGTCGTCTGCTGGCCTGGACACCCGCAATCTGACGGATCCCAGACCGGAAGATATCGGCGCTGATCGTGGATTGGGCAGCAGTCAGCAGCGAGCCTGGG
>JAFAPY010000378.1 GCA_019246795.1 Streptosporangiaceae bacterium | reverse complement strand
GCGCGAGTGGTGCTACGACGCGGCGGACAAGCGGGGCCTGAGCCGGCGGGCGGTGGACGTGGCGATCTGCTGCGCGCCGCTGCTGGGCTGGGTGCTGCGGCACTGGGGCGGCACCCGGCTGGCGCTGGCGCTGGATGCCACCACGCTGGGGAACCGCTTCGTGGTGCTGACGATCAGCGTGCTCTACCGGGGCTGCGCCATCCCGGTGGCCTGGACGGTGCTCCCCGCCCCGCCACCCGATCCGCGCCTGCTTCGCTTCCCATCCCGGCCACCAGGCGCCGCTTGATCCACAAGCCCACCTGTCCGCTTATGAAGTACCCCACGTGAGGGGTGCGGAAATGAGCCTAGTGGTCTGTCAAGCAGATATTGCAAAGTCCTCGGGTGAGCGGTAGCCTCTCTGGGAGCCCCGCGCGTGCGGGGCAGCGGCCGGAGGGGACATGAACAAGAAGTACATCGTGACATTGACGGCGGAGGAACGCGCCTCCCTGCAGACCCTGATCACCGTGGGCAAGCGGGCCGCGCGCACGCTGGCCCATGCGCGTATCCTGCTCAAGGCTGATGTCCGGGAGGACGAGCCGGTCTGGGAGGACAGCGCGATCGGCCAGGCGGTGGAGGTGAGCACGGCGACGGTGCAGCGGGTGCGGCAGCGGTTCGTGGAGGAGGGGTTGGAGGCCGCGCTGCGCCCGCGCCCGCGCCCGCGGCGCGGCCTGCCCCTGGTGGACGGGGAGGCCGAGGCGCGCCTGGTCCTGCTGGCCTGCAGCCCGGCCCCGGAGGGCGCGGCGCGCTGGACGCTGCGGCTGCTGGCCGAGAAGATGGTCGAGCTGGCGTATGTGCCGCAGGTCTCCCACGAGACGGTGCGCCAGGTGTTAAAAAAAACGAGGTGCAGCCCTGGCTGAAGGAGGAGTGGTGCCTGCCGCGCGCGGCCAGCGGGGAGTTCGTCTGCGCCATGGAGGACGTGCTCGAGCTGTACACCCGGCCCTACGACCCGGCCTACCCCCAGGTCTGCATGGACGAGCTGAGCAAGCAGCTGGTGGGCGAGACCCGCGTGCCCGTCCCGCCGGCCCCGGGCAAGGTGGCGCGCATCGACTACGAGTACGTGCGCCTCGGCGTGGCGAACATTTTCATCTTCTTCGAGCCGCTGGCGGGCTGGCGGCACCTGGCGGTCACCGAGCGCCGCACGCGGCAGGACTGGGCCTGCGCGGTGCGCGACCTGGTCGACGTGCACTATCCGCATGCCCGCACGATCCGCCTGGTCCTCGACAACCTCAACACCCATGTGGGCGGCTCCTTGTACGAGGCCTTCCCCCCGGCCGAAGCGCGCCGCATCCTGGACCGCCTGGAACTGCACTACACGCCCAAGCACGGCAGCTGGCTGAACATGGCCGAGAGCGAGCTCTCCATCCTGGCCCGCCAGTGCTTGGACCGGCGCATCGCCGACCCGGCCCTCCTGGCGCGCGAGGTGGCCGCCTGGGAGGCCCGGCGCAACAGCGCGCAGGCGACCATGGACTGGCGCTTCACCACCGCCGGCGCGCGCACCAAGCTCGCCCACCTCTATCCCGTCGTCACCCTGCCCGCGGCGGACACTGCCGCCCCCCTCGGCCAGGAGACAGCGGCCCGACACGCGGCGGCGCAGGCCACTCCGACGTATCACTATCCCCTTGACAGACCACTAGGCCCGGAGGCCAAAGCCTGGTTGGGGCGGCTCGAACCCGAGCACGACAATCTGCGGGCAGCGCTGACTCGGTCATTCGATGGCGGCGCGGCGGCAGTCGGGCTCCGCCTGGCTGCGGCGCTGGGCGGGTTCTGGTATCGCGCCGGCCACCTCAGCGAGGGTCGCGGCTGGATCGAGCGCGCCCTAGCCCAGCTTGAACGGCTGCCAGTGCCACGGGACCCGCCCACGGACCATGCCAACGCTGCTATCCAACCGTGGACCTGGCCGGACCTTGAGGCCGTCCTGCGCGAGTGTCGGGGTGACATCCTCGTCGTTATCGGCCAACCCGATGCAGCCAGAGACGACTTCCAGCAGGCTCCCGACCTGGTTCCCACAGATGACCGCGTCCGGCAGGCCCGG
>JAFAPY010000343.1 GCA_019246795.1 Streptosporangiaceae bacterium | reverse complement strand
GGACCCAGGCTTTGGCGAACTGCTGGCTGGTCACGAGCTTCTGCACGGTGCTGTGGATGAACCCGTCGACCGCGCTGACGATGGACGGGCCGAACGACTGGAGCAGCGTGCCGACCCGGGTAAACCCGTGGCTGTTGAGAGTGCCTGCCGCCTGGTTGACGTACCCGGTCACGTTTAGGTTGCTGGTGATCGCGTCCGTGACCTTGCCGGTCAGGGCGTTCTGGATCGGCGGGCTGGAGATCAGCGGCGTCACGTTGGCCACGTACCGGCCGGTGTCGGACACCTCGTTGGCCGTCCAGACCCCCAGCACCGACAGCGGGGCCAGCACGCAGCCCAGCACGATCAGCAGCGTGGCGACCGGCGCGCGCCAGCCGATCCGGCGGCGCCGCGCCTTCGCCTTCTCCGCGTCCTTCTCCGCGCGCAGGCGTTCCAGCTCGGCCCGCTCTTCCGCGCTGAGGCCGGAGCCTCCCGCGGAGGCCTGGGATTCGCTGGCAGTATCGGACAAGGCTCACACCCCACCGGGTCTGTCGGGTAGTCGGTACCTCCACGCTCCCTGGTGGGCACCGCCGTCTGCCTCCCCCGGCCAGGGTGATTGCCCGGGGTGACTACGGGCGAGCGGCGGCACGGTTCACCCGTCGCGGGTAGCGGCCGGACGGCGAGCGGCTGCGAGGATCGGGAGGGTGAGGCCGGTCGATCCGCGGTTGCTGCGCTGCTCTCGGGCCGCCCGAGGTCACCTGATCGTCACGATCGGCCTCGGGCTCACCGCAACTGCCCTGATCCTGGCACAGGCGGGCCTGCTCGCGCACGCGCTGGCGATGGCCGCACGGGGCCATGGCGTGGCCGCGCTGTCGGCGACGCTGGCCGCCGTGGCGGCCGTGGCGGCGGCACGTGCGCTGGTGGGCTACGGCGGAGAGGTGGCGGCCCTGCGCGCGGCGGCCGCCACCAAGTCACAGCTGCGGCGCCGGCTGGTCGCGCACGCGCTGCGGCTCGGCCCGGCGTGGCTGGGCCGCCAGCAGCCGGGCGAGATCACCACGCTGGCCACCAAGGGGCTGGACGCGCTGGATGCCTACTTCGCGCGGTACCTGCCGCAGCTGGTCCTCGCCGTGGTGGTGCCCGTCGCGGTGCTGATCCGGGTCGCGGTGGCCGACCCGATCTCCGCGGCGGTGATCGGGGTGACGCTGCCGCTCATCCCGGTCTTCGCGGTGCTGGTGGGCTGGCACACCAAGGCGCGGACGCGCAGCCAGTGGCGGCTGCTGGCAACGCTCGGCGGCCACTTCCTCGACGTGGTGGAAGGGCTGCCCACGCTGAAGGTGTTCGGCCGCGCCAGGCCGCAGGAAGAGGTCATCCAGACGGTCAGCTCCGCGCACCGGTCCGCCACCATGTCGGTGCTGCGGGTGGCGTTCCTGTCCGCGCTGGTGCTCGAGCTGGCCGCGGCGCTGGCCACCGCGCTCGTCGCGGTCGAGGTGGGGCTCCGGCTGCTGACCGGGCACGTGGGCTATGAGACCGCGCTGCTGGTGCTGCTGCTGACCCCGGAGGCCTACCTTCCGCTGCGGGCGGTGGGCGCCCAGTTCCACGCCAGCGCCGAGGGCACCGCCGCCGCGGACCGGGCGTTCCAGATCCTGGACACCCCGGTACCGGCCGGGACCGGGCGCCGTTCCGTCGGCGTGGACCTGCGGGCCGACGAGCTCGCGCTGACGCAGGTCACCGTGTCTTATCCGGGCCGGGCCCGGCCGGCGCTGGACGGGGCGAGCCTGACCGTCAGTCCCGGGGACCGGATCGTGCTGGTCGGCCCGAGCGGTGCGGGCAAGAGCACGCTGCTCGCGCTGCTGCTGCGGTTCATCGAGCCTGCCGCCGGGACGATCAGCGTCGGAGACGTCGACCTGGCCGCGATTCCGGTAGACGCGTGGCGGGCGCAGCTTGCCTGGGTGCCGCAGCATCCGTACCTGTTCGCCGGCAGCGTCGCGGACAACATCGCGCTCGGCCAGCCCGGCGCGAGCCCCGATGCGGTCAGGCGGGCGGCGTGCCGTGCCGGGGCAGCGGAGTTCATAGACGCGCTGCCCGGCGGCTACCAGGCTCCGCTGGGCGAGCGCGGGCTGCGGCTGTCGGCGGGCCAGCGGCAGAAGATCGCGCTGGCCCGGGCGTTCCTGCGGGATGCGCCGCTGCTGCTCCTCGATGAGCCCACGGCGCACCTGGATCAGGGCAGCGCCCGGCACATCCGGGAAACGATCGCCGCACTGCCGCCGGACCGGACCGTCATCCTGGTCAGCCACGACAGTGACTGGGCCGATGGCGCGGATCGCGTCATCCGCCTGGAGCACGGCAGGCTGCTGCTCCCGGCCGGCGTGGCGATATGAACAGCGGTCGGCCATTGCTGCGCCTGCTGGCGCTGGCGCGGCCGCTGCGCGCCCAGTTGCTGCTCAGCGTGCTGGCGGGCGCGGCCGCGACCGGCTGCGGGGTGGCGCTGCTCGGCACCTCCGGCTTCCTGCTGG
>JAFAPY010000331.1 GCA_019246795.1 Streptosporangiaceae bacterium | reverse complement strand
AGCTGCCGAAACGGCCGGCGGTCTTGACGGTTACCCGCGCTCGTCCAGCGCGCGCAGCGCCTCGTTGAAGGGCCGCTCCAGCCAGGCGAGGTGGTCGGCCTCGCCGTGATGGTGCGTCGTGAGCCGGTCGGACCTGCGGACCGCGGTGTGGCGTACGTATTCGCGCGCGCCCTCGACCAGCGTCCGCATGTAGCCGATGCCTTCGGGGTCGGTCATCGTCCACTCGCCGCCGCAGGCGATGTAGACCGGCGAGGTGTGCGCGAAAACCCGTCTGCCCCATTCATCGAGGTGGTAATCGGTGCCGAATGCCCGGCAGGCTATCCACGAGTTCCCGTCGATCCGCAGTTCCTCGCTGATTTCGGCCTGGCGTCCGCCCGCGGCATCTGTCCTCATGACGACCTCGCCGTTACGGACGACTTCGAGCGAACGGAGCGGGAAAATGCTGCGCACGGTGGCATGGACACTGACCGTTCCCGGACCGGGAAGCGCGGCGGTATCGCCCGGCTGGCACCCGTCGACCGAGAGCATCACCAGCGGCCCGCCGGAAAGGAACGTGCGGCCCGATCGCACCGCCCGGCACCAGGCCTGATAGCTGAACTTCTCGTCCAGCCGCGCGTAGGTACGGTAGAGGCCGACCGGCACGGCGCTCGACATCTTGTCCGTCCCGCCGACGAGCGGAAGCCGGTAGCCGCTGTTCAGATACCGGTAATACTCAAGCATCCGGTCGTCGGTATGAGACAGCATCTCGACGGCATCAGCCCGGCCGGTCGCGACGAGAACGGCCGGCTCACCGTTCGGATTCGGGAAATGCGCGGCGACGACCGTGCCGCCCTGGGCGTGCGTCCGGTCGGCCCAGTCGCTCAGCGTCGCGTCCAGCGCACCGCCGAGCTCGGCCTCGTCGGGACCATCGCTGCACCACGGCATGACCGGTTCCCTCAGGCCCCACAGGACCAGGTGGCCGAGCGCGTGCTGCCGGTTTTCCTGGCCGACATACGTCACATAGTCGCCGCCGTCGACAACGCTGGGCCGGCCAGAGAAATCCTCGGTGTTGGTGAACAGCGTGCCCCACTGCGTCTGGAGCACATTGACGACACGCAAATCCTCGCCCCTCTGCTCCAGCTGAGCGCCCGGGGCCGACAGGAAGTGCACGTGCGAGTCACCGGACCACCATCCTTCCGCAGCCATGTCGGCGACGCGCCCGATCCGCAGCGTCAGGTCGCGCTGCCCCGGATCGATCCGCACGGTCTGCCGGAGCGGCTCGTATTCGAACCCGCGCGCGACGTCCACGACAACGTCGCCTCGTGGCAGCCATCCCTGGCAGGTGCCGTCGATATACGCGTAGCTGCGCTGGCCCAGGCGGACGTCACCGCCGACGTCGTAATGCCAGCTGCGGAGATTCTGCGTGACGTGATTGTGGTGGCCGTGCGGCTGATAGGGAATTCCCTCGGCCGCCCGGAAATGGACCCGGCACGGCACCGGCCGCCCGGTCGCATCATCTACGACGCGGACATGCACCCAGTTGCGGCCGCCTTCCGTCAATTCAATAGACATCCGGCCTGCATCCGCCCGCCCGTCACGCTCCACATCTCCCCAGCGCACCCGGCCGAGTTCCTCGTCGCCCTGCCGGACCGCGACGGTCGCCGACGGCAGCGCGGCGACCGAGGCATACGCGGACATGCCTTCGGTCGCTCCCCAGCCGGCCCGGTCGTCCTCCCCGGGCAGTGGCTGCGGGTAGGTCGCGACACCCCGGTCCACGTCGATATCCAGAACGCCGTTCCGCCCGTCCTTCACCACGAGCCGCACCGGCCGCGCAGGCACGCGGACGAACGGGTGCTCGTCAACGTCGCTGGTCGTGATGCCGGCAACGATGAACCGCGTACCACGGGGGATGATCTCGATCCGTTCGACCGCTCGGTCCGGACGAGGATTCTCCCAGCACCACAGGTAGTAACCGGCAGGCCATCCCATGGCATGCTCCGCCAGGCGAGCCCCGGCCTCGTCCCAGCTGCCCTCAAAACGCGGCAGGTTATAGTCGCTGGTGTCGGTGACGGCCAGGAACGGCAGACGACCAAAGATCAGTGGCATCGCCTGCACCACCTGGATTTCGAACCGCTCCCGGATCGGCGCGGTAACGACCTCACCGCCGGCAAGGTGGAACGCATACTCCGCCACAGTCCGACCGACGGCGTGACCGGCTGGTGCGCCCGGCTCAAGCAGCCGGTGCGCGACAATGACCCGCGGCGCCAGCCGGCCGATCTCAACCGGCGTGGGGACGCCGGGCAGAACGAAGCACCGCTCCGCGGACGGCGGCTCCGACCCAATCAGGAACGGCAGGCCGCGCAGGTCCACCCTCCCGAGCCGAACATCGCCCGGCGCATCGCCAAGAACCTCCACGCCCGCGTTGCACACAGCAGACAGGTCCACTGGCTCATAGCTCGGCATGGGCTCGATCGTAGAGCCCGCGGCCGATCCGACCCAGTGAATTTCGGCCGCCCGCGGGCGACCAGGCACTTCTCCAGGGCATTGGATGAACGCCACTACGCCGCCACGCCCACGGCCGCTGCACACCCGACGCGGGAATTCCCCCCGATCCACACGAGGGTCGTCGCCAGCCCGCAGCGCATGACCGAGAATCCTACGGAGCCCAGGCCGCTAACCGGTGTGTGTCGTGTGCCATATTTGCTCCCTGGCCGGTTACCGGGCTATTGGGTCCCAGCCGCGCAGGTGCCTTACGGACTGGCGGTACTCCCACTCGATGGCGTCCTTGAGCAGGTGGGCTAGCCGCCCGGCGGTGGTGATGCCGGCGATGTCGGCGACCCCGCGGCGGGTCCCGACCGAGACGACGAACCCCTTGTCGTGGAAGGTGAACGCCTCCAGCGGCCGGCCCTTCAGCTCCGCGTCCAGGTTGCGGGCCACCGTCTCGCCCTCTTCCAGCGCCACCTGCGCCAGCGGGGGCAGCACGTGCCCGGTGCGCGGGTCGACCACTGAGGCGAGGTCGCCGGCGACGTAGATCTCCGGGCGGTCCAGCACGCGCAGGTACCGGTCGACCTTGACGCGGCCGTTGTGGCCGGTCGGCAACCCCGAATCGGCCACCAGCTCGGGTGCTTTCACCCCACCCGCCCAGACGAACACGCCGCCCTCGACCAGCTGGCCGTCGGTGAGCCGGA
>JAFAPY010000261.1 GCA_019246795.1 Streptosporangiaceae bacterium | reverse complement strand
CGGGTACGCCAACAAGCCCCCATGATCGTCAACGGGCTCGTCAGAGGGGCGTTGCCCGCGTTGGGCCAGCGGAAGACACCTGCGACGATTCCACATTGTGACCGAGTCGGCAAGGAGTTTCGTCACAAGACTTCATGCCCCTTACGGGGCTCCCGCGGATGGGTGAAACTCCGTCGGGTACGCCAACAAGCCCCCATGATCGTCAACGGGCTCGTCAGAGGGGCGTTGCCCGCGTTGGGCCAGCGGAAGACACCTGCGACGATTCCACATTGTGACCGAGTCGGCAAGGAGTTTCGTCACAGGTTTGAGGATGGTCGACTTAAGAGGACCCGCGCTACACTTTCCGTGCATTGTGCTCGGGAGGAGGTGCCAGTGATGGCGGGGCCGGGAGATGAGATAGCGGCAGGGGCAGGAGACCGCGGTCATCTGCGGGCCTCGCACGCCGACCGTGAGCAGGTGGTCGGCACCTTCAAGGCCGCGTTCGTGCAAGGGCGGCTGACCAAGGACGAGCTTGACCTGCGGGTGGGCCAAGCGATGGCGTCGCGGACGTATGCGGAACTGGCCGCCCTCACCGCCGACATCCCCGCCGGGCTGACCACAGCGAAGCCGCCGACACCCACCCGGTCGCAGGGCGGGCAACCGGTTCTGCGGTCCGGCCTCGTGATCACGGTGCCGACGGTGCTCTATGCGGGCGTGTGGGTGTACGCGATGTTCTTCCCCAAGGGGGGCGATCACCCCTCGAAACTTGCGCTGGTCTCCGACACCGGGCTGGTCTACTTGATCATTTTGGCCACTTGTGTGGGGCTGATGGTGGCGTTGCGGCGTGAGCAGTGCTCAGGCGGGCAGTCACCGCGACGGCCAGCAGCGGGGGCGGGCGGCCAGGCATCCCAGCGGCTGCCATCGGCCGATCCGGGCAGGCAGCTTCCCCCGGCCGGTCACGGCCACCAGCACACCGCCGAAGCTGCGCCAAGGCGTCTTCTTCGCACGGGCCTTGCCGACTCCCTGTAGGGCCGCTCGCAGACTCGTCGTGCCCGCTGCGTGCGATCGGGTGAGTCCTGGCGGCGACTCACGGTCACTCGCGGTCAGACGAGTCCGCGATGCCGCAGATCAGCGTCTCAGCACGTAGGCTGCGGATCGCGGATGATACTTCCCAAGCTGATGGTACGGGTCCGTAACCTGATCACCGGGCGCATGGGACATACGTGGGATGCAGCGCATCCGTCGATTGATACCACGAGCGTCACCGCAGATCAGGGCACAAAGACCAACCTGAGCCGTGGCGGTCTGACCGGAAAATCATCCACCGGAAATGTGCGCGCGACAGCAGGCCCTGGCCTTTGCGGTGATCGGGCCTGGTCAGGGATGGTACCGGGTTACGCGGCCTTGGTGAGGCCACAGCGAGGACTCGGGCAGCACGCGCACATCGACGGTGTCGGTGCGGGTGAGGGCGGCGAATCCGGCGTGCCAGGCGGCCCGCTGGTCGAGTGAGCTGTCGGCGGGCTCTGGGCCAAGCGGGTCGGCTTGATCGTCGATGCTGGCGGTATGCCCGGGCTAGGGACCACGGACGGGGCCGCTTGGCATCATCCTCAGCGCTGGCACCGTCTGCTGAGGAAGGAGTGCAGGTGGCCGGCCAGCGCTTCGGAGTCCTCGTATGCGCCGTGGATGTAGGTGGAGGCACGGGTGCGCAGCACTGGCATGCCGAGAACGTAGAGCCCGGGGGCGCCGGTGACCACGCCGCCATCGTGGCGGATCCGGCCGACGCGGTCACATACGGGGATGTCGAGCCAGGACAGGTCGGGCCGAAAGCCCGTCGCCCACAGCACCGCGGCGATCTCCCCGCTGTTCAGGTCCAGTTCCAGGGGGGTGCGGGGATCGACGCGGGTGGCCGCGAAGCGGTGCGGCAGCGGTAGCTCATCGTCGAGACCGCGCGCCGTGGCCCACTGGTCGGCCCGGTTCAGGAACCGGTTCATCTTCAGGTCGGCGAGGGCGCAGGTATTGGCCAGGGCGCCGGAGAACTGGGCCACGCCGCCGGTGATGCGGCCGAGGCGGCCCACGATGCGGACGCCTCGCGCCGCGAGCGTGTTGAGGTCGCTGAACGTGGCGCCCGGTGCTCCGGTGAGCTGGGGGGAGGGGAGGTGGCGGGCCCGGACGAGATCGTCGATTTGGTCATAGCGTTCGGCCAGCAGGCCGGTTGCCTCCAGCCACCAGAAGATGTCGCGGCCGCGGTAGCTGCGGGGCAGCCGGACGTGCTCACCGGCCGCCAGGGTCACCGGCCGCCCGGACCGGTGGATCTCGGCGGCGAGCTGGACGCCGGTGGCTGACGCGCCGATGACGAGCACTCCGCCGTCGGGGAGCTGACCGGGATCACGGTATGTGAGCGGGGTGACCGCCGTGATCGACCGGGGGACGGCACCGGCGGCGCCCGGGATCGCCGGCAGGCTGCACGCCCCGGTCGCCAGCACCACGGCCCGGGCGTAGAGGACGTCGTCGCCGGCCTGAATCTGGAAGCCCTGCGCCGCGGTGCGCACGGCGTGCACCGTCACACCGGTGCGTACCGGTGCGCCGATGAGACGGGCGTAGCGGCTGATGGTGGCCACCACCTCGGCGACGGGCATGTAGCCGTCTGGGTCATCGCCGGCGTAGCCGTGGCCGGGCAGCCGGGTCTGCCAGTTCGGGGTGAGCAGCCGCAGGCTCGGCCAGCGCTGGGTCCGCCAGGAGTTCGCCACCTCACCGCGCTCGAGCACAACGTGGTCGATCGAGCGTTCGGTGAGGCGGCGGCTCATGGCCAGGCCGGCGTGTCCGGCCCCGACGACGACAGCCGTGGTCTGCATCACGCGGGCAACCCGACCGTGGCCTCAGGCCAGCTCGACGAGCACCTTGGTCGGGTTGGCCACGATGTCGAAGACCGCCGAGCGTTTCTGTGACTGGGCGATCAGCGCCTGCAGGTCGTCGCGGGAGGCGTCGGCGTCGATGGCGAACCGGACCGTCACGGCCTCGAAGCCGTTGCGGACGTCAGGGTCGCCGCCGAGGATCCCCAGGATGTTCATGTCGCCTTCGATGGTGGCGGTGACCGACCGGAGCTGGATACCCCGGAGCTGGGCGACCGCGGCGACGCCCGCGGTCAGGCAGCCGGCCAGGCCCACGAGCACGTACTCCACCGGGGTGGCACCGTTGTCCTCAGACGCGAAGCACTCGGGGTGGTCGACGTCGAACTCATAGGTGCTGCGGTGCTGTTGCTCGGCGCCCAGGCCGGCAAAGCCTGCGACGGTAGACCGGCTGTGCGTGCCGTTGCGCCAGGTGCAGCTGGCCCGCCAGATGAACTGGGCCGCGTCCGGTGCGGAGGACAGTGCCTCGCGGGCGCCGAGCAGGGCGGCGACGTTTACGCCGTTGTCGACGGGACGGTCGGTGATGGTCATCGGTGTCCTCCTTGACTTCGATGGGATCGGATGGCCGGTCATTCCCGGCGCGGGCCGAGGATGACGGGGAGCGAGACGAGGCCGCGCAGCACGAGCCCGTCACCGTGCGCCCAGGTGAGGGTGTCGCGGTTGACGGCGAGCCGCAGGCCGGGGTGACGGCCGAGCAGGGCCTCGAAGGCGACCCGGGCTTCGAGCCGGGCCAGCGGCGCACCAAGGCAGTAATGAACGCCGTGGCCGAACCCGAGGTGCGATCCGTCGCGGCGGCCGAGGTCCAGGACGTCAGGTGAGGGGAAGCGGCCCGGGTCGCGGTTGGCCGAGGCAAGGCACACCAGCACCTGCTCGCGGGCCGGAATCTGCACGCCGTCGACAGCCACCGGCTCGGCCGTCACCCGAAACGTGGCATGAGGAACAGGTGCGGTGAACCGGATCAGCTCGTCGATTGCGGCCGGAAGCTGCCCGGGATCGGCCAGCAGCACCTGGAGCTGATCCGGGTGGTCGAGCAGGGCCACCACCCCGTTGCCGATCAGGCTGGCCGTGGTGTCGTGGCCGGCGACGACAAGCTGGAACAGGGTCGACAGCAGCTCCCGGTCGGTGAGCCCGTCCCCGTTGGCGGCGACCAGCACGCTCACCAGGTCCTCAACGGGGTTGCGCTGCTTCCTTTCGGCCAGCTCGCCCAGATAGGCCACGATCCTGCCGGATGCCTGGACCGCCTCTGCCGGCGGGTCACCGGTCCACCCGGTCAGCAGGACTGCGAACCAGGCGTGCAGGTCCGGGCGGTCGGGTGTGGGGATGCCCAGCAGCTCGCCGATAACCCCGAACGGCAAGGGGTAGGCGTAGCCTTCGACCAGATCGACGGTCGCTCCAGGACCAGCCGCCTCCAGCTCATCCAGAAGCTGATCCGCCATACCCCGGATGGCCGGTTCGAGCGCGGCGATCCGGGACGGCACGAAGGCCCTAGATGTCAGCCGCCGCAGCCGGGTGTGGTCGGGCGGGTCCACGTTGAGCATGTGCCGCGAGAACTCCGGCCCGGGCAGGCCCTCGGCCACCACGTCACCGTCGTATTCGAGCGCGGCGAGCATGTCCTTGGAGATGTGAGGGTCGCCCAGCGCCTGCCGGGCCGCGTCGTAGCCGAGCACGACCCAGGCCGGGTGACCGTCGGCCAGCAGCACCTTCTGCACCGGGCACCGCGCCCGGGCGTGCGCGAAGTGCTCGAACGGGTCGTCGCGGACCGCTGGTTCCCAGCCGCCCCAGGTGGTCAGCGAGTCAGTCATGGCCGGCCTCAGGCCGGTAGCCAGTGCAGAGCAGGTCGACCCGGGCGATGCGGCCATCGTCGGCGGTGTCGGCGTAGGCGTGCTGTTCGACGGTGAACCAGCCAGGGCCGAGCCGCTCGGCCCGCAGCCGGAGCCGCCAGTGCAGGTGCAGGCGGCCACCGACCTCGCCGACGGCGGCCTCGACGAGCTGGAACTCCTGTGTCTCGCCGAACCAGCGGGCGAACCGGTCCGCGATGTGTCCGGCACCGGTCCACTCCCTCAGGCCCGAGGGGAGCAACGCACGCAGCCGGGCATCGGCGGCAAGGGCGCCGCCCAGCCGGGCGAAGTCCTGAGTGGCGAGGCTGTCGAGGAACGCGCCCGCGCGCTCCGGCTGCGGCACTGCGCTGGCCGCCGCGTCGTCGCGCGTTATTGTCATGGACCTGTTGTACGGGTACGGGCTGTCATCGCGGTATCGGGGAATCCCCCTACATGGGATGTGCGGGCAGGGCAGCCCCAGCCGTTGCGCTCAATGGCGGCGGCGCGGTGGATCTTCGTATGCTCGGGTATGGCCTCCTGGCTGCACGAATAGACGACGGGTGCGGGACGGTCGGATGCAAGACGCGAGGCGCGCATTGCGAAATGGCCTGCCGCAGCCTGCTGACCTGTTCGTCGGCCGGGACGACGAGCTGGCGGCTGTGTCCGGGCTGCTCGCACGTTCCCAGGCCCGGCTGGTGACCCTTACCGGGCCGCCGGGCATCGGCAAGACCCGTCTCGCCATCGCGTGCGCGGCGGCTTACGCCGAGCACAGCGGATGCGCCGCGGTGTTCGTTGACCTGGCGCCGGTCCGGGATCCGGCGCTGGTAATGGCGGAGCTGTCCCAGGCTGTGGGCGTGGAGCCGCGCGGCGGCACGGATTTGCTCGGCCAGCTGGCCGCGGCCGTGGGCAGCGAGGACCGGCTCGTGGTCCTGGACAACTGCGAGCATCTGCTGGCCGCAGCGCCCGACGTCGGCCAGGTGCTCACTGCCTGTCCCCGGCTGCGGATGCTCGCCACCAGCCGGGAACGGCTCCGGCTGTCCGCCGAGCAGGAGTTTCCGGTTCCGCCGCTAGCCATGCCCGCATCTGCGGATGTGGCGGACCTTGGTGGCCTGGCGGTGAATCCGTCGGTCGCGCTGCTGCTGGACCGGGCCAGGCGGGCCAACCCGGGCTTTGATCTCACGTCGGCCAATGCCCCGTTGCTGGCCACCGCGTGCATCCGGCTGGAGGGCCTGCCGCTGGCGATTGAGCTGGCCGCAGCCCGGCTGAAGGTCCTGACGCCCGGGGAGCTGGTGTCCCGGCTCGGTAGCCGGATGGAGGTGCTGGCCGGGAGCACACGGGACGTGCCGGCCCGGCAGCGGGCGCTGCGCAGCGCCATCGCCTGGAGCTATGAGTTGCTCGACTCCAGGGAGCGGGCGCTGTTTCGCCGGCTGTCGGTGTTCGCCGGCGGGTGGACGCTCGCGGACGCGGCCAGCGTGTGCGGCGTAGCGGCCGGTGAGGTGCTCGCCGCCGTTGAGTCGCTGCTGGAGAAGAGCCTGATCCGGCGGCTGCCCGGTGACGAGGAGACCTCCGAGTTCTCCATGCTGGAGAGCCTGCGCGAGTTCGCGGCGGAACAGCTGGCGTCCCATGCCGAAACCGGACAGACGCTGGCTAGGCACGCAACTCACTACGCGGGCCTGGCGGCGCAGTTCGAGGCCGCTATCGGCCTGCCGGAGGAGCGGGCCTGGGTGCTGCGGGCCGGCCGGCACCAGGCGGACCTGCGCGCCGCGCTGGATCACTGTCTGGTCGCGCGGCAGGTTGCCCGGGCGCTTTCGCTGGCCGCCGCGCTCGGCTGGTACCACTACACCCGCGGCGACCTCGGTCATGGCCAGGCGCTGGTGGACGCGGTCCTCCCGCTGGCCATGGGCAAAGACAGCTCCGCAGCTGATGGCGACGGTGCCACGAGAGGTGGCCTGGACGGCGTGCTCATCGTCGCCGGAATTCTGGCCTGGGCAACGGGGGACGCAGGCCGTGCTCAAGCGCTGCTACTCCAGGCGCTCGAGCGCAGCACGGGACGTGACGATATGCGCCGCGCGGCGATCGCGTGCGCTTTTCTCGGGCACGTGGCCCGGGCCGGCGGCGCGTGGGATGCCTCTGCCGAGTGGCATCAGCGGGCGGAGGCGGGCTTCCGCAAGGGAGGCAACACGCAGGGCGTGGCATGGGCGCGGCACGACCTTGGCCTGCTCGCCCGGGATCGCGGTGACCTGGATAACGCCGCCGAACTGCTCCGGGCAAGCCTGCGGGACTTCCGTGACCTGGACTATCCATGGGCAGTGGCATGGTCGGCGTGGGGGCTTGGCACCACGCTGAGCGCTCAGGGCCGACTGGACAAAGCGCGCCCGCTGCTGGCGGAGGCGCTGCAGATCTACACCGGCGTCAACGACCCCAGGGGCGTTGCCCAGTGCCAGGAAGCGCTCGCCTACGTCGCCAGCGAACAGGCGCACTACGAAAGCGCCGCACGGCTGACCGGCGCGGCCGCGGCGCTGCGCGCGCGGGTGGCCGCCCGCCCGCCCGACGCCGAGCAGGCCAGGATCTCGGCGGTGGAGCGGGTACTCGCCCAGGCGCTGGGGCCCGGGGACGCTGACTGGCTCATCCACGCTGGCCGGACCATGCCCGCCCAGCAAGCGGTGGATCTCGCGATGGCGGTCGTGTCGGGCGCCGCACCCGGCGACCCGGACCGTCCGGAGGTGATACCGCTCACCCCGCGCGAACGGCAGGTGGTCGCGCTGGTTGCCTCCGGGCGGACCAACCGGCAGATCGGCAGGGTGCTCGGGATCTCCGAGAAGACCACCGAGGTCCACCTGCATCATGTGATGTCCAAGCTCGACGTCCGCAGCCGGGCCGAGGTGGCTGCCTGGGCCGTCACCCAGCAGCTGTCCGCTTCACCGCGCTAACCGTCCGCCCGGCCGCGGCCCCGCCCACACCGGCCGGACGGGCTCAGGCCAGGCCGGGAGCCAACGGACCCGGGGGTTTTCCCCAATGGCGCGGCGTGGCCTGCGCTTGCCACGATGGTGTCAGGCCAGATCACCGGGCCGACGTCCGCGGCTGATGCGGTGGCCCGCCCGCTGGCCAGCAGGCCCGC
>JAFAPY010000090.1 GCA_019246795.1 Streptosporangiaceae bacterium | reverse complement strand
CGCACCTGCACCAGCACGTGGTGCCCCGCTGGGGCGGCGACACCAACTTCATGCCGGTGGTCGGCCGTACCCGCGTCCTGCCCCAGCTGCTGGCCGACACCCGCAAGCTGCTGGCCGACGCCTGGCCCGCCTCCTAGTCGGGCCTGGATTCCTTTGCCACCTTGGCGGCCAGGTGGGACGGCAGCGGCTCATGGCGGGTGTACCTGCGGGTGAACGAGCCGGTGCCCTGCGAGATCGACCGCAGGTCGATCGCGTACCTGGTGATCTCCAGTTCCGGGACTTCCGCCCTGACCAGGGTGCGGCCGGTACCGACCGGCTCCGTGCCGAGCACCCGGCCGCGCCGCGAGGACATATCGGACATCACCGCGCCCACGTACTCGTCCGGCACCAGCATGCTGACCTCGTCCACCGGCTCGAGCAGCATCGGCTGCGCCTTGTCCGTCGCGTCCTTCAGCGCCAGCCGGCCGGCCTTCTGGAAGGCCATGTCGGAGGAGTCCACCGAGTGCGCCTTGCCGTCGAACAAGGTGACCCTGATCCCGGTCATCGGGTAACCGGCCACCACGCCCTGGTCCATCTGCCACCGGACGCCCTTCTCCACCGAGGGGATGTACTGCCGCGGCACCACGCCGCCGACGATCTTGTCGACGAACTCGAAGCCGGAGGAGCCGGGCAGCGGCTCCACCTCGATGTGGACGATGCCGTACTCTCCGTGCCCGCCGGTCTGCTTGACGTTGCGGCCCAGGCCCTGGGCCTTGCCGGCGAGAGTCTCCCGCAGCGGCACCCGCAGGTCGGTGGTCGCCACCGCGACGCCGTACCGGTTGGCGAGCCGGTCCAGCAGCACGTCGGCGTGCGCCTCGCCCATGGTCCACAGCACGAGCTGCCTGGTCTCGGCGTTCATCTCCAGCCGCAGCGTCGGGTCCTCGGCGACCAGGCGGCTCAGCCCCTGCGACAGCTTGTCCTCATCGGCCTTGGACTTCGCCACGATCGCGACCGGCAGCAGCGGCTCGGGCATCGACCACGGCTCCATCAGCAGCGGGTGGTCCTTGTCCGACAGCGTGTCGCCCGTCTCCGCGGTGCCCAGCTTGGCGACCGCGCAGATGTCGCCGGCCGGGCACTGGGTGAGCGGCCGCTGCTGCTTGCCCAGCGGCGAGGTCAGCGCGCCGACCCGCTCGTCGTCGTCGTGGTCGGCGTGCCCGCGCTCGGCGCGGCCGTGGCCGGACACGTGCACGGAGGCGTCGGGGCGCAGCGTGCCGGAGAACACGCGGACCAGGCTGATCCGGCCGACGTAAGGATCGGAGGTGGTCTTGATCACCTCGGCGAGCAGGGGCCCCTTGGCATCCGCGGACAGCCCGGAGACCGGCTTGCCGTCCGGCGTGGTCACCGCGGGCAGCGGGTGCTCAGCCGGGGAGGGGAAGGCCTGGGTCATCACCTCGAGCAGCTCTGCCATCCCGATCCCGTGCGGGGAGGAAGCGACGAGCACCGGGTAGAAGCTGCCGAGGGCCACGGCCTTCTCCAGGTCCTCGATGAGCACCTTGGCGTCGATCTCCTCGCCGGACAGGTACCTGTCCATCAGGCTCTCGTCTTCACTTTCCTGGATGATGCCCTCGATGAGCTCGCCGCGCAGCTCCTCCATCCGGCCCGCCTCGGCAGGCTCGGGGTCCCGCTCGGCGCGGGCGCCGCCGGAGTAGTCGAACATCTGCTGCGAAAGCAGCCCGATCAGGCCGCGCACCGGCGTCCCCTGTCCGTCGGACACGGGCAGGTACAGCGGGGCGACCGCGTCGCCGAAGGCCGCGCGGCAGGCCGCGAGCGTGGCGTCGAAGTCGGCCCGGTGGTGGTCGATCTTGGTGATGACGACCGCGCGCGGCATGCCCACCCGGGCGCACTCCTCCCACAGCATCCTGGTCACGCCGTCGATCCCGTCGGTGGCCGAGACCGCGAAAAGCGCCGAGTCCGCGGCCCGCAGCCCGGCCCGCAGGTCGCCGTTGAAGTCGGCGTACCCGGGCGTGTCGAGCAGGTTGACCTTGATGCCGTCCGCGACCACGGGCGCGAGGGTCAGGTTGACCGAACGCTGCTGCCTGATCTCCACCTCGTCGAAGTCGCTGACCGTGGTCCCCTCTGCGACGCTGCCCTGCCGCTGGACGGTGCCCGTCGCCGCCAGCAGCGCCTCGACCAGCGTGGTCTTACCGGTACCCGAATGGCCGACCAGGGCCACGTTGCGCACCTGGCCGGCCGCCGGTGCCCTGCCGGCGGATGCGCCCGCACCGCTTGATGATGCTGTCAATGCCGTCGCCTCCTTGCGATCGATGCTGCACGCTCAGCCTTAACCCCCCAGCAGCGTAACCACAACCCCCATGCAGGAATCGGCGCGGTTGCCGCACGGTGAACCTGACGGTGCCGTCCCCACGGCCACTATGATCGGACGGCCATGCTGAACGTGCTGCGGCCCGCCATGACCCGCCTGCTCACGCCGGTGGGCAAGCTGCTTGCGCGCACCCCGGTCACGCCCAACGCGGTCACCGTCATCGGCACCGTCGGGGTGACCGGCGGCGCGCTGGGCCTTTTCCCGATCGGCGAGCTGTTCCCGGGGGCGCTGACCTGCACGATCTTCGTGTTCACCGACATGCTGGACGGGGTCCTCGCCAGGATGAAGGGGACGAGCGGTCGCTGGGGGGCGTTCCTCGACTCCACGATGGACCGGATCGGCGATGCCGCCGTCTTCTCCGGGATCGCGGTGTGGTTCATGCTCGGCGGGCACAACGCGCTGCTGGCCGGGGTGGCACTGTTCTGCCTGGTCGCCGGGAGCCTGGTGTCCTACGCGAAGGCCAGGGCGGAGAGCCTGGGGCTGCGCGCCGACGTGGGACTGATCGAACGGCCGGAACGCATGCTCATCTCGCTGACCGCGATCGGGCTTTCCGGGCTCGGCGTACCGTACATTCTCATGGTGGGGCTCTGGGCGCTGGCGGCCGGCAGCGCCTTCACGTTCTGGCAGCGGGTGCATGCGGTGTCCAAGGCAGCAAAGGCGTCCCCCCGCGACGACACCGCGCGGCCCGGGAACCCGGGCTGAGGAAGGGTCGCCGTGGGTCTGTGGCGCACGGTCAGCGAGCGGCTGACGGGGGTCGGCTACCAGCTCGGCTGGAGGGTGATCTGCCGCATCCCGCAACGGTGGGCCCGGCGGGCGTTCACCGCCGTGGCCGACGTCGCCTGGCGGCGGCAGGGACCGAGGGTGCAGGTGCTCGAGGCCAACCTGCGCCGGGTGCTGGCCTGGAAGGCCGGCGGTCCCGAAGCCGAGGTCGACGGCAAGGAGCTGCGTGCGACGAGCAGGGCGGCGATGCGGTCCTACGCCAGGTACTGGCTGGAGGTGTTCCGGCTGCCGGTCATCCCGGCCGAGCGGATCCGGTCCGGCATGCACATCGGCGCGCGGGGCGCGGACGCGTTGTTCGCCAACCTGAAGGCCGGCCGCGGGGTTTTGGTCGCGCTGCCGCACATGGGCAACTTCGAGCAGGCAGGCGCGTGGGTGATCGGCCATGGCGCCGGTGAGTTCACCACCGTGGCCGAGCGGCTGAAGCCTGAATCTGTCTACGACAGTTTCGTCAGGTTCCGGGGAAGCCTGGGCTTCGAGGTGCTGCCGCTGACCGGCGGGGGCAGCCCGTTCGGTACCCTTGCCCAGCGGCTGCGGGACGGCCGGCTGGTCTGCCTGGTCAGCGACAGGGACCTGAAGGAAACCGGGATCGAGGTCGAGATGTTCGGCGAGAAGGCCCGGATCGCCGCCGTCGCCGCGCTCGCGCTGCACACCGGTGCGGCTCTGATGCCGTGCGCCACCTGGTTCGAGGGCGAGCACGAGTGGGGCGCGCACATCTACGACGAGATCCCGGTCCCGGAAACCGGGGACCGCGCGCAGAAGGTGGCGGTGATGAGCCAGCAGCTGGCGCGGACCTTCGAGGCCGCGATTGCCGAGCACCTGCAGGACTGGCACATGCTGCAGCGGGTGTTCAGCGCCGACCTGGACCCGCAGGCCCGGGCGAGGTCGGCCAGATGAAGATCGGCATGGTCTGCCCGTACTCCTGGGACGTGCCCGGCGGGGTGCAGCAGCACATCAGGGACCTGGCCGAGGCGCTGATCGAGACCGGCCACGAGGTGTCGGTGATCTCCCCGGCCGACGAGGACACGCCGCTGCCGCCCTATGTGGCAGGCGCCGGGCGCGCGGTGCCGGTGCCCTACAACGGGTCCGTGGCACGCCTGTCGTTCGGCTTCCTGTCGGCGAGCCGGGTACGGCGCTGGCTCAAGGACGGCGGGTTCGACGTGCTGCACGTGCACGAGCCCGCGGCGCCCAGCCTGTCGCTGCTGGCCTGCTGGGTCGCCTCCGGGCCGATCGTGGCCACCGTTCACACCGCGATGCCGCGCTCACGCGCGCTGCTGGTCTCCTACCCGGTGCTGCGGACCGCGCTGGAGAAGATCAGCGGCAGGATCGCGGTATCGGAGGCGGCCCGCACCACGCTGGTCGAGCACATCGGCGGCGACGCCGTGCTGATCCCGAACGGCGTGGCCACCCGCAGGTACCGCAAGGCTGACGGATCCGATCCGCTGCCCGGCTGGCCAGGCCCCGGCGGCGCGGTCGGGTTCCTCGGCCGGCTGGACGAGCCCCGCAAGGGGCTGGCCGTGCTGCTGCGGGCCTTCGAGATCGTGGGCCCCGCCCGTTCCGGCCTGCGGCTGCTCATCGCGGGACCGGCTGGGGACGCCGGTGAGGCGGTGCAGCGCCTGCCCGCCCCGCTCCGGGACCGGGTGGTGCTGCTCGGCCAGGTCAGCGAGCACGACAAGATCCGGATGCTGCACTCGGTCGACGTGTTCTGCTCGCCGAACACCGGCGGTGAGTCGTTCGGCATCGTGACCGCAGAGGCGATGGCGGCGGGCCTGCCGATCGTGGCCAGCGACATCGACGCGTTCCGGCAGGTGCTGCGCGGCGGCCGGGCAGGGAAGCTGTTCGCCGTCGGCGACGCCGCCGACCTGGCCCGCGCGCTCGGCGCCCTGCTCGACGATCCGCGGCGCCGTGCGGAGCTGTCCGCCGCAGCCCTGGCGGCGGTGGCCGCCTACGACTGGTCGGTGGTGGCCAAGGACGTGCTCAGCGTCTACGAGACCGTCATGCTCGGCCGCGCCCACAGCGCCAAGGTGGCCGTCGCCGCGGGCAACGGCTGGTCGCCATGATCACCGACATCGTCCTGGTCGTCGCGGCCGCGCTGCTGGCCGGGGTATACGTGTCCTGGCGGGCCGGGCGGATCGACCGGCTGCACGCCAGGGTGGAGATGGCGCGGGCCGCGCTGGACGCGACGCTGCTGCGGCGCAGCTCGGTGGCCCTGGAGCTGGCCACCTCCGGGCTGCTCGACCCCGCCACCAGCCTGCTGCTCGCCGAGGCGGCGCACGGTTCACGTGATGGCGACCGCCCGCGGGACCTGGCGGAAAGCGACCTCACCAAGGCGCTGCGCGCCGCGTTCAGCCAGCCGGGCTTCCGGTCCTCGCTGGACGGCAAGGACGGCGCCGACGAACTGCTCGCCGAGGTCGAGGCCGCCGCGCACCAGGTGTTCCTCGCCCGTAAGTTCTACAACGACGTGGTGGCGCTGACCAGGGATGCCCGGTGCCGCCCGCTCGCCCGCGCGCTGCGGCTGGCCGGCAAGGCGGCCATGCCGCAGTTCTTCGAGATGGACGATTCCCTGCTCGCCGACACCGCTGCGGCGGCCCTCGGCCGATAGTCCGGACGGTCTCCCGCGCGGCTCGCCATACGATGGATGGGTCATCACAGTTGATCAAGTGAGGTTCGCACGTGACCACAGCAAAGACCGATCCGGCCACCGGTACCGCACGGGTGAAGCGCGGGATGGCGGAGATGCTCAAGGGCGGCGCGATCATGGATGTCGTCACGCCCGACCAGGCCAAAATCGCCGAGGACGCCGGCGCGGTCGCGGTGATGGCGCTGGAGCGGGTGCCCGCCGACATCCGCGCCCAGGGCGGCGTGGCCAGGATGAGCGATCCGGACATGATCGAGTCGATCATGGCGGCGGTGTCCATCCCGGTCATGGCCAAGTGCAGGATCGGGCACTTCGCCGAGGCGCAGGTGCTGCAGGCCATCGGGGTGGACTACATCGACGAGTCCGAGGTGCTCACCCCGGCCGACGAGGCGCATCACGTCGACAAGTGGAAGTTCACCGTGCCGTTCGTGTGCGGCGCCACCAACCTCGGCGAGGCGCTGCGGCGGATCGCCGAGGGCGCCGCGATGATCCGCTCCAAGGGCGAGGCCGGCACCGGCAACGTGGTCGAGGCGACCAGGCACATGCGCGCCATCCGGTCCGAGACCGCCCGGCTGTCGGCGGCGGCGCCAGAGGAGCTGTTCGCCGCCGCCAAGGAGCTCCGGGCGCCGTATGAGCTGGTCGCCGAGGTGGCGCAGTCCGGCGGGCTCCCCGTGGTGCTGTTCACCGCGGGCGGCATCGCCACGCCCGCCGACGCGGCGCTGATGATGCAGCTCGGCGCGCAGGGAGTGTTCGTCGGCTCCGGGATCTTCAAGTCGGGAGACCCGGCCAAGCGCGCCGCGGCGATCGTCAAGGCCACCACCTTCCACGACGACCCCGACGTGGTTGCCAAGGTCTCCCGCGGCCTCGGCGAGGCCATGGTCGGCATCAGCCTGGACTCGCTGCCGGCCGGGCAGCACTACGCGGGACGCGGCTGGTAGAGCGCGGAATGAAGGCACCCCTCGTCGGTGTTCTGGCCCTGCAGGGAGACGTCGCGGAGCACCTGCGGGCGCTGCGGGACGCCGGCGCCGAAGCCGTCCCGGTGCGCCGCACCGAGGAGCTGCAGGTGCTCGACGGCCTGGTGATTCCCGGCGGTGAGTCGACGACGCTATGGCGGCTGGCGGTCGCGTTCGACGTCTTCGAGCCGGTGCGCAAGCTCGTTGCGTCCGGCTTGCCGGCGTTCGGCTCCTGCGCCGGGATGATCATGCTGGCGGACCAGATCGCCGACGGCGTGCCCGGGCAGCAGGCGTTCGGCGGCATCGACATGACGGTCCGGCGGAACGCGTTCGGGCGCCAGGTCGACTCGTTCGAGGCCGACATCAGCCTGTCCGGCATGCGCGACGGCGAACCGCTGCGCGCGGTGTTCATCCGGGCGCCGTGGGTGGAGCGCAGCGGCGGGGACGTCACCGTGCTGGGCACCGAGCAGCGCACGGGTAGGATCGTCGCGGTCCGCCAGGGCTCCCTGCTCGCCACGGCGTTCCACCCCGAGCTGACGCCGGACCGGCGGATCCATGAGCTTTTCGTTGAGATTGTGAAGGGGTACCGATGAGCGGCCACTCCAAGTGGGCCACCACGAAGCACAAGAAGGCACTGGTCGACGCCAAGCGCGGCAAGCTGTTCGCCAAGCTGATCAAGAACGTGGAGGTCGCCGCGCGCAGCGGCGGCGGTGACCCGGCGGGGAACCCGGCGCTGTACGACGCCATCCAGAAGGCGAAGAAGAACTCGGTCCCCAACGACAACATCGACCGCGCCGTCCGCCGCGGCGCCGGTGCCGAGGGCGGCGCCACGCAGTATGAGAGCGTCACCTATGAGGGCTACGCGCCCGGCGGGGTGGCCGTCCTGGTGCAGGTGCTGACCGACAACAGGAACCGGGCCGCCTCCGACGTGCGGACCGCGTTCAGCCGCAACGGCGGCTCGCTGGCCGACCCCGGGTCGGTGTCGTACCTGTTCCACCGCAAGGGCGTGATCGTCGTCAGCAAGGACGGGCCCACCGAGGACGACGTGCTGGCGGCTGTGCTCGACTCGGGCGCGGAGGAGGTCAACGATCTCGGCGAGTCCTTCGAGGTCGTCACCGAGCCCGGGGATCTGGTCGCGGCCCGCGCGGCGCTGCAGGACGCGGGTATCGACTACGAGTCCGCGGACCAGGCGTTCCTGCCCAGCGTCGAGGTCGAGCTGGACGAGGACCACGCCAGGCGGGTGTTCCGGCTGCTCGACGCGCTGGAGGACTCCGACGACGTGCAGGACGTCTACGCCAACTACTCCGTCCCCGACGACATCATGGAAAAGATCGGCTGAACCAGTTATCCCGAACGAGCCGGTGGTTCCCGGCCCGGGCAGCCGAAATGCAGGTGACCGGTGCCGTCAGCTGCCGTAGCGTGATAGCTCGTGGGCAGACCCGAGCCCGAAATCCGGCCGCTGGGCCCGGCAGACGACCTCGGCGCACAGCTTGACCTGGGCGCGCGGGCCTTCGGCACCGCCTCCCCGGCTCGCGCGGAGCGGCTGCGGCAGGTGCTGTCCTTGCTCATCGAGCAAGGCAACGTCCTCGGCGCGTTCTGCGGCGGCCGGGCCGCCGGCAGCGCCGCCTTCCACGACACGCGGCAGTGGTGGCACGGCCGCGCCGTGCCGATGGCCGCGGTGTCCAGCGTGAAGGTGGCGCCCGAGGACCGGGGCCGGGGGATCGGCCGCGCGCTGATGACCGCGCTGCTCCGCCAGATCGCCGGCCGCGGCTACCCGCTGTCGGCGCTGTACCCGGCGACGATGCCGCTGTACCGGTCGCTGGGCTGGGAGCTGGCGGGCGGCATGTACACCGCGGTGATCCCGGCGCGCTCGCTGCGCGTGCCGGCGCCGCCGGACGTTCCCGCGGCTGCGCTGACCTCCGGGATGCCCGCCGACGGCCCGGCGCTGCGCCGGGCCGGACCTGGCGACGCCGGCGCCGTGGTCTCGGTCCGCAGCCAGGCACACGAGGCCGCCCGCGACTGCGGCCCGCTCACCTGGGACGCCGCGACCCTGCGCCTGTGGCTCGCCGACCAGGACCTGTATGCCTACCTGTGTGACGACGGGTTCCTGGCCTACCGGTGGGAAGACGGCAACCAGGCCATCGCGGTCATGGCCGCCCAAGGCACCTCCGCCGGAACGGTGCGCGCACTGTGGGCCCACGTCGCCTCCTACGGCTCGGTCGCGGAAAAGGTCTACGCGCGGGTCGGCCCGGCCGACGCGCTGTGGTGGCTGGGCCGCGAGCCCGACGCCGACGTGGCGCACCGCGAGATGTGGATGCTGCGCGTGGTCGACGCCCCCGCGGCCATCGCCGCCCGCGGCTTCCCCGCCGCGGTCTCGCTGACCGTGCCGCTGGCGATCGCCGACGCCGCCCTCCCCGGCAATGCCGGCCGCTGGCGGCTGGCCGTGGCCGACGGCAAGGGCTCGCTGACCAGGCAGGGCGCGGCGGCCGCGCAGCTCGAGCTCGGCGCACGCGGCCTGGCCGCGCTGTACGCCGGGACCCCGGTCACGACGCTGCGCCAGGCAGGCCTGGCCTCCGGCGGGCGCCCGGACGACGACGCCGCCCTGGACGCGGCCTTCGCCGCAGCGCCCTACATGCTCGACACGTTCTGACGGAGATGCCGCGGACACGCCGCGGGCGGTGCGCGACGGGGCCGACGCCGGCCGGTAGGTTCGGAAGCGAACAGATGTTCGCGGGACGTCGGAGAGCATGAGTGGGCCTGGCGCTGGCACGGAACCCGATCCGGGTCCTCGGAGTGGATCCCGGGCTGACCAGATGCGGGCTCGGGGTCGTCGACGGGGCTCCCGGGCGGGCGCCGCGGCTGGTCCGCGTCGGCGTGATCAGGACCTCGGCCGGCGACGACGTGGCGGCGCGGCTGCTGGCGATCGAAGCTGAGCTGGAGTCCTGGCTGGACTCATGCCGCCCGGACGCGGTGGCCGTGGAGCGGGTCTTCAGCCAGCAGAACGTGCGCACGGTGATGGGTACCGCGCAGGCAGGCGCGATCGCGATCGCGTGCGCGGCCCGCCGGGGCCTGCCTGTGGCCCTGCACACCCCCAGCGAGGTCAAGGCGGCGGTGACCGGCAGCGGCAGCGCAGGCAAGCAGCAGGTCACAACGATGGTGACCAGGCTGCTGCGGATCAAGGACCCGCCGCGCCCCGCCGACGCCGCCGATGCCCTGGCGCTGGCCATCTGCCACCTGTGGCGCGGGGTCCGCCTGGAGGCTCTAGGAGGGAACGGCGCGTGATAGCCCATCTGCACGGGACGGTCGCCGGCGTCGCGCCGGACGGCGCGGTCATCGAGGTCGGCGGCGTCGGCATCCGGGTGCAGTGCACGCCCGGCACGCTGGCCACGCTGCGGCCAGGGGAACAGGCGTGGGTGGCCACGTCGCTGGTGGTCAGGGAGGACTCGCTGACCCTGTACGGCTTCGCCTCCGATGACGAGCGGAACGTCTTCGAGCTGCTGCAGACGGCGAGCGGAGTCGGCCCGAGGCTGGCGCTGGCGATGCTGGCGGTGCACGCCCCGGACGCGCTGCGCCGGGCCGTCGCCACCGACGACGTCGGCGTGCTTACCATGGTCCCCGGCATCGGCAAGAAGGGAGCACAGCGGATCGTGCTGGAGATGCGGGACCGGCTCGGGCCGCCGGGCGCGGGTGACCCCGGCGACGGGCCGCCCGGGCGGGCGCCGTCGCGGCGGGTTCCCTCGTGGCGGGACCAGGTGCACACCGGCCTGGTCAACCTGGGCTGGACCGCCCGCGACGCCGACCAGGCGATCGCCGCGCTGGAAGCCGACGGGACCATCGCCGGCGACGGCGAGCCGGTGGACGTGTCCGCCGCGCTGCGGGCCGCGCTGCGCAAGCTCAGCAGGCACTGACAGTGCAGGGGGAACGGCCGGGGGATGCAGCCGGGGACGCCCTGGCCAGGGCGGAAGAAGCCGAGCTCGCGGCCCGCCGGGACAGCCTCGTGTCGCCGCTGGCCGACGCCGACGAGAGCGCGATCGAGAGCGCGCTGCGCCCCCGGCGGCTGACCGATTTCACCGGCCAGGCCAGGGTGCGCGAGCAGCTGTCGCTGATCCTGACCAGCGCGCTGCGGCGCGGCAGGCCGCCGGATCACCTGCTGCTGGCCGGCCCGCCGGGCCTGGGCAAGACCACGATCGCGATGATCGTCGCCGCCGAGCTCGGCGCGCTGCTGCGGGTCACCAGCGGCCCGGCGATCGAACGCTCCGGCGACCTGGCGGCGGTGCTGTCCACGCTCAGCGAGGGGGAAGTGCTCTTCATCGACGAGATCCACCGCCTGGCCAGGCCCGCCGAGGAGATGCTCTACCTCGCGATGGAAGACTTCCGCGTCGACGTCGTGGTGGGCAAAGGACCCGGCGCGACCGCGATCCCGCTGGACATCGCGCCGTTCACGCTGGTCGGGGCGACCACGCGGGCGGGCCTGCTGCCCGCGCCGCTGCGGGACAGGTTCGGCTTCACCGCGCACCTGGACTTCTACGCCCCCGGCGAGCTGGAGCACATCGTCCGCAGGTCCGCCGGCCTGCTCGGCGTGCGGCTCACCGATGAGGCCGCCGCGGAGCTGGCTGCCCGGTCACGGGGGACCCCCCGGGTCGCTAACCGGCTGCTGCGCCGGGTCCGCGACTACGCGGAGGTGCGCGCTGACGGCCAGGTGACCCTGGAGATCGCCCGCGCCGCGCTGGAGCTGTACGAGGTGGATGCCCGGGGCCTGGACCGGCTGGACCGCGGCGTGCTCGACGCGGTGGTCCGCAGGTTCGGCGGCGGCCCGGTGGGGCTGTCCACGCTCGCGGTCGCCCTGGGGGAGGAGGCGGAGACCGTGGAGGTGGTGGCCGAGCCGTTCCTGGTCCGGTGCGGGCTGCTGGCGCGGACGCCGCGCGGCCGGGTGGCAACCGCGGCCGGATGGGCTCACCTCGGCCTGGATCCGCCCGCCTCGCTCGCCGAGCTGCCCACATTGTTCGACTAACATGGCGCGCACGTCACGATCACCGGGGAAAACGCCGTAGCCTGTTGGTGCGCAGTCAAAGCGCGGCTAAACTTCGGCAGTTGGCCGCCGGCTCCGACCGGGAGACCGCGGCCAGGTGCGCACCGCCAACTGGAAGGATGCCCCGGTCATGGGGACTATCGCAGCCGCTGAAGCGGCCACAAAGTCAAGCGGCAGCAGCTCGTTCACGTTCCTGCTCCTTATCCTGCTCGTCTTCGTCGGCTTCTACTTCCTGATGATCAGGCCGCAGCGCCGCCGGCAGCAGCAGGCCGCGCGGCAGCAGAACACCGTCACGCCCGGCGCCCGGGTCCGCACCACGGCCGGGATGTACGCGACGGTGGCCGCGGTCGACGGCGACGACCTGGTGCTCGAGGTCGCGCCGGGCGTGGAAGTCCGGTACATGAAGCGGGCCATCATGGAGGTCATGTCCCCGGGCGAGCCCGAGGCCGCCGCGGCTGACGAGCCGGCCGAGGGGGCCGAGGAGGCCGAGGAGACTCAGGAGACCCAGGCTGCCGGGCATCCCGCCGAGGACGCTCCGGTCTCGGCGACCGCCGAGGACAGCACCACGTCCCACGACCGGCCCCTGACCGAGCCTGACAAGCACAACGTGCCCTGAGCCCGCCCCCGGCTGGCGTGAGGTACGTGAGGTAACGGAGAAGTGGCAGCCCCAACGAAAACCGTCCCGCACCCGGGACGGGCGCTCGCGGCGCTCGGCGCGCTCATCGTGATCATGCTGCTGGCGCTGGTCGGCGCGAACCTGTTCACGCCCTCGAAGTGGCACCAGGACTTCCGGGTGGGCCTCGGCCTCGACCTGTCCAGCGGCACCCAGCTGAGCATGCAGGCAACCACCCTGAGCGGGGGCAACCCGCCCGCCGGGGAGATGAACGAGGCCGAGACCATCATCCTGAACCGGGTCAACGCCACCGGTAACTCCGGCGCCCAGGTGCAGACGCAGGGCAGCAACATCCTCAACGTGTCGGTGCCCGGCAAGACCTCCCAGCAGACCGAGCAGCTGGTGAGCACGACCGCGCTGCTGATGTTCCGCCAGACCCTGCTCTTCCAGCCGTACAGCGCTACCACGACGCCGTCGGGATCCGCCAGCCCGGGCGCGAGCCCGTCGTCATCGGCATCGGCAAGCCCGTCCGCCAAGGCCAGCCCGTCTCCCAGCGCGACCAAGACGGCGAAGACGTCGGCCAAGGTGGTCCCCGCGGCCAGCCCCAGCGCGAGCGGCACGTCGCGCGCGCCGGCCTCGCCGAGCCCGAGCCCGAGCGCCACCGCGCCGGCGTCCTCACCCACGGTGTACGGCAGCCCGAGCATGGTGAACTCCGACGTGCTCAAGCTGTTCGGCAAGCTGTCCTGCAAGCCGAACGAGAACCCGCAGACGTGGAAGGCGCAGGTCGGCTACGACACCGCCAGCGCTTACGACAACCCGGACACCCAGATCGTCTCCTGCGACAGCAGCGGCGGCAAGTACGCCCTGGACGTGGCCAAGGTCCAGGGCACCCAGATCGCCAGCGCCACCGCCGCGCTGTCCACGACCAGCAACCAGTGGCAGGTCAACCTCACGTTCAAGGGCGCCGGCGCCGCGGCTTTCGCCGCGCTGACCTCGCGCCAGGCCAGCACCTACCTTCCCAACGCCTCCACCAACCAAGACGACTACTGGCTGGACACGATCGCGATCGTGCTGGACGGCAACGTGGTCAGCGCGCCGGAGACCCTGGGCGCCATCCCCGGCGGCAACGCCCAGATCACCGGCAACTTCACCCAAACCCAGGCCACCCAGCTGCAGAACGAGCTGAAGTACGGGTCCCTGCCGCTGAACTTCAAGATCCTCAGCGTCAGCTCGGTGTCGCCGCAGCTGGGCCGGGCCCAGCTCGTCGCCGGCCTGATCGCGGCCGCGATAGGGCTGGCGCTGGTCGTGGTCTACTCGTTCGTCTACTACCGGGGCCTGGGCGTGGTGTCGGTCTCCAGCCTGGTGATCGCCGGGCTGCTGGCGCTGCTGTCGGTGATGCTGCTCACCAAGTACCAGGACTTCACCCTGGAGCTTTCCGGGATCGCCGGCCTGATCGTGGCGATCGGCATCACCGCCGACTCGTTCGTGGTGTTCTTCGAGCGATTGCGCGACGAGGTGCGCGAAGGCAAGCAGCTGCGGCCCGCGGTAGAGGCGGGCTGGAAGCGGGCCAGGCGCACCATC
>JAFAPY010000011.1 GCA_019246795.1 Streptosporangiaceae bacterium | reverse complement strand
GGTGGTCGGGTTGCTGCTCGGCGAGCACCTGGCCGCGTTGGCGTGGGCGGGCATCGTGATCGCGCTGCCCGCAGTCACGCTCGTGTCCTTGCAGCCCGGGGAGGTACAGGGCTCCCGGCGCGCCGGGATCGTCACCGGGCTGGCGGCCGGCGCCGGGTTCGCCGTGTTGTTCATTGCCTTGGACCGGGCCGGTACCTCGGCCGGAGCATGGCCGCTGCTGCCCGGGCAGGCGGTCGCCGCGCTACTGGTCCTGACCTGGGCCGCACCGGCCCGCAACCGGCCCGCACGGAAAACCTGGTCACGGGCATGGCGTACCGGGGTGGCTGCGGGGGTGCTGGGAGGCATCGCCAACCTGCTCTACCTGGCCGCCACCGGCGCCGGGCAGCTTGCCGTGGTCGCCGTGGTGACAGCACTGTATCCCGCCGTCACCGTCTTGCTCGCCCGGCTCACGCTGCACGAGCGGTGGAGTCGGCTCCAGGTCATCGGCCTGGCTGTCTCTGCTGTCGCCGTAGCTGCGATCAGCATCGGCTGACCTTTATCCGGCCCGAAAGGCGGACGACCAAGAGGCCATCGGCGCGATTCAGACCAAGATGGTCGTGCCATTAGCGTGCCATTAACCCCGGTGAAGACCGGTATCTCAAGGTCACTTGCGGACAGCCAGCTTCACAGCTCAAGGCACATGAGAGCCCCGGAAGGCACCGATTCCCAAGCTGACAGTTCGTGTTCGAGACAATGCGGGTTTGCAGATCTGAACGACCAGCACGACATAGTTCGGGAGCGGGCAGGTCATGCCGTCTGTTATCGGGATGCCACGATAGGAAGCACAGGAACGCGGCCCACCGTGCCAGCGCTTATGGAGGCAGATCCGATGCGGATCAACTTGGGGGACGTAACCCTGTGGTTCGACGTATCTGGACCGTCCGCTGTTGTCTGTGGAGGCACGGTCCTCGAGCGTCTGACGCTGGTGGCCGTTCACGGCGGCCCTGGCTGGGACCACATCAACATGAAGGCTGGGCTGGCGCCGCTGGCCGGGCACTTCCAGATCCTCTACTACGACCAGCGCGGGCACGGCCGCAGCGACCGCGGAACTCCGGAGTCTTGGAACCTGCGGACCTGGGCTGACGACCTCAAGCGGCTGTGCGACGTGCTCGGCCTGGTCCAGCCTGTGGTCATGGGCAGCAGCTTCGGCGGCCATGTGGTCTTGACCTACGCCGCACTTTTTCCCCGCCACCCGGGCGGCATCATCCTGGCCAACACCACAGGAGGACGGCAAGACCACCGAAGCAGCATCGAGATATTCCGCCGCCTGGGCGGCGACGAAGCAGCTACCATCGCCGAACGTGAGTTCGCGGAACCGACCGCGGAATCGCTCGCCGAGTTCCGGCGGGTCTGCCTCCCGCTCTATAGCAGCAAGCCCAGCTCCGCCGAAGAACTCCAGCAGCGCCAAACCCGGTCGATCCACACTGACGAGGTCAACCGGCATTACTTCCGCCATAAGATGTCGCGCTTCAGCCCATGGGGCATGCTGAACATGATCACCAGCCCTGCGCTCGTCCTGGCAGGCGAAGACGACCCGGTAGCCCCACTTCCCGTCGTCGAGGACCTGGCGCGCCAACTCCCCGCTGGATCGACCCGTCTGATCCGACTGCCTGGCGCACGACACGACATCTTCCGCGACCGGCCCGACCTCGCCTTCGCGGCGATCGAGGACTTTATGCGCCAGGTCAAGGGCAGCGCCCTTAGCGCTTGACCCGATCAGACCGTCACGGGACGGTGAACTGTGGCAGCTCGCGACCGGTGCGGGATATACGCGGGATGATCTTGGACAGCGCAGCAGGTTGGGGTGCTAAACGTCGAGGTAAGAGGGGTGATGGACACCGAACCGCGCATGCTCTTGAAAACCATCGGTGCGGTCAGCGGCTGCCTGCGGAACCACGGCGAAACATGACGCACCACCATCGTCTGCCACGGTCACCGGGTCTAGGCTCAGCACATGGCATCCGCGGCCCCGCCGTTCGACTACCACGGTGCGCTGGTGGTAGTCGAGACCGACGCTGACCAGATCGTCTTCATCCATCCGCCAGGGGGTCCTCCCGAGGCTCCCGCGTCGCTGCCGGGCAACCCCTGCAATCCGGGGGAGATGCCGGAAGATGCGGCGGTGCGCATGGTCCGCGAGATGAGCGGGC
>JAFAPY010000321.1 GCA_019246795.1 Streptosporangiaceae bacterium | reverse complement strand
AATCGCGATGAAGATGTAGTGCGCGTTCTTGGCAGTGACCAGGAACTCGGCGTGCCCGCGCTGGGTGTGCAGCGCGTCGGCGGTGACCACGTGCCCGGTCAGGTCCAGGTGTTCCAGCAGCGGGGCGAACTGGGTGACCTCGTTGGTCTTGCCGTCCACACCGGCTTGGCTGAGAACGACGCAGGCCTGCTGGTCCAGGACCGCCAGCAGGTGCACGGCCTGCCCGCCGGCGCGGGCGTGGCGGGTGCCGCGCAGCGCCTTGCCGTCGACTGCCAGTGCGACCCGCCGGCCGGGCCGCGGACGGGCGGCCTGCACCCGGGCGGACAGCCAGGCGCCGACCTCGGTGTCTAGGACGGCGGCGTCGACTGCCTCCAGGACCCGGCGGATGGTGGCCTCCCCGGGAGGCTGGAACCGCCGGGTCAGCGGATCGCGGCGGATCTCGAGCAAGGCCAGGACCTGCGGCGGCGCGTCAGCGATCCATTCCGCGATGGCGGTGAACGACTGCGCCCCGGCCAGCACCGCGGCGATCGCGGCAGCCAGCACCGAGGACAGCGAATGGCGCACGCCCCGGCGCTTGCGCGGATCAGGCACCCGCGCAAGATGCTCCAGCAAGCTCAGGTGACCGATGGCCAGCAGCTCACGGTCACCGGCAGGCAGATCAGCGATTTGCTCCAGGGCAGGGCTGATCAGCGATGATGAAAGGGCAGGCACGGCTTTCCGAAGGGATCATGGGATTCGACACCCACATGATCTTGGAACCGTGCCTGCTCCGCATCCCGGCGACCGAACCGGACACCAGGGTCATCAACCAGCCATCACGCCACTATGCCGAGGCCCTGGGCAGGCAGCTCGTCCACGGCGCGCACCCTGGGCTCGGTCTTCTCGCACAAGCCGGAACCGGCCCCGGATTAGGATCCGCCCATCCGCAGGGGCCACTGATCGGCCTTTGTGATGTGCGAGGCTAGGTGCCTATGTCTGCCGATCCCCTCTCTGCTGGTCCGCGTCGCAACCTGCCTAACGTGGACCGCCTGCTCGCCTTGTCTGACGGCGTAGTGGCCATCGCTATCACCCTGCTGGTCCTGCAACTGAATGTGCCGTCCCCGTCAAAGCTCCCCGACCCCAACTCAGCCTCCGAGCTCGCCCGCCAGCTCGGAAACGGCGCTGACCGGCTGGTCAGCTACGTGATCTCGTTCTACGTCATCGCCCAGTTCTGGATTGTTCACCACCGGGTCTTCCGCCGGATCACCGGACAGCAAGAGGGCCTGGCCTGGTGGAACTTCGCGTTCCTGTTCACCATCACCATCATGCCGTTCACCAGCGCCCTGCTCGGCGAGTTCTCCGCCAATCCGCTCGCCGTCGACATCTTCGCAGCGAACCTCCTGCTCGCCGCCGTGGCGACCCAGCTGACCGTAATCTACGGCCGCCGCAAGGATCTGATGACCGCCGAGACCGCGCAGGAAACGCGGGCGGCCCAATACCGCGTTGCCGCAAGCGTTTTGGTCATCGCCTTGTCGATCGGCATTGCCTGGGTCAATCCCAATGCCGCCAAATACCTCTGGCTGCTACTTGCCGTCACGCCCCGCATTGCCGATCACTGGTCCAGGCGTCAATCCGCTTAAACACATCTCGGCCGAGCCGCTGCCACACGAGCAGGTGAAGATCCACCGGCACACTACGGCGTGCCTGGCGTCAATCACCCGGACCAGCGGCGCGCGATGCCGCCGAGCGGGACGCGGTGAGCCGATGCCCCACGTCCTGAGCGTGAACGTCGGGCTATTGAGGGCACGGATGCTGTCAACGAGGCGGTCGGTGGCAACATGCGTGTGGCCGCCGACGACGACATCGGCGCCGCATCCGGCCAGTAGCGGCCGGAGATACTCATCGGCGATGCAGGGTTCGATCCCTGGGCCGTCGTCGGCTTGGGGTGATGCATGAACGCCCAGGACGGTGGCTCCGCCCGGGAGCTGCAGACGCAGCTGTCCCGGCAGGTCGGTCAAGGCGGACAGCAGGTCGGCCTCGTCCAAGACACCGCGGGTCCAGCCTATCCCGGCGGCCATGGCCGCGTAGCGCTCCACCAGGCCTACGCTGGCGGCAGCAGCGGCGGCGGTTGCATGCGGGGCGGGCTGCTCGCCGGTCAGCACGTAGCGGTCGGTGTTCCCGCGCAGCATGCCGAGGCCAGGCAGGTCCTGCAGGAGTTCCAGCGCCTCGGCCGGGCGAGGGCCGAACAAGACCAGGTCGCCTAGCGCCCACCAGCGGTCCACCTCCAAACGATCCGCATCCTGCAATATCGCGCGCAGCGCCACCTCGTTTCCGTGGATGTCAGCGATGATTCCCAGCCGCACGTGCGCAAGCCTATGCGTGGCCGCGAGCTGGCAGCTTGACTCCGGGAGGATCGCGGCGAACCCCAGCTGCTCATGCGGCACCGTGCAGCACGGAAGTACGGCAACGTCCCCGCACAGCGGCTATCAGCGACCACCGCCAGCACACTCAGCTAGCTGGGACGACGGCCAGACGCCCAGCGGCGCCGCCAGTTCGGGACCAAGAACACCAGCTCGGAACCCGTCAGCCCGTCTGCAGCGTCCAAGCCGATGACAGCGAGGAGGCGGCCGCAATGAACAGGCGGCTCAACCGGCCAGTTCCCGTTCGCATGTCGCGGTCGGCGTGCGTGTTCGCCGTCATGTCCTTGACGGCGATGACCCTGCTTTCCGGGTGTGGCCAGGATCCGGCCCCGCCCCCAGTGGCCCGCTGCCGCCCGGTGTCATGTCAGCAGCACACGCCTGCAAGCTGATCGTTGCGGGAGCGAGCCCGGGATTTTTCGCCGGCCCCGAGCAAGTGCACCTGGTGTTCACCACCTATGCCAGAGGCGAAGCGGTCGAGGCGCAAGGTGAGATCAGTACCGCGATGCCGCCCCGGACGCTGGTCTGGGTGGTCGAGGTCCACGCCACAGCGATCAACTGGAATCACAGCGTTCCGCCCGGCTACCAGCCGCCAGCCCGGCCCTATACCGACTACTCGGTGGTGCTCAACGCCCGGACGGGCCAGGCATCCGACCAAGGGGAGTGCCGATGCTGGCCACTTCTGCTGTCCAAGGCAGGCACCGTGGTGAGCCTGCCAGCGCACTGCTAGCCAGGCTCCCGGGGCACCCTGACGGCAACCGCGCCGGGAAAGCCTAATCACTGGACGAGCCGTAATGACCATTGGGCAGTCGCAGGCCAGGGCGGCGCATCGGGCTAACTAACGGATTTGCTAACGAGACCAGACGGGACGGGGAAACGACATGAGACACCGGCGACGCTCAGCGACGCCTCCGCCTGGTCAGCGAGACGCGCCGGAACGTCGGAGACGTGGAAGACGCGCGTCGCACTGCTCATAACCCAGAGGTCGCGGGTTCAGATCCCGCCCCCGCTACCAGTTTCAGCAGGTCAAGGCCCTTACCCGGTTAGGATAGGTCCTCGGCGCAGTAGAACATGTGACCAGAGCAGGGCCGGTGCGGTGCGCCAACGATCTCTGGGCGTGTGGCCCGCAGATACCCAGGTGCCCACGGATCTATTCGTGCCATGCTGGACGTGCGGCAGCGTCCACGCCCGCTGTTGAGCCTCAGCTGAGGCTTTTCCAAAGATGGCCGGGCAGCTAGTATGAACCTGCCGGAAACGACTCGCTTCCCGCCGATGCGCAAAGGTGGCCATGATTCCACAGACGAATGAAACCCAGGCTTGCGAATCCCGGCGCCGCCGCCGGGAATTCATTCGGGCGAATCATCCGGACCGAGGCGGGAATACGGACCGCTTCATCGCGGGCCTGCGTACCTTCGATACCGGACAGGACCAGGATCCCGAACCGCTGCCCAGGGTGGTCATCATCAGACGGCACCCGTGGCTGATCTTGCTCGCGATCGCGGCAGCGCGGCGGCTCTGCTACGGTCCCAGGCCTGCCCGCGTCCATTAGCTCGCCTCTCCGGTCGGCCGCGGCGGTTGGATCAGCCGGTTGCATCAGCCTCGTCATCATCGATGATGTCATCCACGGTAACGTTGACCGTTACGCTCTGCAGCCCCACCTGGTCGCGCAGGGTGGCGATAACCTGCCGCTGGATGTCACGGGCCACCCTATGGACAGGATCGTCATCGGTGACCGCCACGGCCAGGTCCACAACCGCAGTGCGGCCCAGCACCCCGACGGCGGCGTGTGGGTGACGGTGCCCGAGGGTGGACTTCTCCGCCAGCGCGGCGATCTTATCGTGGGTGCTGCGGCCAAGGGCGACCCGGACGCCGGGAATCATCTGGGCGCAGTCGCGGGCCAGCGCGGCCACGATCCGGGCCGCGATCCGGATCACGCCGTTCTCGGTGACCTCCAGGGTGTACCAGATGTCGCGGACCAGGGTGCGGATCTGGCTCATCACCGCCGCGACCAGGCCGGGCGGGGCAGGCACTGGGGTGGCCGCCAGCTCAGCGAACGGATCCCACAAGGCGCTGAACTCGCTGAGCGCGGCCTGGCAGTGCACGCACTGACGCTGGTGGGCGTCCTGATCTGCGCCGCGGCCGTCGGCCACCTGCTCGAACAGCAGGTCGATGTCGGCGCCGCACGGCAAGGTGACAGCCGCCAGCAGCGGCCGGGCAGCCGACCTGCCGTCCGGCTGATCGCTCACCGTGCCGCTCACCTCCATTCCTCCAACTTCTTGCCCAGGGCACGCCGGGCGCGGAACAGGTGACTGCGGACGGCCGGCTCGGTGCTACCGGTCACGCTGGCTGTCTCAGCGTAAGACAGTCCCTCGAAATGGTGAAGGACCATCACCGCCCGCTGCAGGAACGGCAGCGCGAGCAGCGCGTCGGTGACCGCGTCGGCCGCCAGGTTGCGCTCGGCGGCAGCTGCGGGCTCTACGGCCGGGTCGGCGAGGTCAGGCAGGTGGTCCAGCGAGATTTCTTCCTGGTTCCGGCTGACCTTGTTCAACGCCCGGCGGGTCACGATCTGGTACAGCCACGTGGAAAACGACGACCCGGCGCGGAACCGGTCGATGTTCTCCCACGCCGCGATCAGCGCTTCCTGGGCGACGTCCTGGGCATCGTGATGGTTACCGGTAAGACGCAAGGCGACACGGTAGGCCATCGCCGAGTGACGCCGGACGAGCAGCTCGTAGGCGTCGAGGTAGCCTTGCTGGGCCCGGCACACCAGGTAGGCGTCTGCGACCGCGGGCTCGGCCGCCTGCCCCGTTGCCGTCACTGTGCCCAACCCCCTCGCCCGGCCCAGTATCCGGGCGGTAACTCGCATACCCCGTCCATGGCAGGGCATGCAAGCGGGGCCGCCGCGAGGAAGATTCCGCCCAAGGGCTGCGAGGATTTCGCGTCGGCGGTGTCTAACCAGATGTCGGGCCCGTACGACCACCCGGTTGTGGGGCCGTCCCATTATCGTCTTAAGGAGCGCGCCTGATGACCCAGCCTGCGACGTCGAGCACCGGCCAGACCCCGCCCACGACCGCCAGCACGAACGCCAGCCAGGCTACCCGGGACCGGCTGGCCACCGGTGACGGTCAGATTACCGTCGCCGAGGGCGTGGTGCAGAAGATCGCCGGGAAGGCCTGCCGGGAAATCGCCGGGGTGCACGCTATGGGCACCGGCGGCACCCGTGCGTTCGGCGCGATCCGCGAGCGCATCCCCGGCAGCACGGGCCCGAACTTCGCCCAGGGCGTCGGGGTTGAGGTTGGCGAGACAGAAGCCGCTATCGACCTGGACATCGTGGTCGAGTACGGCGTCAGCATCGCCGAGCTGGGCCGCAGCATCCAGCGCAACGTCAAGCAGACGGTAGAGCGGATGACCGGCCTGCGCGTTGTCGAGGTCAACATCGCCGTCGACGACGTCTACCTGCCCTCCGACGGCGATCAGGACACCGCGCCCTCGCGGGTGTCATGACCCTGCTGCAGGACAACCGCACGCCTGAGCCCGCGGTGATCGACGGCATCGACGTCGACGCCGTCGCCGCGGCCGTCGCGGGCTCCGCGGGAGTGACCGCGCTGGACGGCGGGCCGTTCGGCGCGGTCGCCACCTACCTGCCCGGCCGCAAGGTCACCGGCGTGGTGATCGGGAACGGCCGGGTGAAGGTACAGGTCCGGTCCCGGTGGGGAGTGCCGGCGGCGGACCTGGCCGCGAGCATTACCGCGGCGCTCGCGCCGCTGACCGGCCACCGCCCGGTCGATGTGGTGATCGCCGACATCGACGATCCCCCGCTCAGCCCGTCGTTTCGGGTGCCTGACGGGCCGCCCTGGCCAGAGCCAGGGCTGCCGCCGGTCTGAGAGCCGACTACCGTCCTTTGCGTCATCTGGATGTGAGTGATGAACCGTACCGCGCT
>JAFAPY010000060.1 GCA_019246795.1 Streptosporangiaceae bacterium | reverse complement strand
CTAGCCTGCTGGAGGCTGATATCCCGGCGTGCGCCATCCCCACGCTCGACGACCTCAAGGTCGTCTCGATCGCCGCCACCGGGCACCTGGCATGAGCAGGTGCCGATGCCTGACGCGGGACGCGCCTGCGGCGCGCCGTTGACCCCGGAGACCTCGGCCGACCCCGCGGGCCTGACGGCGAGGGCCAGGCCAAGGCCAGGCCCGAAACGCGCGCGGCGAACCTCCGCATCATCGGAGCAAGTAGCGCTGCTGGCGGAGCCGCCTAGATCCTGTGAAGCCCGGCAGAAAGCGGGAAAGTAGACGCTGCCAGGGTTGTAACGCAGTGTCGTAGAACAAGAAGTCTCCGACGTACGTACGCTCGAGCCGGACCCGGTCGGCGATGTTCTCGCGCACCCAGGAAGCGGCCACTTCGTTGGCTTGCTCAGCCTGCTCCGCTGATTCCCACACGGTCACCGAGACCACTTTGCCCTCTCGGTCTCAGCCAGCCCGTAGGCATGGAACTCAGGATGAGCCCGGAACACGCTAAGCATTCCCTCCCGACCCCGGTCTGCGGCTTCCTTAGCTGTCCTACTGGTCACAGCGTAGACACCGATGCGAACGTGGTCCATCGCTTGCTCCTCCCCTCTCGGCAACCCTCCATCCTTGGCAGAATCTGAGCAGCCGTCAAGAAGAACCGGCTCTCTTGCAAACCAGACACGGACTCAACGCCAGACTGACTGACTTGTCATCGCCGCAGCTCGACGCGCTGCAGACGACACACAGACTCCGGAGCCGTGAGCCGGATAGGCAGCAAGCACCTGTGCAGCAGGAAGTGCAGCAACGAGACCGACCTGGATTGACTCCAGAGCGACCGAAATGACCTCGCCACGTGCGCGAACGACCTTCGATGACCCCACTGCCGATAGTTCGCATCGAGGGGGCAGGCGTCCTGCCGCGTGTGCGATGAGGCAGTCGAAGAGGTTGACGATTACTCGCGGTACGGCCCAGGCACGTGATGACCTAGGACCGGGCTGGTCAGGTCGTTGACGCTTGATCCAGAGTGTGATGAGCTGGCCTACGCCCCGGGGTTCGGGCCTGGGGAGGCTTCTCTTCACCCTGGTCTAAAAGGACCTCGAACCCAGGAGGGTACCCGTGGCCTACAGGTTCCGCCTTATCTCCGAGGTGAAGTACGGGCATTTCGGTGATTACCTGAAGACGTGGAAGAAGCTCGACGCGATCACGCGCGACCGCGGGTGGGTCGCAGCGCGGTTGCTCGTTCCCACCGCGGGCTCTAACAATGAGATCATCGCGGAGTTCGAGTATCCCGACCTGGCCACGTTCGAGAGGGAGAACAAGGCGTTCTACGCCGACGAGGAGGCGTTCGAGGCCTTCCGGGCCGGGGCTGAGTTCCTGGTTCAGGGCACTGCGCGTTCAGAGCTTTATGAGGACGTTCCAATGGAGTTTCCCGGAAGTGGCTGACCGACGGCAGCGCCGCCCCTGACGGGACGGCTGCACGAAGGCAAGCGCGGCGGTGGTGCGGCGCGAGAGGCGCTCGGACCTGCGAAGCCGCCTCGGAAGCGGAAGGCCTGCTGGTGTCTCTGACGGCAGTCGTCAGCGCCCTGACGCAGCCGTAAAACAATCAAGTACTCTCGTGCGTTCTGATCTGACCTGGGCATTCGCTACACCTGATCCGAAAATCGGAGACTTACAAAGGGGGGTAGCGGGCGCGCGGGAGTACCCGGCGGAGCCTCAGCGGAGCCGGGCGGGATTGGTGCGGGGTTCAGGCGGCTGGTTCGAGGGTGACCTTGTAGCCGGGGGATTCGAGCTGGCGGATGTGGCCGCGTTTGCGCTGTTCGGGGTTGATGCGGGTGGCGTAGAAGTCGCTGCCGAGGTCGGTGAACCGGGCCTCGGGGTTCTTCAGCAGGTGCCAGATGATGACCAGGATGGACCGGCCGATGGCCACCACGGCTTTCTTCCGGCCGCGGCGGCGGGCAATGCGCCGGTACCGCTCTCCGGGGAATGTGCCGGTCCGGCCGGCGGAGACGGCGGCGTTGCCGAGCACCCGGGCCAGGTAGGAGTTGCCATGCCCGGTGGCGTTCTTGCCTTTCTTCTTCCCGGCAGATTCCTTGACGCCGGGGGCGAATTTGGCCCAGGAGACCAGGTGGCCGGCGGTAGGGAACCGGTCCATGTCGATCCCGGTCTCGGCCAGGATCGCGTATGCGGCGGCGGAGTTGATCCCGGGAATCTCATCCAGTCGCTGTGCCGCCGCGGCGAAGGGAGCGATCATCTCCTCGATCTTGGCGTCGAGCGCGGCGATGCCGGCGTCGAGCGCATCGACGCGCGCCAGCATCTTCTCCAGCAAGAACGCGTGGTGGCCGGTGAAGTAGCCGGTGAATGCCTCCTGCAGCGCGGTGATCTTGGCGCGCATCGCGGCCCGCGCCATTTGCGCGAGCACCTTGGGGTCGCGCTCGCCGGCGATCAGCGCGGCCAGCATCTGCCGGCCGGAGACCCCGAAGATGTCCGAGGCAACCACGCTCAGCTTGATCTGGGCGTCTTCCAGCAGCTTTTCCGCTCGCTGCTTCTCCGCAGTGCGCACCGCCACCAGGTCGGCGCGATAGCGGGTGACATCCCGGAGCCGCCGGATCCCGGGCGGCGGCACGAAGCTCGGCCGGATCATCTGCCGCTCGGCGACCTTGGCCAGCCATGCTGCGTCTAGCTTGCCGGTCTTGGGCCGCCCGGGCAGGTGCTTGACGTCCTTGGCGTTCACCAGCCAGGTCTCGAACCCGGCCGCCTCCAGCAGGTAGAACACCGGCTTCCAGTAATCCGACGTCGCCTCCATCACCACCCGCGTCACCCCCAGGCAGCGCAGGTGGCCGGCCATCCCCAAGCAGCGGCCGGGTCATCGTGGAGTAGGTCTCCACCTCCTGCAGCCGCCGCCCCGGCTGGTCCTCATCCGGGACCCGCACCCAGCACACCAGCTCGGCCTTGCCGATATCCAGCGCCGCGACCCGCGATGATCTCCTCGTTGTCCTGCGTCTGTGTGAGCATCCTGACCTGCCTTTGCCGTCATCGGAACCGAAGGCGGCTGCCGCCCGCGGGAGCCACAGGGACATATGGAGGAATCTGATCCTCGTGCTCAAGGCGACACTGAAGGGCCCGACACCGGCTCCCGGCACCCGGCTGAAAATCGACCTCGAAGACCAAGGGGTAATCGGCGTCAGCGGGCAGCAGCCACACCCGATTTTCCGCCCAGAACGGGCGTCACCACAGGGATACCAGGGGCTGAAAAGCAGACGGTTGGCAGTTCGATCCTGTCCCTGACCACCATCTCCTACCGCGTTGACCTGCGCAAATGTCTATCAGCCCCTTTTTGGCGTGTGACAGCTGAGCGACCGTGACTGCCGTGTGTGACCGTGGTCACCCGCTCGCTGTCGCACGCGGATCGCACGCCGGGCGGTGGTGCTCCCGGAGTGCGAGGAGCCATGCAAGACCAGCCCAGCAGGACGGCCATGGGCAGCGCCGTACTGCGCGCCGCCCATATGCAAGAGGACGCGCCGCCGTGGGTGCTCGAAGACAGGCTCTCCGAGCGGCTACTGGATCGCCGCAGTCTCGGCGAGGTGCGAGCGGAGATCGCCCGATGGGCACCGGAGGTGCGGGCGGCGTTCCGGCTGGCGCACGCGGTTCGCAGCCGACTGGCGGAAGATATCGCCATGGAGGGCCTGGCCGTAGGCCGCCATGATTACGTCCTGCTTGGTGCCGGGTTGGACACCTTTGCGTGGCGGCACCCGCGAGCTGGCCTGTTCCGTATCTGGGAGATCGACCATCCGGCGACCCAGCGTTGGAAGCGCCGGGCGCTCGCTGAGCGCCAGCTCGGTGAACCCGCGAACGTCCGTTTCGTGCCCGTGGACCTGGCCGCGCTATCCCTTGGCGCCATTGACACTCCTGTTGCGGCGACCTGGAACTGGCTCGGCGTGACCATGTATCTTGAGCGTCCGGTGACCGAGCAGGTGCTGCAGGTCATCGCGCAGCGGGATATCGGGACAACCCTCGTGGTCAATTTCCTCCTCGCCGACGAGGAGACCGACGACTTCACCCGTGCATTCCAGGCGACGGCCGCGGAGGTGGTGAGTCGGGAAGGGGAACCGGTCCGAGCGGCTTACACCCGAAGCGGCTGTGTCGATCTACTGGCGAGAGCCGGCTTTTCATCGATCTCGTTGTTTGATGCGGTGGCACTTAAGGAGCGGTACTTTCCTCACCGTGATGACCTGCGACTCCCGGATTCCACACTTGTGTGCCTCGCCCGAGTCTGACTGCCGTCGCTGGGTTATGAGAAGAGATCCGTAGATCAGTGCGACTGTCCGGTAGTGCGCCGTATTCCATAACGGTCAGGTCACGGTCCACCCGAATGTCGGCTCGGACGCCCTGGCCGGGGGCTGTCCGGTCAGTATGTGAGATGACCGTGGGAGACTTAGGCGCGTGAAGCACGCGATCTATGTGCCACCGTTTGGCGAGCTGGCCGATCCGCGGGTCTTGGCTGAGCTTGCGGTCGGTGCGGAGGAGCGTGGCTGGGACGGCTTCTTTGTCTGGGACCACATCGTGTATCGCGCGCCGGTTCGGGCCGTGGCCGATCCGTGGGTGGCCCTGGCGGCGGTGGCGTGCGCCACGAGCAGTCTGCGGATCGGGCCGCTGATCACCCCGCTGGCGCGGAGGCGCGTGCATAAGGTGGCCAGGGAGACGGTCACCCTGGATCTGCTGAGTTCGGGCCGCCTTGTCTTCGGGGTTGGGCTCGGCGGTGCGCGAAACGGCGAGCTTGAACCGTTCGGGGAAGTCGTCGACCCACGTGAGCGGGCCCGGCTGCTCGATCGAGGTCTCGACGATCTGACGAGGTACTGGGCCGGGGAGTTTCAGCCAGTTCCCGTGCAGCGGCCGAGGATCCCGGTGTGGGTGGGCGCGGTGTGGCCACACCGGCGGCCGGTGCAGCGGGCGCTGCGGTGGGAGGGCGTGTTCCCGATCGGCTTGCCCGGCCCTGCGGCGCTTGCCGAGCTGACCAGCGAGATCCGCAAATCGCGCCCGGCAGCTGATCCGTTCGACGTCGTTGTGGATATCCCGCCGGGCGACGATCCCCGGCCGTGGGCGCGGGCCGGTGCGAGCTGGATCGTCACCGATTTCGGTATGCAACCTACCCAGGCCGGGGTGCGCGAGGTAATTGACGCGGGCCCCTGACCTACGGATAAGCCAGTCATCAAGCCCGGGCGCGGCAAGACCAACCGCAGCGCTGGGAGTACCGCATTCGCTCAGCTTCTCGACGGAGGGCAGCCATGTGCACCAGTCCCGGTCAGCCTGAAGACGAGGCAACGGAGGCCGAACAGCGCGCCCTAGAAGAGGAAGAGGAGGCCCGTTTGGCATCGGCGTCGCTTGCCGCAGGCGACCCGACCGGCTGGTTCGATCGCCTGTACGCCGCGGGTGCGTGCGGGCAGGTGCCGGTCCCGTGGAGCCGCCGCCAGCCTCATCCGCTGCTGGTTCAGTGGGCCAGCGCGCGGGATCTCTCCGGAACTAGCCAGCGCGCGGTTGTGGTTGGCTGTGCCCTGGGCGCCGACGCCGAATACGTCGCCGCGCTAGGGTTCGACACCACCGGCTTCGACATCTCCGGCACAGCCATCCGGCTTGCCCGGCAGCGCCTTGGCGGTTCCGCGGTCCGGTATGTGGTCGCTGACTTGCTCGATTACCCGCGGGCATGGCTGCGCGCTTACGACCTGGTCATCGAGATCATCACCGTCCAGGCGCTGCCCGACCCGCCCCGCCGTCAGGCCATCGCCAACGTCAGCCGCCTGGTCGGACCCGGCGGAACGCTGCTTGTCATCGCCGCGGTTCACGATGACACCACGCCCCCCACCACGATCCCGCCCTGGCCGCTGCGGCGCGCCGAGATCGAAGCGTTCGGCGTTGACGGACTCACCGCGGCCCGGATCGAGGTCACGGCTACTCCCGGGCAGCCAGATCAGCGCCGCTGGCTCGCCGAGTTCCGCCGCCAATAGTTCCCGCCGGCGGAACCAGCGACTCTTCCGTGGCTGTTCAAGGACAGCCCAGCTCAGATGACTCCACCTCGCCAGGAAGGGTTGTGGCAGGCTCGCGTCAGCTGATCTGTTCGGCCAGGGCGACGATGATGCCCGCGGGGCCGCGAAGGTAGCACAGCCGGTAGACGCTCTCGTACTGCGCCACCTCGCCGAGGAGTTCGGCGCCGTGGACACGCAGGCGGGCGATGGTGTCGTCGATGTCGTCCACGGCGAACATGACACGATGCAGGCCCAGCGTGTTGGGCGGCGGGTTCTCCGGCTCAGCGCCGGCTGCCGCGGGGGTGTGGTACTTCGTCAGCTCTAGCCTGCTGTGGCCGTCCGGGGTCCGCATCATCGCGATCTCGCTGCGGATGCCGTCGAGCCCGACGGTGCGGTCCGCCCAGACGCCTTCGATCTGCGCCTTGCCTTCTGGCTCCATGCCGAGCTCGGTGAAGAACGCGACGGCGGGGTCCAGGTCGTCGACGCCGATGGCGACGTTGTCCATCCGCTGAATGGTCATGTCTCCGAGCATAAGATGGTCATGTCTCCGGGGGCCTGTGCCCGGCTACACGCCTCGCTCCAATGGAATGTCGCTGCTGCCTGAGCGTGGGATCGTCACTCAAGTTCCACGACGATTGGGCATCCTCTATCCAGGCTCCTGCTCTTGTCCGTCCTTCTTCGATAGGCGCCGATCCCTGGTGAGTGGACGCCGGGTCTAGGGTCTGGCGAAGCCGATCGCATGCGACGCGACCGCTGGGAGGCCTTAGACGCGGTGGCCGCGAGCGGGACAATGGAACGCCGAGGAAGACGGCCCTGTGCAATACCAGATTGTGCCGGATGAGGCTGGCTGATCAATGTCGTCCGGTCGGTCGGGGTCGGCGCGCGCCCGGCCGGGCCTAATGAGGGTTAACGGGTCGGTCTGTTAGGGCAGGCTCGGATTCTGGTAGCCGCTGGCGGTGAGCACTTGCGGGCCCGGGCTCGGTTGAAGCCCTATTGGGAGACTGTGCCCTCGCGCAAGCGGCCTCGTACTCGCGAATGCCCCTGCTCAGGGCTCCGCCGGCCCGCAGCCGCCAGCGATGGCTCGGCGATCACATCTGGCGTCCCGGTTGCTGTGCCTTTGAGTGATTCGTGAGTGACCTTCCGTCAGTCTGCCATCAACGTCGGTCCTCGCGGACCCCTCAGGCAGCTATGCGTCAACGCCCTTGGAAGGTGAAGCTGGTAAAGCATACTTGACATCTGTCCATAGGTAAAGGTACCTTGACATCATGCGGAACCGAGTCCGGGAGCAGCGCACCCAGCAGGGCCTGTCTCAAGCTGAGCTAGCGGCGGCACTGGGCGTGTCACGGCAGACGGTGATCTCGATCGAAAGCGGGCGCTACCTCCCCTCGCTGCCGCTGGCGTTCGCGATCGCGCAGTTCTTTGACCTCACAGTAGACAAGATGTTCGACCCGGAGGATGAGGAGGCGGGGACATGATGACATTCATCTCGCCGCGGCTGCGCAAGCCTGCATGGACCGTCCTAGCCGGAGCGGTGTTCGCCGCCGCGTGGGTAATCCGCGGCGGCCCGCAGTGGTGGCTGTGGGTAAGCCTGGTCGCGGTGGCGACGGCGGCCCGGGCGTTCGCCTTCTGGGCGTGGGCCGGGGAAGACTCCGACGTGGCGGCGCTGGTCGGTTCCCGCGCCGATGAGCGGCAGAAGCAGCTCAGCCTACGATCGCGGGCGCTGGCCTTCAACCTCACCGCGCTGGCCGCCTTCGCCGGACTGACCGCGGCGGTCGCGCTGCGCGCCAGCTGGTGGTGGCCGTTCGCGGTCGTCCTCGGCATCCTCGGCTTCGGTTACCTGCTCGGCTTGTCGTCTTACGGCATTGCCGAGGAAGGCACGCCGGATGACGTGGACACCAGGCGCCAGACGCACTCCCCGGTCAACTCCTGACCTCCCCGGAATCGTGGTGAAGGAGGAGAGACGCGGCCATCTGCGGGCGTCTTACGCCGACCGCGAGCAGGCGATCGAAATGCTCAAGGCCGCGTTCACGCAGGACCGGCTGGCCAAAGACGAGTTCGAGATACGAGTGGGCCAGGCGTTCACAGCGCGGACCCACGCAGAGCTGGCCGCGGTCAGCGGCGACATCCCTGCCCCGCTGATCCCAGACCAGCCGTCTAGTACACCCACCCGGATCCGGGAGCAGCGCACCCGGCGGGAGATCTCGCAGGCCGAACTGGCAGCGGTCCTGGGCGTGTCGCGCCAGACGGTCATCGCGATCGAGAATGGCCACTATCTGCCGTCGCTGCCGCTCGCGTTCCGGATCGCCCGGTTCTTCGATCTAACAATCGACAACATGTTCGCCCCCGTCGAGGTAAAGCAGGCGCATGATGACGCCCATTCCGCCAGGCCCGGGGACCAGGGCGGGATCAGTATTCCGCGGACCAAGCGTCAGATCGACCCGCGATCTTTACAGCTTCGCAGCCGTGACAACGCCCTGGCCGCCATCGAGGCAGGGCACATCGAGGGCACATGAGCACCGGACAGCGCATGAAGTGGTGAGAACTGCCGAGAAGCAAAGCGGCAGCTTAAAACAGGGTTCGGAGCAAACGGCAGCTACCCGTGACCAGCGGTTGCGGCGGTTCGTCAGCTACTGGCGACCTGGTGACCAACGAGCTCCAGCTCCGTGAGCTGGCCTCCGTCGCGGATGTTCACCCGCGTGCCGGCTGGGACGTTCGCTGGGATGCCGGAGAAACCCATACCAGCAGGACGGACACCGGTCTTGTCGCCCTCGCTGTCGAAGGCACCTCGCTCGACTTGTTCGAGCTAGAGGAACCCGAACTCTGACGCGTCCAGTCGCCGGTTCACAGAGCTGCCCTGACACTTACTGTAATACTGCAACGGCACTTGGCGTTTTGGGGTGGCGTGAAGCCTGGGCTGGGAGGCTGTCCTCTTGGTGAGGGTTGATGTCGCGGTCTAGACTGCGGAGCTTAATGAGCTGCATGAACGTATCGGCCAGCCGGTTCGGGCGGGCTGCGCCACCGGGCGCTGGCGTATGTGTAGAGGTTGCTCGCCGGGCTGGAGCTTAAGAACGGGCGGACAGCGGCGGCCCGAACATGACGCTGAAGGCCATGCCGCAGAGCTACCGCCGCAGGACACCGCGTGTCAGGCACCGCCGCGCCTCCGTCAGCATGTGTTGACGAACCGAGCCTGTCAGCATATGCTGACGACATGGAAGCCACTCGCCAGATCGCGGAAGGCGCCGCCAGCACCGACCCCGACGTCGGGCTGCGAGCGGTCGCCGCGCTTCGTGCGCTGGCCGAACGGCTGGAACTGCTCCAGGTTCAGCGGGCACGAGAGCTCGGCTGGTCCTGGCAGGACATCGCCAGCCGTCTCGGCGTCACCAAGCAGACCGTCCACCGCAAGTACGGCCGGCTGACCGGGAGACGATGATGTTCGAGCGCTTCGCCGACACCGCTCGCCACGTCGTCGTCCAGGCCCAGGAGGATGCCCGCCGGCTTGGGCACAATTACATCGGCTGCGAGCACCTGCTGCTGGCCGCGGCTGCGGCGGCCGAGCCTGCCAGCGCGGTGCTGCGCGACCAGGGCGTCACGCCCGAACGCGTCGAGGCTGCAGTACTGCGCACCGTCGGGCGGGGGCAGGCCGCCGACCCGCTGGGCGGCCTGGATCGCGAGGCGCTGGCTTTCATCGGCATCGACCTCGACGTCGTCCGTGCCCGGATCGAAGCGGCATTCGGCCCGGACGCCCTCACCGGGGCCCTCCCGGCCGTCTGCCAGAGCAGACGGCCAGCCTGGGGGAAGGGTCCGCTAGCCGGGCTGACGCGCCGCCGCCGCCATCGCGCCCGCGGCAACGCCCTCCTGCCTGCAGGCCCGTTCCGGCAGCCTCCCGCGTTTGCCGGGCCCGCTTCCGGCGGCCATATCCCGTTGACGCCGCGCGCCAAGAAGACCCTGCAGCTCTCGCTGCGCGAGGCGGAGGCGCTGCACGACAACTACATCGGCGTCCAGCACCTCACCTTGGCCCTGTTGAGGCTGACGGACGGCACGGTACCGGTGATCTTGTCGGACCTCGGCGCCCCGGCCACGTCGCTGCGCGCTGCCATCCTGGCCCGCTACCGCAAGGCGAGCTGAAATGGCCGCAATCAGGGTCGTGCCACATTCTCGGAGGTTCGCCAGTCAACATGCCATTAAGGCGAACCGGATACACCACGTATCGGATGTCGGGATGCTCCACGTCGGCACTCACATGGACCGCCGTACGGGATCAGTAGCTTCAGTACGCTCAGACGCATGGCAGCGGCGGGCGACAGCAAACGATCTTGCTAACGCGGGTGCTAACAACGGCCCTGAGCGAGCTTGGACTGGGGGTGGAATCAGCGGCCAGGAAGAGGAACAGACCGAGGCTCGGATGTCGCCGGTGGACAACGGTGGACGGCTCTACTCCTCCTATGGACCTGATGGTGGATCCTCAGCTGCCGCCGCTACCTCGGATACATCCGTTTCGAGGAGCGCGCGGCATACGTCGGTGATGTCCACTATGCCGACCAGGCCAGTGTCCCCGGTGACCGGCAAGTGCCGGAAACGCCCGTTCGTCATGACTTTGGCCGCGTCACGGATGCTTGTCATGGTGTTGACGACGGTCGGGCGAGCAGTCATCAGCTGATAAATCCGGACGTCGTTCGGGTTCTTTCCGTCCGCGACCGCGTGGGAGACGTCAGCCTCGGTGAGGATACCGATCGGCTGACCGGTCGGCTCCTGCGTGACGATGAGGGCGGTCGCACCCGCGCGCTTCATCAGGTAGGCGGCCGCGGCCAGGTGGTCGTTCTGCGCCACCGTCGTCACCGGTGGATGCATGACGTCCGCGACCGTAGCCGTGGACGGCGCTGGATGCTGTGCCGGGGCGTCTGCCATCGCTTGCTCCCTCGGAGATCCGATCACCTTGTTAGGTATTCGATCACACCGCGAGGGCAAGGCAGTCGGCCGCGTGTCCGTTACCAACCATCACGTTGACCGCGCTGGCTGTAGCGAGAAGCTGGTCCTGGGGGCCGGGAGTCTCTGACTAGCTCAGGCCTTCCCCTTCGCCGGGGCGCTCAACGTCGCCTCGGTGGCCGCAGCCTTCGGGACGGCTACCCTGGTCACCCACCTCGTCCGGTCTTCCCTAGCCTGGTTCCTCGCACCCATGGGGACGACTGCGGTCTACATGCTTGTGGTCGCAGTTCAAGTCACCGCTGTCGCCGCGAGCCAGCGGCGCTCCTCGGGCGTCCGATAAGGCGGCGGCTGGTTATTGTGCTGAAGGCTTGCGCGCAGGCACTGGCACGGCAGATCGCCCGTCTCGCAATCACCCCGCTGTCCGCGGCCCTGCGCGGGCTCGGCTTTCACCCTGACCCGGAGTACATCAGGCAGATCAGCAACGTCCGCTGGATCGTCCCGCACGTGACCGAGGAGACCGCCGCGCACTCCGGCCACCTGGAGATCGCACGCGAACTGCTTGAGGAGGCTATCCGCTACACCTGAAAAACGGACGGTCGTGCGGGGGCGCCGCTCTGGCGAGCACGTGGCCTATCAGGGCGATCCATCATGCTCAGAGTTCCCGGCACGGGGCGTGATCGTCTTGATGACCCTGGCTGGCACTCCCCCCGCGATGGTCTGG
>JAFAPY010000268.1 GCA_019246795.1 Streptosporangiaceae bacterium | reverse complement strand
CGCGGGCGGCTTCCCCGGCCCGGTGCACGTCAACCTGCCCTTCCGCGAGCCCCTGGTGCCCGGGGACGGTAGGGGGCCGTCCGGCTGGCCGGAGCCGCTGGACGGCCGCCCCGGCGGGGCGCCGTGGACCCGCCCGGTCCCGGGGTGGTACGGGGGGCCGGGCAGTCCCCCCCAAGGGGGGTTTGGGGGGCCAGGGGGGTATGGGGGGGCGGGGAGCCCCCCCGTGCGCGAGGGGGTCTGGGGGGGTCGCCCCCCCGAGGCGATAGAGCTGCCGTGGGCGGAACGGGGGGCCGTAGTCTGCGGCGACGGCGACTACGACGCGCCGGCGCTGGTCCGGCTGGCGGAACAGGCCGGCTGGCCGGTGCTCGCCGAGCCCTCCTCGGGCGCCCGGCACGGGCCGAACGCGCTGGCCGCCTACCCCTACCTGCTCGCGGCGCCGGGGTTTGCGGCGGCGCACCGCCCTGACGTGCTGGTGTCGGCAGGCAGGCCCGGTCTTTCCCGGGCACAGCTCGCCTTCGTCGGCTCAGCGGCCAGGCACGTGGTGATCGCGCAGGGCCCCGGGCGCTGGGCCGACCCGAAACGCTCCGCCACCGACGTCGCCGCGGCCGTCCGGCTCACCGGCGTGCCTGCGGCCCGATCACCGGAATGGCTCGACGGCTGGCGCAGCGCGGACGCCGCGGCCCGGCGTGCGGTCGACGCCGTGCTCGACGAGAGCGACTGGCTGACCGAACCCAGGCTGGCCCGGGATCTCGCCGCCGGAGTGCCCGACGGAGCGCTGCTGTGGGCCGGGAACAGCATGCCCGTTCGGGATCTTGATTCGCAGTGTCGCCCCCGCGCGGGCATCACCGTAATGGCCAGCCGGGGCACCAGCGGCATCGACGGCAGCGCCTCAGCGGCGATCGGCGCCGCGCTGGCGCACGGCGGCCCGGCGTTCGCGCTGATCGGCGACCTGGCGTTGCTGCATGACGCGGCCGGCCTGGCATTGGGGCCCGACGAGCCGCGCCCGGACCTGTGCCTGATCGTGGTCAACAACGACGGCGGGGGGATTTTCTCCGGCCTGGAGCAGGCCGCGTTCCCGCAGGCGTTCGAGCGGCTGTTCGGCACCCCGCACCGCGCGAACTTCAGCCACCTCGCCGCCGCGTTCGGCCTGCCCTACCAGCGTCTCGACCAGCCCGACGACCTGGCAAAGGCGCTGGCCGGCACCGGGCTGCGGGTTGCGGAGGCACCGAGCGACCGTGCGGCGGCGGCGGCGCTGCGCGCCAGGCTGCAGGCAGCGGCCACGGAGGCGCTCGCCGGGCTGGCACGCTAGCCCGGGAGCCCTAGGGCATGGTTGGCGCAACCATGCCCACCTGCGGGCCTGGTTGGCGCAACGACGCCCTTGGCCGGGCGCGCTAGCCTTCGAGGGCGCCGCGCATGGGGCGGAACTTCACCTGGGCCTCGGCGAGCTCGGCCGCGGGGTCGGAAGCGGCCACGATGCCGCAGCCGGCGAACAGCCGCGCGGTGCGGCCGGAGAGCTGGGCGCAGCGCAGCGCGATGCCCCACTCGCCGTTGCCTTCCGCGTCGACCCAGCCGACGGCTCCCGCGTAGCGTTCCCGGTCCATGTGCTCGAGCTCGCGGATGAGCTCCAGGGCGGCGGCGGTCGGCGTGCCGCAGACCGCGGCGGTCGGGTGCACCGCGGCGGCCAGGCCGAGCGCCGACTTGACCGGCTCCCCGCCGCCCAGCGTCCCGCGCAAGCGGGTGCCGAGGTGCTGCAGGTTCGGCAGCCTGAGCAGCGCGGGCTGCGCCTCGATGTCGAGGGCGGCACACAGCGGCTCGAGCGTCTCCCGCATCGACGCGACCGCGTAGGCGTGCTCTTCGGTGTCCTTCGCCGAGGCCAGCAGCCCGCGGCCGAGCACCTCGTCCTCGGCGGGATCCCTGCCGCGCGGCGCCGTGCCGGCCAGCACCAGCGCGCTGACGTTGCGGCCGGAACGGCGGATCAGCAGTTCCGGGGTGGCGCCGACCATGCCGTCGCAGGCGAAGGTGAAGCACCCGGGGTAGCGGCCGGCGAGCCGGCGCAGCGGGATCCGGGCATCGACGGGCTCGGCGGCGGTCGCAATCAGATCCTGGGCGAGCACCACCTTGCGCAGGGTGCCCGCCCTGATCGCCGCCACCGCCTCGGCGACCGCGCATTGCCACTGCGGCCCGGGCAGGCTGCCATCGTGCCAGCGCACGCCCGCCGGCGCCCGGGCGGGTTCCCGGTCCGGCACGGCGGGCCAGGTACGGGACAGCAGGTCCGGCTCGCCCTGCCTGGTCACCGTGGTCAGCCAGGCCCGGCCGCGTCCGTCCCTGCCCAGCACGGCGCGGGGGACCAGCAGCACCGACCCGTCCGACGACGCATCGAAGGTAAAGCTGCCGAACGCGACCAGCCCGGTGCCGCGCACCCGCACCCGGTCATCGACCTCGGCCCCGTCGAGCACCGACGCGAGCCACTTCTCCGCGTCGGTGAACCTGTCCTCCCCGGCCGGCAGGGTGACCCGGGCGGCCTCACCCCAGCCGGCAAGTCCCGCGCCGTGGTGGATCCAGGCCACCGGGTCCGGCTGCGGCAGTTCCGCGAGCAGGTCGCCGGGATCGGGAACCGGGACGGTCCGGACGACGAGCCGCCCCGCGTCCTGCGCATGCTCGGCTTTCCCGCGGCTCACCACCCGGTGGCCGCCCGCGTCACCTGCTCAGGCTTCACGAAGGGCCATTTTAGGTGGCGTGCGCCCCCGGGCTCACGGCCGGGTTCGCCAGGGCGCCAGGATCGCCTGGGCGCGCCAGCGCGCTGGGCCACCACATGTGCCGGCCGATGTCCAGGGTCAGGGCTGTCACCAGCACCGACCGCACCACGATCGTGTCGAGCAGCACGCCGAGCGCCACCGCGAACCCGATCTCGGTGAACTCCACCAGCGGCAGCGTGCCCAGCACAGCGAACGTGCCGGCCAGCACCAGGCCCGCCGAGGTGATGACGCCGCCGGTGGCGGCCAGGCCGGCCAGCGCGCCGCGGCGGGTGCCTGAGCGCGCCGACTCCTCGCGCACCCGGGTCATCAGGAAGATGTTGTAGTCGATGCCGAGCGCCACCAGGAACACGAACACGAACAGCGGCACCGACGTATCGGCACCGGCGAACCCGAACGCATGCCGGAAGAACAGCGCGGATATGCCGAGTGCCGCGCCGAAGGACAGCACGACGGTGGCGATGAGCACCAGCGGCGCCACGATCGCCCGCAGCAGCAGGCCCAGGATGACGAGCACCACGCCGAGGATCAGCGGGATGAGCAGGTCGCGGTCATGGGCCGCCGCGCTCTCCACGTCGGCGTTGATGGCCGTGCCCCCGCCGACCCTGGCGTCCGCGCCGGGGATGGCGTGCACCGTGGTGCGTATGTGATCCACCAGCGTGTAGGCCGCGGAACTGTCCGGCGGCACCTTCATGGTGGCCTGCAGGAAGGACAGCCCGTCCTTGGTCACCGGCGGGGTCACCGACGCGATGCCGGGCGTTGCGGCGAGCGCGTTGCGGACCTGTCCGGCGCTGGCCGCGGCCGAGATCACCTGGACGGGCTCGCCGGACCCGGCCGGGAAGTATCTGGCCAGCACGTTCTGGGCAGTGATCGACGGCGGGGTACCGCGGAACGACTGAGCCACGGTGAGCGGGCCGAACTTGAAGCCGATCAGGCCCAGCGACCCGGCCGCGAGCAGGATCGCGGTCACCAGCCACACCGCCCGCGGGCTGCGGCTGATGGCGACGCCGACCCTGGCCCACACGCCGCGGCTGGTCGGCTCCGGCGAGCCGTACCTCGGCCTGACCGGCCAGAAGACCCACCGGCCGAAGACGACCAGCAGCGCAGGCAGCAAGGTGATCATCGCGACCAGGCCGACGGCGACGCCGATCGCCGCCACCGGGCCCAGCCCGGAGATGTCGTTGGACTCGGCGGCCATCAGGCACAGCATGCCGGTGACTACGGTCAGCCCGCTGGCGATGATGGCCGGGCCGGCCCGGCGCAGCGCGACCGCCATTGCCTGGTGCCGGTCGGAGTGCCTGCGCAGTTCCTCCCGGTACCTGGCCACAAGCAGCAGCGCGTAGTCAGTGCTCGCGCCGAGGACCAGCACGACCAGGATGCCCCCGCTCTGCCCGTTGACGGTCAGGTTCGCGTGCTGGGTGAGCAGGTAGATGACGGCCTGCGCCACGACCAGCGCCACGCCCGCCGACATGATCGGCAGCAACCACAGCACCGGGCTGCGGTACGTCAGCAGCAACAACACGATGACCACGCCCAGCGCGGCATACAGCAAAGTGGTGTCGATGCCCTTGAAGATCTTGAGCTCATCGTTGGCGCTGGCGGCCGGGCCGCCGATGTACACGGCGAGTCCTGCGGCATTCCTGGTCGCCGTGTCGCGGACGGTGGTGATGAAACCGCCCAGGTCGGCGTTGTAGCCGAGGTCGGAGCCGATGACGGTCTCGATTGCCCTATGGTCGCTGGAGACGAAGGGCGGTGCGACCCGCCCGTGCACCGCGGGCAGCGCGGCGAAATACCGCGCGTCCGCGTCGGCCTTGGCGATGTCGGCCGCGGTCACCCCGGTGTCGCGCACATAGACCACCAGGGCGGGGTTGTAGTTCTTGGACTGGAAGAGGGCCTGCTCGTTCAGCTCCTGGGTCGATTCCGCCGACGTCGGCAGGTACGACGAGGCGTCGTTCTTCTCCGCGCCCTGGAGCTTGCCTGCCAGCGACCCGGTGGCCGCCACGACCAGGATCCAGAACGCGACGACCAGGTACTTGGACCGCCTGCCGCAGGCGATCATGATCAGCCGGCTGAAAAAGCGTCCGCTGACCCTGCGCCCCGTGCCGGGGGCGCCGGGCTTTTCCGGCGCTGTGGTGGCCGCTCCAGGCGGCCGCGGCCCGGTGCCGTCGTGGTCTGGCGTGTTACGGGGCGCCCCCGTGGTCCCGTGTGTCACGTCTCGTCCTTTCGGTGCTGACGAACCCCCGCTACTATGGCGCTAGCAAAACGATGTATCGTGTAGGCGCGCGCTGTCAAGCTATATCTTGAAATTTCGCCCCCGGCGGCGGGACAGGAAGCCCCTTAGAGCAAGGTGAGCTGCTCGGGGCCCGCGCGGGCCCTGCCAGCCGCCTCGGCGGCGCTGGCCGCCTGTGGGGGAGCGGCCGCGCGGCGGCTCGCCCGACGCGCGCGCTCCGGAGAGCACTGAGCGGCCCCGTCCGGCACCTCTTCGCGCGCAGGCCCGGCAGGGCGCTGCGGCGGGCCGATGATCCGCCGGGCCTGCCGGGGGCCCAGGCGGCCCACGCCGTGCTTGTCCGCGAGCTCGCGGACCTGCCCGGCGATCCTGGCCTGGTAGTCCTTCGGCGCGTACGCGCCGCCGCCGTACAGCTCCAGGTACCGGTCCACCAGCCCGGGGTGCTGCTCGCGCAGCCAGCGGAAGAACCACTCCCGCGTGCCCGGGCGCAGGTGCAGCACGATCGGCGTGACGTGGGCGACCCCGGCCGACGCGATCATCCTGACCGTCGCGGCGAGCTGGGCGGGGGAGTCGGAGAGGAACGGTATCACCGGCGCCATCAGCACGCCGCAGCGCAGCCCCCGCTTGTTCAGCGCCGCGCACGCTTCCAGCCGCCGTCCCGGCGCGGGGGTCCCCGGCTCGATAGATCGCCATAGCGCGTTGTCGATAAATCCCACCGAGACGTTCAGGCCCACGTCGGTGACCTCGGCCGCCTCGGCGAGCAGGTCGATGTCGCGCAGGATCAGCGTGCCCTTGGTCAGGATGGAAAACGGGTTGGCCGCGTCCTTCAGCGCGCCGATGATGCCGGGCATCAGCCGGTAGCGGCCCTCGGCCCGCTGGTAGGGGTCGACGTTGGTGCCCATCGCGATGTGCTCGCCCTTCCAGCCGGGCGAGGCCAGCTTGTTGCGCACCAGTTCGGGCGCGTTGACCTTGACCACCACCTTGGTGTCGAAGTCCGCCCCCGCGTCGAGGTCCAGGTACGTATGGGAGTTCCGGGCGAAGCAGTTGTGGCTCACGACGCCGTTGGCGATGAAGTCGCCGGTGCCGGTGGTGATGTCGTACATGGGCAGGTCCAGCCCGAGCGGCTCGATCGCCGCCACCCGCAGCTTGGCGTCGCTCTTCAGCGCCACGCCCTCGATCGACCGCTTCCTGGTGATCGCCGGATCGGTGGTGTGGAAGAACCGGAGCGCCTCCCGCAGCCCGCCGCGCAGCCGGAGGTACACGATTCCGTTCGGACGGTTCAGCCGCTCCACGGCGAAGTCGAATCCCAGCAGCCTCAGCGACGAGGTCATCCAGTCGATGATCTGCGGGTCGGTGTTGGCAATCCGCAGGATCCCGCGGCTGAAGCTGCCTTCGGCGTCGAAGATGCCGGCCAGGAAGCCCTTGCGCCAGTCCGGGCTCGGATTCTCCGGCCAGCAGATCAGCCGTTGAATCGTCCGGACCCTATCGCGACCGCTCGTGCTGATCGCCATGATCCGGCGGCGTCTGGCCGACGCCTCGGCGAAGGTGAATCCACTGCAGGCGATGCCAGTGTCGGCAAGGTACGCGCGCGTCCTGGACAGCCCCTCCTCGTCCACAAGAGCTAGCCGGAACATGTAGAGATGGCCCAGTGGGCGACCGGGTCGCTGGTACGGCCGGTCCGTAATGCATTCATCGCCGCGGATCATCCCGCACAGATATCCGCGCCTGTAGTCAGCCGTGTCCTTCGGCGGCTCCGCGAAGCGGCCGACACCCATCAGCTTGTTGTTGACGGTCAGGAACGGCCGCCGCAGCGGTCCGCTCTCGGCGCCAGTCACGTGCTTCCAACCGCGCTGGGTCAGGAACCGATGATCCCCACTGCAGACCAGCTCGGTGCCGTCTTCCAGGGTGACCCGGTAGGCGGGCTTGACCGTGGACCAGTGCGCCAGCACCGTGGTGATCGCGTACCTGTGGTAGAAGCCATCCCGTATCGTCCCGTAGATCTGGTCGCCGACGCAGACCTCGGCCAGCGGTTTGGTCCGGCCGTCG
>JAFAPY010000125.1 GCA_019246795.1 Streptosporangiaceae bacterium | reverse complement strand
CGGGTCCGTGCTGTCCGCCGGTAACCGGGCCGCGGTGCTGCGCTGGGCGGCCGGGAGCGGCGCGGTCGTCATCGAGGACGACTACGACGCCGAGTACCGCTACGACCGGACGCCGGTCGGCGCCCTGCAGGGGCTGGCCCCGGCCCGGGTCGTGTACGCCGGGTCGGCGAGCAAGACCCTCGCGCCGGGGCTGCGGCTCGGCTGGTTCGTCATGCCGGGGCACCTGGCCGAGCCGATGGCCGAGGCCAAGATCGCGGCCGACCGCGGCTCGCCCGCGCTGGAGCAGCTCGCCCTGGCCGACCTGATCACCCGCGGCGAGTTCGACCGGCACCTGCGCCGGATGCGCCCGGTCTACCGGCGCCGCCGGGACGCGCTGCTGGCCGCGCTGGCCCGGCGGCTGCCCCGGCTCGAGCCGGCCGGCGTGTCCGCCGGGCTGCACCTGGTCACCTGGCTGCCGCCGGCCCTGGACGAGGCCACCGTGGTCCAGGCGGCCGCCCGGGCCGGGGTGGGCATCGAGGGCGTCACGCCCTACCGGATCAGCCACCCGGGACCCGGCGGCCTCATCTTCGGCTATGCCACCGTCAACGAGCAGGCCATCGCCGAAGGCATCGACATCCTCGCGCGCGTGATCGGGGAGCTGTGACGGCCCAGGCCAGTCGGGATCATCAGGGCCCAGGATGCGTGCGGTTGACGCCCCTCAATCACACCGGACTACATCCGCCGGGCCCGCTCCCACATCGGTCGGAGACGCGCGGCGGCCGGGCGGAACGACCTGCACTGCCCCACCGTCTATGTCCTGCTCGGCATCGGCGAGACGGGCCAGGCGGCGTCCGCCCCGAACTGGCGAATGTGCTGGCCCTGCGCGGGAAACGCCACAGTTCCAGGCCCCGGCCCGGCGCAGGACATCGCCGCGCTGATCAAGGCACACCCCGATCCCGCCACCATGGCACACGCCCTGCCGGCGGACTGGACACACATGCTGGCCGCGACGGGAACGCCGGACGAGATCGTTGAGCCGATCAGGGCAATGGCCGCCGCCGGAGCCAACTCGATCGTGCCGAAACCCCCTCGACGCAGACAGGGCCGAATACCACCCCAGCCCCGAGCGCGTGGCGTGCTTCCCCCGCTGCACAACTGACCCGACGTACCCTCACCAGCGATCACGTCTCCAAGGACTGCGGCAAAGAGCCGCTCAGCGCCGAAGACGCAGAACCGGACAATCTGCGTACGCTCGCGGCCGTGACTGATACGCCGACATAGCGCGCCGATTCGGCGATCAGGTCGCTCACGCCACCGAGCGGTTATCACGCTGCGTCATAATCGCTGGCTGCTGCTACCGCGCGCGATCCGCCGTTCGGTACGTCAAGATGACCTGACTCGGTGATCACGGATGAAGTGCCGAAGGGGACATTCTGCGTGGCCGACACGGCCTGGAGCCGAGTGATCGGCAGGGATGCCAGCGCGGTGGCCGCGCGGGACGCGGGTAGGGTTCCGGCATGGCTGCCTCATCATTGATGGTCCCGCTCGGCACGCAGGCGCCCGACTTCACCCTCCCCGACACCAGCGGCGCAATGACAGGCCGCGACGACTTCACCGCCGCGCCCGCATTGCTGGTCGCCTTCTTGTGCAACCACTGCCCCTACGTCCGCCACGTCGAGACCGCGCTGGGCACGCTGCTGTCGCACTACCCTGACCTGGCTGTGGTGGGCATCTGCACCAACGACGCCGATGCTTATCCCGACGATCGGCCACACGAGCTTGCCGGGCAGGCCCGACGCGCCGGCTGGAATTTCCCGTACCTGATCGACGCCGACCAGAAGGCCGGCCGCGCCTACCACGCCGCCTGCACCCCGGACTTCTTCCTCTACGACAGCGGCCGTCGGCTGGCCTACCGCGGCGCGTTCGACCAGTCCACGCCCGGTAACGGCAAGCCGGTCACCGGCGAGCTGCTCCGTGCGGCGATCGAGCTGACCCTGGCCGGCCAGCTGGTGCCCGAGCCGCACCGGCCCAGCATGGGCTGCTCCATCAAATGGCGGTCCTGATCATCCGCATGACCGGCGCAGCCCGTCGCCAGGCGGTTGACCCGGCACCGCCTGCACCATGCCCAAACGCCCGTGCCGTCCACCCGCCTGCCTGCCTCGGTCCGGGGCCGGTAAGCGCAGTGCCGCCGATTGATGGCCGCCAGGTTGGTCGTCGGGACCGGCAATGTCGCGCCCGAAAGGTCGTTATGGCACCGGGCGGCCGAGGCTCATGGCGTTAGGATCTGCGGCATGGCAACGGGCGATCACCTCGCCGAGCTTCTCGTGGCTGCCGAAGAGGAGTTCGCAGAGGCCGGTTTCCGCACCGGCGACTTCGGTCCGGCCCGGGAGTTGCTGGCTGAAGCGCTGGCCGAGGCCGAGCAAGCCGGTGACCTGGCGGTCCGGGCGCGTGCCGTGGATCTGCTCGGGATGGTGGCGCACTACGAGAACATCGCCAAGCTGATGAGCGGTCATCGCGTCCCGGCGCCAGAGATCGACGCCGAGGAGCGGCTGTTCCGCCAGGCGCTGGCCGCCTGGCATGCGGCCGGCCGGCGGGCCGCGACCGGGCAGGCATTGTTCGGGCTCGGTCTGGTCTACCAGGTGCTGCACGGTGACTGGGCCAGCGCCATGCCGTACTTCTGGCAGGCACTGGAGCTAGTAGAGGCGGACGACGTCGGCGCCGATCTCTACCTGCGGTCCGAGGTGCACCGGCACGTTGGCTTCTACTTCCTGGTCGTCGATGAGCAGCCTGCCGAGGCGATCCGGCATCTGCAACTCTCGCTGGACCTCCGCGAGCAACTCGGCGACCCGCGCCGTATCCCTTCCGGGCAAGTCGCACTGGCGCAGGCGGAGTTGGCAGCCGGCAACCGCGACCGGGCGATCAAACTGCTTCGAGCCGCTGTCATGCAGGCCAGGGAAGCAGGGCTGCTGGCTCAGCGGATCCAGGACGCCGAGCGCGCCTTGCGGGAGGCGGAAGCTGCCTCCGACGCCGGCACCGAGCACCTTGACGCCACCGGAGGATCCGGCACGAACACGGCCGGCTGACAGGGTCGCCGCTCCGCCAGGCGGTACCTTGCCATAGATGAGACGTCCGAGCCGGGGATACCGGTGAGCGCGGACCGGAGATTCCTCACCCATCGTCACCAGGGCGGCGACACTAGCCAAAAATAGCCGCCGTTCTGGTCGGTTGGCCATTCGGTCGCCGCGACGGTCGCCGCTGAATCAGAAGGGTTGATCTGCGCGGTCTGCTCGTCCTCCGAGGAGTCCTGCCTTCGAAGGCACCTGGACATCCGCGCCGTCGCGGATATTCACTCAGGTTGCCGGCGGCCCTATGCACACACCTGAAGCCGGCTCGTGTGCGGTGCCCGCGATCGGTAAGTTCGGTGACCCGGTTGCCGTTCTGGTCAGGTTGAGCAGTTCGTGGAGTACGTCCGATGTGATGTCAGAAAGGGACCGCGTTTCGCCTTGGCGGATCCACTGTGTGAACGCGATGCCGAACACGGTGGCGCCGGACTGCGCCGCCAGGGTGGCCGCCGGCTCGCCGATGCCCCGCGCGCGCAGGGCCTCGGCGACCGTTGTGGCGAGGCCTGCGAGTTTGTGCAGTTCGCGTTCCCG
>JAFAPY010000081.1 GCA_019246795.1 Streptosporangiaceae bacterium | reverse complement strand
CTGGGCGGCCAGGTCGTCCGGGCGGATGCCGGTGAGTGATCCCTTGAAGGCGCGGCCGATGGGCGACCGGGCGGTGGCAACGATCACTGCTTCTGGCACGACTAGCCTCCTCCACGTGCGTTCTTCCAAATTATGCTCCGGGCCGGTACCGCCGCTACCCGCGGGTAAGGGATGGCATCGGATAGCGTCTGTCGCAGTGTTGTTGCGAAGGGGGCCGGCCGGCGGAAGAGGACAACCATGCAGGTGCACGACTCACTGAGCGGGCTGGTGGGGAACACTCCGCTGGTCCGGCTGCGGTCGGTGACCCGGGGGATCTCCGGGGCGACGGTGCTGGCCAAGGTCGAGTACTTCAACCCGGGCGGGTCGGTCAAGGACCGCATCGCGCTGCGGATGGTGCGGGCCGCGGAGGCGTCAGGTGAGCTCGCGCCGGGCGGCACGATCGTGGAGCCCACCTCCGGCAACACCGGGGCGGGGCTTGCGATCGTGGCAGCCGAACGGGGATACCGATGCGTCTTCGTCTGCCCGGACAAGGTGGCACAGGACAAGATCAGCGTGCTGCGCGCATACGGAGCCGAGGTCGTCGTGTGCCCGAGCGCGGTCTCCCCGGAACACCCCGATTCCTATTACAGCGTCGCCCGCCGTATGGCGGCCGAACTGCCCGGCGGCTGGCGGCCGGACCAGTACGCCAACGCGGAGAACCCGGCCTCGCATTATGCCAGCACCGGTCCGGAGATCTGGTCGCAGACCGACGGGACGGTAACGCACTTCGTCGCCGGGATCGGCACCGGTGGCACCGTCACCGGGACCGGGCGGTACCTGAAGGAGGTCTCTGGCGGGCGGGTGACGGTGATCGGCGCCGACCCTGAGGGCTCGGTCTTCTCGGGCGGCACCGGACGCCCGTACCTCGTCGAGGGGGTTGGCGAGGACATGTGGCCGGTCACCTACGACCCCTCTGTGTGCGATGAGGTCATCGCGGTCAGCGACGCGGAGTCGTTCGGCATGACCCGGCGGCTGGCCCGGGAGGAGGCCCTGCTGGCCGGCGGCTCCTCCGGGCTCGCCGTGGCCGCCGCGCTGCGGGTCGCCCGGCGGGCCGGCCCCGGCGCCGTGATCGTGGTGCTGCTGCCGGACGGCGGCCGCGGCTACCTCTCCAAGATCTTCAACGACGACTGGATGGCCGACTATGGCTTCCTGGCCGCGCAGACCTCCGAGCCGCTGGTCGCCGACGTGCTCGCGAGCAAGGACCGCAGCCTGCCCGAGTTCGTGCATGTCCACCCGGAAGAGGACATCGGAGCCGCTATCGCGCTGCTGCGCGAGTACGACGTGTCGCAGCTTCCGGTGGTCAAGGAGGAGCCGCCGGTGATGGCGGCCGAAGTGGTCGGCTCGGTGGTCGAGCGCGACCTGCTCGATGCCCTGGTGGCAGGCCGGGCCAAGACCTCCGACCCGGTCGGCGGCCACATGTCGCCGCCGCTGCCGGTCGTCGGATCCGGCGAGCCGGTTTCCCGCGCGGTCCTCGCGCTGGAGAAGGCGGGAGCAGCCGTGGTGCACGTCGACGGCAAGCCCTCCGGGCTCCTCACCCGGCAGGACGTGCTGACCTTGCTCGCCGGGAGCAGCTCGTGATGGGGTTCGAGACCCTCGCCATCCACGAGGGGCAGGCGCCCGACCCGCTGACCGGGGCCGTGGTGCCGCCGATCTACCAGGTGTCCACCTACGCCCAGGATGGCGTCGGCGTGCCGCGCGGCGGCTATGAGTACTCGCGGTCCGCCAACCCGACCAGGACCGCGCTGGAGCAGTGCCTGACCGCGCTGGAGCAGGGCACAGCCGCGTTCGCCTTCGCCTCTGGCCTTGCCGCGGAGGATTGCCTGCTCCGCACGGTGTGCTCGCCCGGCGATCGCGTGCTCATTCCCGACGACGCGTACGGCGGGACGTACCGGCTGTTCGCCCGGGTGCTGGCCGGCTGGGGACTCGGCTACGCAGTGGCGCCCATGTCCGACGTCGCCGCCGTGCGCGAGGAGCTCGCCGCCCGCGCCGTGCGGGTGGTCTGGGTCGAGACGCCGACCAACCCGCTGCTGAACATCGCCGATATCCGGGCGCTGGCCGACGCGGCGCACAGCTGCGGCGCGATGCTCGTGGTGGACAACACGTTCGCGTCACCGTACCTGCAGCAGCCGATTCCGCTCGGAGCCGATGCCGTGGTCCACTCGACCACCAAGTACCTGGGCGGCCATTCCGACGTCATCGGCGGCGCGGTGGTGGTTGCCGACGCACAGCTTGCCGCGCGGCTTGCCTTCACCCGCAACGCGACCGGAGGCGTGGCAGGCCCGTTCGACTCATGGCTGACGCTGCGCGGGATCAAGACACTGGCGGTCCGGATGGACCGTCACTGCCGCAACGCCGCGCGGGTCGCGCAGTGGCTGGCCGAGCACCCGGCGGTGGCGGAGGCGCTGTACCCGGGCTTGCCCTCGCACCCTGGTCACAAGATCGCGCAGGAACAGATGAGGGCGTTCGGCGGGATGGTGTCGTTCCGCCTGCTGGCCGGTGCGGAAGCAGCAGTGCGAGCATGCAGCCGCACCGAGGTGTTCACGCTGGGCGAGTCGCTCGGCGGCGTCGAGTCGCTGATCGAGCACCCGGCCCGGATGACGCACGCATCCGCGGCGGGCTCGCCCCTTGAGGTCCCCGGCGACCTGGTCCGGCTGTCCGTCGGCCTGGAGGACTGCGACGACCTGCTCGCCGACCTGCGCCGGGCCCTGCCCGCCTGAAGGCCAGGAGCCCGCGAACCCGCGGGCGCCCGTCCCAAGCGTGCCGGGAGACGACGAGGTTCAGCTTCGCCCGGCAGGTGAGCTCTGCCGGTCGTTCGGGGCGGCGGCCTGCGGCCTGGGCTTGTAGGCGAGGGCGAACCAGGCACCGACGGCGAACACGATGCCGATGACCAACGAGCCGGCTGCCCTCAGCGGGTGGTGGCCGGTAGAGCCGGCGATGTGCCCGGGAATGACGCTGGGCAGCGACTTGGCGGGCTCAGCAAGGTAAATGATCGCGGCCACAATGAAGAGGAGGGCGATGATGCCGAGGATCACGGCCAGCGCCGTCCTGCCCGGCGACCTGTCGGATGAGGCGGTGGTAGAGCTCACGATTCCTCCTGAAGCGGCATGCTCTGCTGTTATCAATACGAAGCTGTGTCAGCTGCGGGCGGCCAGTGCTCAGCCGACCAGAAAAATCTACCGTCGGCTGGCACCGCGGGCACGCAGGAAATCGCGGATGACGTATTCGCCGAGACTTTCGGGCGCCGCCTGCAGCACACGTCCGCCGTTCCTCCTCGCTACGTTGTCGACAAACGCGCTGAGCCTCGGGTCGTCGACCAGCATGAAGATGTTCAGCGCCGCATGCCGACGGGTCATCTTATCCACCTCGGCCAGGGTGAGCTCGATGGTCTCCGGCGACGGCGGCCAGACGAACCAGGGGCGCCCGTCCCGCTGCAGGTGAGCGGTCGGCTCGCCGTCGGTCACGATCAGCACAACCGGCTCGTGTTCCGGGTGCCGGTCGATGTGCCGCCCGGCGAGCATCAGCGCGTGATGCAGGTTGGTCCCCTGCACCATGTCCCAGCCGAGCCCGGCGAGCTCCGTCTCGCGCAGTTCGCGCGCATAGTTGGAAAAGCCCACTACCTGGATCGCGTCCTGCGGGTACCTGCTGCGCAGCAGCGCATGCAGCGCGAGCGCCGTCTGCTTGGCCGCCGCCCAGGTCCCGCGCAGTTGCATCGAGTAAGACAGGTCCACCAGCAGCGACACCACCGCTGCGGTCCGGCGCTCGGTCTCGGCCACCTCGAAGTCGGCCGCCGCGAGCCTGACAGCTGTTGATCCGGGGGGGCGACCCCCCTGGACCCCCCGATCACGGGGGGACTCCCCGTCCCCCCGTGCCCCCCTGGCCCCCCGCAGCGTTGCCCGGGGGGACCACCCTGCCAGGTCTGCCGCCTGCGGCGGCGGGCCCAGACCCCCCCGCAGCGTTGCCCGGGGGGACGACCCCCCCAAACCCCCCCGCAGGAGGGCGTTCCGCACCGTAGCCGGGACGTCGAGGGGCTGCTCGTCGCCGAACTCCCAGGCCCGGGAGGTGCCGGTGAGCTCGCCCGCCTGCCCGGCATCGCGCTGGTCGTGGTCGCCGGCGCTGCGGCCCAGGCTCAGGTCGGCGAAGATCCTGCGCAGCGCCGTGTCTCCCAGCCTGCGCACCGCTTTGGGGGTGAGCTCGAGGTTGCCGCCATGGCGGGTCAGGTACCCCTGGCGCTCCAGCTCCCGCTCGATGCGGCGCAGCGCCTCGATGTCGTCTACCGCCTGCCGCCCGAACGCGCGCCTGACCGCTTCCTCGTCGATGTCATCCAGGGTCGCGCCCGGGTAGTCCTGGCCGAGCGCCGCCTCCAGCTCGGCCAGGTCGGCCAGCTCGGCCAGCGCCGTGGTGGCATCGCCCAGGCCCAGCGGCTCCTCCCCGGTCATCTGCACGCCGCCGGCCATGCCCGCCCGGTCCAGGTCCGGGCGCCGGGCCCGCAGCGCATCGGCGAGCCTGGCCATCTCGGCGGCCAGCCCGGCGTCGTCCAGGGCGCTGGCCATCAGCCCGGCGAGCTCCTCGCGCTGCTCGGGGGACAGTGAGCGCAGCAGCCGCTCCGCCGCGGCCATCCTGGCGATCAGGGAGTCGACCAGTTCCTCCAGGTTGGCCGGGTTGTCCGGGAACAGGTCGCCGTAGCGCGACATGAACCGGTCGAAATCGTCCTGGGTGTGCTCGCCGCGCGCGTCGGCGGCCAGCATCTCGTTCAGGTCGCCGAGCATGTCCTTGATCCGCTGCATGGCCTGCGGATCGGGGTTGGCCAGCGCCTCGCGCATGCCACGGAACTGGCTGTCGAGCACATCGCTGCGCAGCAGCTCCCTGAGCCTGTCGAAGGTCTGCCGGGCCGCCGGCGACCGCCAGTCGTAGGTGGCCAGCCGCCTGATCGCCTGCGCCGTATCGGCCGGCAGCGCGTCGAGGTCAGCCTCGCGCACCCTGGCATCGTCGCTGGGGTCGGGGAACAGCTCGGCGCGCTCCTGCCCGACGGCGGTATCGAGAAGGGCGCGGGCTTGATCGAGGATGCCGTCGAGCCGGCCGCTGCCGCGGACTTCCCGCTGCCGTTCCCGCACCCTGCGCAGCAAGTCGTCCAGGCCGCGCCGGTCCGGCATGCCTGCCCGCAGCAGGTCCCGCAGCGCCTGGCCCGGCGTGGCCCCGGTCAGGATCGCGTCGCCCATCTCGTCGACGGCGCCACGCACGTCGTAGGACAGCGCCAACGGGTCCGGCCCGTAGACGTAGCGTCCGTACCGGTAATTCGCCATGCTGTGCCTCTTCGCGAAGTTCGGGCTATCCCTAGGTCCGGTAGCGGCTGATGCCGTCGGCGCTGTCCTTGCTCAGCCGGCGCATCAGGTACAGCCCTTCCAAGGCGAACTCCAGCGCGGCCGCCGCCTGCCCGAAGGACTCACCGCCGTCCATGCCCAGCCTGGACATGATCCTGGCGAGCCCCGGCACGTCGCCGACCCGTCCCAGCAGTTCCGCCGCCGACACGAGTTCTCCGGACTCAACGGTTCCGCCGTCTTCGAACCTGGCCAGCAGCCCGGACAGGTCCACGCTGCCCAGCCGGGACCGGAACGTCTCCGCGATCGCCCGGCGCAGCAGCGCGCCCAGCACCTCCTCTTCCCGGCCCTCCTCGCTGACCTCGAACTCGACCTTGCCCCGCAGCGCCGGCACCACGGGGGGCAGGTCACAGACCCGGGCCACCGGCGGCTCGGGCAGCGGGGCCGGCCCGCCCGCGAGCGCGGACCTCCGCACCGCCGAGGCCGCGGCGCTTTCCGCCGCTGCGATGGCGAACCGCGCCGACACGCCGGAACGCGCGTCGACGGCCGGCGAGTCCCGCACCGCCCTGGTGAACCGCGCGATCACCTCGACCAGGTGCTCCGGGAGCTCCGCGTCGTCGCGCACCTCGGCTTCCTGCCTGATCAGCGCGAGCTCGTCGTCGAGCGACAACGGGTAATGGGTGCGGATCTCCGCGCCGAACCTGTCTTTGAGCGGCGTGATGATCCGGCCCCTGTTGGTGTAGTCCTCCGGGTTCGCGCTCGCCACGAGCAGCAGGTCCAGCGGGAGCCGCAGCGCGTAGCCACGGATGCCGATGTCGCGCTCCTCGAGCACGTTCAGCAGCGACACCTGGATCCGCTCAGCCAGGTCGGGCAGCTCGTTCAGCGAGAAGATCCCGCGATTGGTGCGCGGCACCAGCCCGAAATGAATGGTCTCCGGGTCGCCGAGCGTTCGCCCTTCCGCCACCTTGACCGGGTCGATGTCGCCGATCAGGTCGCCCACGCTGGTGTCCGGGGTGGCGAGCTTCTCGCCGTACCTCTCGCCGGCATGGCGCCAGGTGACGGGGAGCTCGTCGCCGAGCTCGCCGGCCAGCCGTCGGCACCGGGCACAAGCCGGCCGGTACGGGTGGTCGTTGATCTCGCAGCCCGCGACGGCCGGAGCCCACTCGTCGAGCAGGCCGGCGAGGGTGCGGATCAGCCGGGTCTTACCCTGGCCACGCTCCCCGAGCAGGATGATGTCGTGCCCCGCGATCAGGGCGCGTTCCAGGTGCGGCAGCACGGTCTGGCCGAACCCGACGATGCCGGGGAACGGATCACTTCCCTCCCGCATCATCGCGAGCAGGTTCTGCCTGATTTCTTCCTTGACACCGCGGTGGGCGTGCCCGCTCGCGCGCAGTTCGCCCAGGGTGGTTGCGTCGTGATTGGTGTGTTGCTGCACTGTTCGACACTATGTCCCGATCGCCGGTACGCGCACATATCCCTGATCAAGGCCCGGCGGACCGGCTCGCAGGTGGCACACTTTTTCCGTGACCACAACACCTGGGCCGGCTCCTCGCGTCCGCCCCGACGACGTGACGGCCGCCCGCAAGCTCATCCACGACGTGATCGTCGAGACTCCCCTGCTGCACTCCCGGGTGCTGTCCGAGGCCGTAGCCGGTCCGGTCTACCTGAAATGCGAGAACCTGCAGCGGACCGGGTCGTTCAAGGCGCGCGGCGCCTACTTCAGGATCGCCAGGCTCTCGGATGCCGAGCGTGCCCGCGGCGTGGTCGCGGCCAGCGCCGGCAACCACGCCCAGGGCGTCGCGTTCGCGGCGGGCCTGCTCGGCGCCGCGGCGACCGTGATCATGCCCGAGGGCGCCCCGCTGCCCAAGGTCCAGGCGACGCGCGGCTACGGGGCCCACGTCATCCTGCATGGCAACAGCATCGAAGACGCCCTGGCAGAAGCTCTGGCCTACGCGGAAAGGACCGGCGCCGTCTTCATCCATCCCTACGATCACCCCGACATCGTGGCAGGCCAGGGCACGCTCGGCCTGGAGATCGCGGAGCAGTGCCCGCAGGTGCGCACGGTGGTGGTGCCGGTGGGCGGCGGCGGGCTTGCCGCCGGCATCGCGGTCGCGCTCAGCGACGTCCGCCCGGTGGTCAGCCTCGTCGGCGTGCAGGCGGAAGCCGTGGCCCCGTACCCGGGCTCGCTGGCCGCCGGGCATCCGGTATCGGTCCCGCCCGCTCCCACCATGGCCGACGGCATCGCGGTCTGCCAGCCGGGCGATATCCCGTTCGGCATCTTGTCCTCCCGGGCCGAGCGGCTGGTCACGGCCTCAGAGGAAAGCCTGTCCCGCGGGCTGCTGCTGTGCCTGGAACGGGCCAAGCAGGTCGTCGAGCCTGCCGGGGCCGCGGGGGTGGCCGCCGTGCTCGAGCATCCGCACGGGTTCGTCCCGCCGGTGGTGGTGGTGCTCTCCGGCGGCAACATTGACCCGCTGCTGCTGTCGAAGCTGCTGCGGCACGGCCTGGCGGCGGCCGGCCGTTACCTGGCGTTCCGGTGCAAGCTGCCCGATCGCCCGGGTTCGCTGGCCAGGCTGCTCGCCGACATCGCCGGTCTCGGCGCGAACGTGCTCGAGGTCGGCCACGAGCGGCTGGCGCCGCGGCTGCACGTGGACGAGGTCGAGGTGGTCCTGGTGGTGGAGACCCGCGGCCCCGAGCACTGCGGCGAGGTCATCGGCGAGCTGCGCGCCGCCGGTTACGCCCTCGCCTTCAGCTGAGTATCCGACAGGCGGTCGGCAGGCAAGGGGATGGTTGGCGCAATCTGGCCCCGATAAGGGAATGGGTGGCGCAACGTGCCCCTTCGCCGGCCCCCGGCTCACAGGTTGCCGCGCTTGGCCTGCTCCCGCTCGATCGCCTCGAACAGCGCCTTGAAGTTGCCCTTGCCGAACCCCTGCGAGCCGTGCCGCTCGATCAGCTCGAAGAACACGGTCGGCCGGTCGGTCACCGGCTGGGTGAAGATCTGCAGCAGGTAGCCGGACTCGTCCCGGTCGGCGAGGATGCCCAGCTCGCGTAGCTCGCCGACGGGCACCCGGGTCTCGCCGACCCAGGACCCGAGCTCGTCGTAGTAGCTGCCCGGAGTCGACAGGAACTCCACGCCTGCTGCCCGCATGGCGCGGACGCTGGCCACGATGTCGTCGGTGGCGAGCGCGATGTGCTGCACCCCCGGGCCGCCGTAGAACTCCAGGTACTCGTCGATCTGCGACTTGCGCTTGCCCGGCGCGGGCTCGTTCAGCGGGAATTTCACCTTACGGGTGCCGTCGGCGACCACCTTGCTCATCAGCGCCGAGTACTCGGTGGCGATGTCGTCGCCGACGAACTCCTTCATGTTCGTGAAGCCCATCGCCCGGTGGTAGAACCCCACCCACTCGTCCATCTTGCCGAGTTCGACGTTGCCGACGCAGTGGTCGATCTCGGTGAATATGGGACGCTGCGGCGGGACGACGACCGGCGGTGCCGGCACGTACCCGGGCAGGTACGCGCCCGAGTAGCCGGAACGCTCCACCAACGTGTGCCGGGTGTCGCCGTACGCGGCGATCGTGGCGGCCACCACCTTGCCGTGCTCGTCCTCCAGCAGGTGCGGCGGCTCCAGGCCGCGGGCGCCGTGGGCGACCGCGTAGTCGTAGGCGTCGGCGGCCGAGCCGACGGCAAGCGCCAGGTCGGTAACGCCGTCGCCGTGCGCGGCCACCTGCGCGGCCAGGCCGGTGCCGGCCCGGACCGGCCCGCGGAAGACGAAGCGCGCCCCGCCGGATTCCAGTACATGGGCGGCCTCGTCGGGGTACCCGGTCTCCGGGCCGCGGTAGGCGGTCCGCCGCATGCCGAACGCGGTTGAGTAGTGGTGCGCCGCCTGCTTCGCGTTCCCGACCGCGAACACGACGGCGTCCATCCCGAGCACGGGAAAGCTGTCACGCGATGCCATGGCCATGCCCATATCATCCGGGTGTCTTCTCAAACTGCGCAACCAAGCGCTGATCTCCTGGGCATATTGCCTAGTAATACCGAACGAACAGTGGTATCTGTGTACAGCATGACCAGCAGTGGCCACCGGCTGATCGACGGCCTGGACGCGGCGCTCGTCGAACTGCTCGCCGCCGAGCCGAGGGTCGGCGTGCTGGAGGCGTCGCGGCGGCTGGGCATCGCCCGCGGCACCGTGCAGGCACGGCTGGACCGGATGCGCAACCGGGGCGTGATCACCGGCTACGGGCCGGACGTGGACCCGGCGGCGTTCGGCTACGGCGTCACCGCGTTCATCACGCTGGAGATCCGGCAGGCCGGCGGCCACGACCCGGTGGCGGAACGGCTGGCCGAGATCCCCGAGGTGCTGGAGGTGCACACCATCACCGGCGCCGGAGACATGCTGTGCCGCGTCGTCGCCCGCAGCAACGCCGACCTGCAGCGCGTGCTCGACGCGATCGTCGCCGCCGAGGGCGTGGTCCGCGCCTCGACCGCGATCTCGCTGGCCACCCAGGTCCGGTACCGGATCCGCCCCCTGGTCCGCGCCGCGGCCTGCGGCCCAGCGGGCTAGCGGATCAGGTCGGTGGCTGTTTCCAGGACGAGCTCGCGAAGCTGGTCACGGTCGTCGACCTGCTGCGCGAAGAACATGCACGCCGTGCCGGCGGCGAGAACGGCGGTGGTGGCGCGGACCCGGTCCCGCAGCGGGGCGCCGGGGCCTGCCAGCACGTCCACGAGCGCGTCCAGGCGGCCGCGGAAGCGCACGAACCGCTCCTTGCCGGCCTCCATCGTCTGCACCGCGGCACGGTTCTGCTCCAGGAAGCGGAACACCTCACTGCCGGACAGCACGGTCCGGACGTAGCGGTCCAGGACCGCACGGCGCGTCTCGTCACTGCGCGGCTGGTTCCTGGCCCAGTCGATGAGCGCGTCGATCTCGGCGAAGTAGTCGTCGGTGAAGCTGTGCACGATGTCTTCCTTGGACCGGAAGTGGTAGTACAGCGCCGCCTTGGTCACGCCGAGGCGCTCGGCGATCTCGCGCAGGGAGGTCTTCTCGTAGCCCTGCTCGGCGAACAGCTCCAGCGCCACCTTCTGCGCGCGGGACCGGGTGTCGGTGCGCGGCGCGGCGGGCTGCTCGGCGACGCCGGCGCCGTGCCCGGCGACTGGGGCGGCCGCTTGCTGCATGTCCGTCCTGCACCCTCCGGTTCCGCGGCCCCATATTACTTGACGGCCGGTTAGCTGCCGCCTATGTTAGTAACTTGCCGACCGGTAAGTCAATGCGGTCGATGAGCAGGCCTGGGCGCGGACGGGACCGGGCAGAAACCAGCGGAGGAAAGGTGGGTCGGCGTGGCAGAGACGGCAGGCCCGGGTGCGGCAGCTTCCGGCGCGGACGGCTCGGGCCGCCCGGCCGGGCAGGGCGGGACCACGCAGTTCCTCGCGCCGCGCGAGGTAATGATCGTGCTGCCCGGGCTGCTGCTGACGATCCTGCTGGCGATGCTCGACCAGCTCATCGTGAGCACCGCGCTGCCGCGCATCGTGGGCGACCTGGGCGGGGTGACCCACCTGTCCTGGGTGGTGACGGCCTACATCCTCGCCTCGACGATCACCACGCCGTTCTACGGCAAGCTCGGCGACATGTACGGGCGGAAGAAGTTCTTCGTCGCCGCGATCATCATCTTCCTCATCGGCTCTGCGCTGTCCGGGCTGTCGCAGTCGATGGCGGAGCTCATCGCGTTCCGCGCGCTGCAGGGCCTGGGAGCCGGAGGGCTGATGGTCAGCGCCATGGCCACGCTCGGCGACATCGTGGCGCCGCGCGAACGCGGCAGGTACATGAGCTACATGATGGTGGTGATGATGCTTGCCACCATCGGCGGCCCGCTGCTCGGCGGGTTCATCACCACGTCGTTCTCCTGGCGCTGGATCTTCTACATCAACGTGCCGATAGGCGGCGCGGCGCTGGGCTACCTGCTGGCCACGCTGCACCTGCCCCCGCGCCGGGTCGGCCACACGGTCGACTACCTGGGCGGCGGCCTGCTCGCCGTGGCCGTGACATCGCTGATCCTGCTGGCCACCTGGGCCGGGGTCGAATACCGCTGGGGATCGGGGCAGATCATCGGGCTGGCCGTCCTTGCCGCGGCGGCCGCCGCCGCGTTCTGCTTCACCGAGACCCGGGCAGCCGAGCCGATCCTGCCGCTGCACGTCTTCCGCAACGCGAACTTCTCCCTCACGATGGCGATGACCTTCCTGACCGGCCTGGCCATGTTCGGCGCGATGACGTTCCTGCCGCTGTACCAGCAGACCGTCCAGGGAGAGTCGCCGACCGTGAGCGGGCTGATGCTGACGCCGATGATGCTGGGCGTGACCGTCACCTCGATCGTCGCGGGCCAGGTGACCACCCGGACCGGCCGGTACAAGATCTTCCCCGTCCTCGGCGGGGCCATCATGGGCCTGGGCATGTACCTGCTCACCAACCTGACGATCGGCACCACCCGGGCCACTTCGGCGATCTACTACGTGGTGCTCGGCCTCGGCATGGGTTTCCTGATGCAGATGGTCTCGCTGATCGCCCAGAACAGCGTGGAGCAGAAGGACATGGGCGTGGCCAGCAGCGCCCGGATGTTCTTCCAGCAGATCGGCGGCTCGCTCGGCGTGGCCGCGTTCGGCGCCGTCTTCGCCCGCCGGCTCACCGAGTCGCTTGCCGCCGTCACCGGCACCGGGGCGCACATCAATGCCGGTGGCGGGCAGCTGGACCCGGCCACAGTGAACTCGCTGCCGGCGCAGGTCAAGCACGATGTGTTCTCCGCGATCGCGTACGCGGTCCAGGGCGTGTTCGAGTGGGCGGTCCCGGCCGCGGTGCTCATCTTCGTGCTGGCCTTGTTCGTCAAGGAGGTCCCGCTGCGCGGCCGGGCGCCAGCCGCCGAGGCGGCGAGCCAGGAGCCCGAGTTCGTGCCGTAGGGCCCGGCCGCGCGGAACGGGCAGCGGCGGCACGCGCCACTGCCCGTTCTGGCTTATGGTTCGGCCTCAGGCGCCGACGTAGGGGACGGCGTCCAGGATCTCGACGGTGGCCGTGCGGCCGTTCGGCAGCGAATAGGTGGCCTGCTCGCCGACCTTCTTGCCCAGGATCGCGGTGCCGAGCGGCGAGCGGGGCGAGTACACCTCGATCGGCGAGCCGCTTTCCTCGCGCGAGCCCAGCAGGAAGGTCAGCTCTTCGTCGTCCTTGACGAACCGGACCGTGACCGTCATGCCCGGCCCGACGACGCCCTCGGTGCGCGGCGGGTTGCCGACACGTGCGTTCCCCAGGATGTGCTGGAGCGTGATGATCCGCGCCTCGATCTGACCCTGCTCGTCCTTCGCCGCGTGGTAACCGCCGTTCTCCCGCAGGTCGCCCTCCTCGCGGGCCGCCTCGATCTTCTTCGCGATGTCGGCGCGGCCCCGCCCTGAGAGGTCGTCAAGTTCGGCCTTGAGCCGGTCATACGCCTCCTGGGTGAGCCAGGTGACGCTGTCGTCGCGCGTCTCGGTCACGGGCACTCCTCGGTACTGCTTGCTGTGCAGGATCCGGCCCTGGGCCGGGTCCGCGGGACCGCCGATGGTCCTCCGGGGTAATCTGCTGAGGCTAACAAGCGTCGGTGACATGAGCGATCTAGTCAAATGGGATCGCGCGGCACGCTCCCCTGGACGGCAGGGAATGCCGTGCCGTCAGCCGGGTGTTTGCGGCACTGAGCGGCCGCGCGGCGGCTTGCCCGACGCGCGCGCTCCGGCAGGCACTGAGGGTTGATCGAGGGAGATGACCGTTGCCAACTGAGCTGCGGCTGATGGCCGTGCACGCGCACCCGGACGACGAGTCGAGCAAGGGCGCCGCCACGATGGCGCGTTACGTCCGCGAGGGCGCCGACGTCCTGGTGTGCACCATGACCGGCGGCGAGCGCGGCGACATCCTGAACCCGGCGATGGACCGGCCGGAGATCAAGGCTGCCCTGCCCGCGGTCCGCCGGGAGGAGATGGCGCGGGCGCGGGACATTCTCGGGGTGCAGCAGCGTTTTCTCGGCTTCGTCGACTCGGGCCTGCCCGAGGGCGACCCCAGGCCGCCGCTGCCGCACGGGTGCTTCGCGCTGGTGCCGGTGGCCGAGGCGGCCGAGCCGCTGGTCCGGGCGGTACGGGAGTTCCGGCCGCACGTGATGCTGACCTATGACGAGAACGGCGGCTATCCGCACCCGGACCACGTGATGACGCACCGGGTCAGCGTGGCGGCGTTCGAGGCGGCCGGCGACCCCGACGCGTACCCGGATGCCGGCGAGCCGTGGCAGCCGCTCAAGCTGTACTACTTCGCCTCGTTCCACCGCGCCAAGTACATGGCGCTGCACGAGGAGATGCTCCGCCGCGGCCTGGACTCGCCGTACACCAAGATCTTCGAGGAGCGGCTCAAGACGCGCGGCGCACGGAAGGGGGGAGGGGAGGCGGGCGGGGAGCCCGAGATCACCACCCGCGTGCCGTGCGGCGACTTCTTCGAAGTCAGGGACCAGGCGCTGAAGGCCCACGCCACCCAGGTCGACCCGAACGGCTTCTGGTTCTCCTGCCCGCTGCAGGTGCAGCGCGCCGCCTGGCCGACCGAGGATTATCATCTGGCTAGGTCGGTCGTGGACAGCGAGCTGCCCGAAGACGACCTGTTCGCGGGCATCCGGGAGAGGGTGAGCATTTGACCTTCGGCGTTCTCGCAGCCGTGGCCGCGTCGTCGCCGTCCAGCGATGACGTGGCGCCTGGCGTGCTCGGGTTCCTCATCGTCGCCGCGATGGGCGTCGCGCTGGTGTTCCTGCTCCGTTCGATGAACAAGCAGTTCCACAAGATAACCCCGCCGCCGGACGGCAGCGACGGCAAGGACGTCAAGCCCGCTGCACCTCCCGCGGACACGCCTCGGTGAGTCTATGGGCTCAGCGGACGGCGGCGAGCTCGACCGGCTCCTCGAGGAGCAAGTCACCTACTACCGGTCCCTCGCCCCTGATTACCTGGACCGTGGCCTGGATCTTCCAGGGGGCCAGGAGCTGACCGAAGCACTTGAGGCGTTCCGGCCGACAGGAAGCGTGCTCGAGCTCGCGTGCGGACCCGGCACGTGGACCCGCCAGCTTCTCCGTCACGCGGCGGACGTCACGGCCGTGGATGCATCCCCGGAAATGCTTGCCATCGCAGCGGCCCGGATGAGCGATCACCGGGTGCGTTTCATTCAAGCCGATCTGTTCACCTGGATGCCGGACCGCCGCTATGACGTGGTTTTCATCGGATTCTGGCTCTCCCACGTGCCGCTCGAGCGCTTTGAGTCCTTCTGGGCAATGGTGGCGGGCTGCCTGGAGGACGATGGCCGCGTGTTCTTCGCCGACGACGCGTACCGCACTCCCGATGAGCTCATCGAGGGCCCCTCGTCCGCCGTGATCCGCCGACGGCTAGATGACGGAACCTCCTACCGGATCGTGAAAGTCCCGCACCGGCCCGCGGACCTGCACGAGCGACTCCGGCGGCTCGGCTGGAACATTGCAGTCACCGCTACGTCCGGCCCGTTCTACTGGGGAGCCGGAGGCAGAGACTCGGTTCACCAGGCGCAGCACTGAAGATCCTGCAGCCGCACCGGACCCGCACGGCGGGACGCCGCGGTGGTCGTTCTCCAAGGCCAACCGGGTACCTGCCTACCGCATCAGCCTCGACCGTCACCGGGACCGCGGCCTTGCCCGCCTGGGCCTGCAGCGCGGCGCGCAGCCCCAGGTCCGCCAGCAGCGGCGGGTAGATCCCGTGCGCCAGGTCTCGCAGCTCCTCCAGCGCGCTGGCTGCGGCCTGCTCCGTCTGGTTCAGCAACTCGTCGGCCTCGGCCGGCGCGGTGCGGAGCACCTGCCTGGCCAGGCGCAGGTTGATCCGCAGCGCGACCAGCTGCTGTTGCGCGCTGTCGTGCAGGTTCTGTTCAATCCGCCGCCGTTCCTGGTCAGCGGCGGCCACTCCGCGAGCCGCCCGGCGCGGACCCGCACCGGCTGGAGCAGCATGGCCGCCAGCGCCGCAGCGGCGAACGCCAAGAGGGTGTTCCCCGAGTGCCCCACGGCCGCGCCTGCGCTCAGGACGATCAGCGCGTAGACGGAGCTGAACGCGGCGGCCGCCAGCCCGGCCACACCCCGCCGAAACAGACCGCGAACAGGCCGGAGAACCCGCGGATGCCGAAAGAGCCCGCCGGCAACGGGACCGACCAGTCCCAGACCAGCAGCGCCAGCCCTGCCGCGGCGATCACCAGCGTGACGGTCCCCAGCAGCCACGCTGACCAGCGCGCCCATCGCACCGTAACCACATCGCCCTCGCCGGGCCGTCAGGCAGCGGGGGCGAGCGCCGCCTCGAACCGGCGGTAGTAGCGCAGATTGAGCCAGTACAGCAGCCGCAGCGGCGGAATGGACCTGAACAGGGCCGTCCGCTGGTCCTGGTCGGCGTGGGTGACGAGCCACGGGATCATGAACCGGGCCCGGTCCCGCGGGGTCGCCTTGCGTGCCCTGGCTTCCAGCTCCCTGTTCTCCGCGGCCGTTATCTCGGTCTGGTACAACGGCAGCGCATGCTTCTCCTCCAGGGTGAGGTGGGCGAGGAGCAGCTCGGTCATGGCAGACAGGGCGGCGACCGCCCCGGCGTGGTCAGCGCCGAAGTCGCCTGCGGGGTCGGCCAGGGCGGCGAGGCGGTCGCAGACGGCCTGCAGGGCGGTGTCCAGCGCGTGGTGCTGGGCGGTCAGCTCGTCCAGGTGCATCGCCTCGCTTCCGACCCTGGCCGCCAGGGCGGGGAAGAAGAGCTCGTCCTCGTGCCGATGGTGCAGGTCGAGCTGTCCGCGGTACTGGCCGTAGCAGGCTCCGATGGCCGCGACCCGGCCGGGCCGGTCGCCTGGGCCGACCGCGGCGAGGGCGCCGGCCAGCCGGGCCGCGTCGTCCCGGAGCGACTGGTGGACCAGGGTGACGATGAGATCATCGGGCCGGCTGCGCTGACCGGTTGCTGGTGAGGTGCTCATGGCCGGATCCTTTGCTAGACTGGATATCGTATTAATAGATCAATATTCCACTGAAGGAAGTATCATTCTAGTGACCAGGGATGTCAAGAGCACGGCCGTCAGGCGGCGGCCCAACCGGCGCGAGGTGGCGGCCGCGGAGACGCGCCGCGAGATCGTGCGGGCCGCGCGGCGGCTGTTCGCCCGGCGCGGCTTCGCCGGCACGTCTGTGCAGCAGATCGCCGAAGAGGCCGGCGTGGCAGTGCAGACCATCTACTCCAGCGTCGGTTCCAAGTCCGCGCTGGTTCTGGCCCTTACCGACCTCATCGACGAGGAGGCCGGCATCCCCGGGCTCAATGCCGAGGTGGCGCACGATACCGACCCGCGCCAGCTGATCGCCACCGGGGTACACCTCACCCGCCAGCTCAACGAGCGCTGCGGCGACATCCTCGGGGTGTTGTTCTCCGCCGGATCTGCCGAGCCTGACGCCGCCGCCGTCGTGGCCGACGGCATACGCCGGCATGACCAGGGCGCCGGCCACGCCGCCCGGCGGCTGGCGGCGCTCGGCGCCCTGGCACCCGGCACGACGCCCGAGCGGGCCGGCGCGGTGCTCGCGCTGATGACATCCCCGGCCAGCTGGCAGCACCTCACCCAGCGCTTCGGCTGGAGCTTCGACGAAGCAGAAACCTGGCTCACAGGATCCCTCACCCGGCTCCTGCTGGAGCGCGGTCCCTGACCGCGCTGCACCGCCCCCATCAGGCGTAGCCCATGACACATTACGTCCGTAGCCAGAACCGGCGGATCCAGACGCAGCTGCTGCAGCGCCCTCAGAACCCGGGAGGAACGACGATGACCCCTGAGCTATGGATCGAGCGCTACCGGCGGGCCTGGGAGACAGCAGACGCCGACGAAGTCGCCGACCTGTTCACCCCGGATGCTGCCTACCGGTCGAACGTCTTCAGAGAGCCCTACCTGGGCAGCGAAGCCATCCGCCAGTACTGGCAGCGCGGCGCCGGGACACAGCGCGACGTTGCCGTGCGCATGGGACGGCCCATAATCACCGAGGCCCGCGTCGCGGTGGAGTGGTGGACCACGATGATCGACCCTGATGAGGGCGAGATCACTCTCCCGGGCTGCCTGCTGCTCCGCTTTTCCCCCGACGGCCGCTGTCAGGACCTGTGGGAGTACTGGCAGGTCCAGCCGGGCAGGCAAGAGCCGCCAGCCGGCTGGGGAGCTTAGCGGCCGGTGACGTCTCGCATCGGAGCATGGCCACGGCCCGGCCGGAAGCGCGGTCCCGGGCCAGGAGCCGTTCGTTCGTTCTGGCTGAACTTATCTCTCTTTCTTTCTCATCCCCGGGATAGCGCCTGCTGCGGCAAGCCGTTTGCCGGGCAGACCGGATCGGCCGGTCGGAGCTATGGGCCGATGCGTCCTTCATGTGGCCGTCATGATCTTTCCTTACCATCCGCTCCATGAGGACGGAGGCAGTGGCTGATCGCCGCAGTCTGGCGGTCGGCGTCACGCTCGGATTACTCTGGGTCAGTCGCGTAGGTCTCTGGCTGTCAGGGGCGGTGGCGCAGGTCATGAGCATCTGGGCGGCAGCCACGGCCGACGGGGCCATTGGAAGGTTACAGGTGGCATCCAAGCCCGCTCCGCCATCGGCGCACCCGGACATGCCGGGCCGCGTGCTCCTGCCGCTGCGCGCCTCCCGCGGGTTCAGGTTCTGCTTTGCCTGCCTGCAGAAGCTGCGCCACGCGTTGCGGCAGCGGCAGCCGCGAGACCAGGTTATCCAGATGATCAACGGGTACTGGGTCTCGCAGATCTGCGGGACAGTTGCCCGTCTGGGCCTTGCCGATCACCTCGCGGGCGGCCCGGCCACGATCGGCGAACTGGCCGCGGTCACCTCGGCCAGCCCCGATGGCCTGTGCCGCCTGCTGCGGGCCGGTACCACAATCGGCCTGTTCGCCGAGGCCGATACTGGCCGGTTCATGCTGACGCCGCTCGGCGCCCAGCTCAGGGACGACGAGGCGGCCGGCTCCCTTCGCGACCGAGCGATCGCGCTCACCGCCCCGGCCCACTGGCTGCCGTGGGGCCTGCTGTTCGACGCCGTCGTCAGCGGCGAGTCCCAGGCCAACGCGGCGCTGGGGATGGACGCGTGGGCTTACTATGCCCGCCACCCTGGGGAGAGTGCCCACTTTGCGCGAACGATGAGCGACATCTCCGCCCAGGCGTCCCGGGCCGTGCTCCGCTGCTGGGACGTCGCGCGGTTCCGCCGCATCGTCGATGTGGGCGGCAGCCGCGGTCACCTGCTGACCGGCCTGCTGGATGCCGAGCCGCAGGCCACCGGCGTGCTGTTCGACCGGCCTGAGGTGGTGGAAGGCGCGCGTGCGGAGCTGGCGGCCAGCGGCCATGCCGGCCGGGTCGACATCGTGGGCGGGGACTTCTTCGAGCAGGTGCCGTCAGGAGGCGACCTGTACGTGCTGAAGTCGGTCCTGCACGACTGGGACGACGAGCGGGCGCTGCAGATCCTGGGCAACATCCACCGGGCGGCACAGCCCGGCAGCACGCTGGCCGTCATCGAGCGCCCGCTGCCGTCGCGGCCCAGCCCGTCCTACATACACCTGGAGAACCTGTTGATGCTGGTCGAGCTGAAGGGCCGGGAACGGACAATCGAGGACTATGCGAGCCTGCTCAGGCGGGCCGGGTTCCGCCTCCAGCGCACGATTGCCGCCACCGGTTCAGGGCTGCGCTCGCCCTGGACCGTCATGGAGACGATCCGCCAGTGAGCCCGGCCGCCGTGCGGCCCGGCTGCTAGGGTGCGGGCAGTGCCGGAGCGCATTACCTGGCAGATCGGACGGCTCAGGGGGTGAGAACGTAGCGGCGGAGTCGGATCTGATGCAGCCACCCGCGGCGGGCATCGCCCGGGGCGCGGCGATCATCGCGGGTATCACGGTCCTGTCCCGGCTGCTCGGGCTGGCCCGCACGCTGGTGTTTTCGCAGAGCGTAGGCGCGAGTTGCCTCGGCACGGCGTACGTTACCGCGTACCAGGTGCCCAACCTCGTCTACGAGCTGATCCTGGGTGGCGCGCTGACCAGCGCGATGGTGCCGGTGCTTGCCCGATCGGCCGAGCGCGCGGCCGTGGACCCGGAGGAAAAAGCCCGCGTCAGCCAGATCACCTCAGCGCTGCTGACCTGGTCCGCGGTCAGCCTGGTGCCGACCACGCTGGTCGTCGCTGCAGCGGCCGGCCCGATCGCATCGCTGCTCAACCCGGCCAACGCGAATGCGCACTGCATCCGTGCCGACATGGTCAACGCCACGGGCACCATGCTGGCGGTGTTCGCCCCGCAGGTCGTGCTGTACGGGCTGTCGGTGGTCCTGTTCGGACTGCTGCAGGCCTACCGCCGGTTCGCGGGGCCGGCTCTCGCCCCGGTGGTCGCCAACCTGGTGCTCATCGCGTCGTACCTGGCGTTCGTGCCGCTGGACAAGGGGCTGCCGCTGGCCCGGGTGCCGCTGCCAGCGGAGCTTGTCCTGGCTGTCGGCGCCACGCTGGGCATCGCCGCCATGGTGGTCGTGGTCGCGGTGCCGACCTGGAGGCTGCACCTGAGGCTGCGGCCTGCCGTTCGTTTCCCGCCCGGCGTGGCGCGGCGGGCCAGCGGCCTGGCCATCGTGGGGGTCGCCGAGCTCATCGCCAGCGACCTGGCCGCGGTGGTGGTCATCACCCTGGCCAACGGACGCGGTGAGACCGGCGCCCTGGTGATCTACAACTACGCCTGGCAAGTGTTCAATTCCTTGTACGCCGTGCTGGCGCTGTCCATCGTCACCAGCACGTTTCCGGTGCTGTCCGCCCGTGAGGGGCCGGTCTTCGACCGGACGAGCGCCGGGTCGACGCGGGCGGTCGTGCTCATGTCCTGGCTGGGCACTGGCGTGATCGCGGCGATCGCCGTTCCTGCCGCCCATGTCCTGGCGCGCCAGCCGCAGCAGGTGCCGGAGCTGATCCAGGGGTTCATCCTGTTCGCCCCCGGCGTAGCCGCCTTCGCCGTAGTGGCGAACCTGTCTCGGGTGATGTTCGCCCTCGGGCGGCTCAAGGTCGCCGCGGCGGCCCTGACCGGAAGCTGGCTGGCGGTAATCGCGGCAGACGTGGTACTGGCCGAGCTCACGCCCGCCCGCCTGGTCGTGGCCGCGCTGGCCCTGGGTAACACCATCGGCCAGACCGTGGCGGCGATCCCGCTGCTCGTGGTGACCCGCCGGATCTGCGGCAAGGCCGCCGTGCAGGGCGTCGGCCGCGCGGCTGCGGCAGGGCTGGCCGCCGCGGCCGTGGGCGCTGCGGCGGGCGTGGCAGTCAGCCTGGCCCTGCCGGTGAGCCACAAGCTGCTGGCCTTCGGGGTTGGAGTGCTGGCGGCGGCGTGCGCGATGATCGCGTTCGGCGTGGTCGCATACCTTTTGGACAACGGGGACCTGCGCGTGGTCATGGGACGGCTGCGCCGCGCCCAGGACGCGCCGGGCTCCTAGCCCGGCGAGTCCGGGCCGCGTCGGCTCCTAGCCCGGCGAGGGGGGCTCCGAGCCCGGCGAGGCGGAATGCGCCCACACGCGGCGCACCGCCTCGGGCAGGCCCCACCAGCCAAGCGGGGTCAGGCGCTCTTCGTCGTCGATCGCGCCCAGGATGCGCCATAGCATGGTGACCGGCACGAACATGGCCTGTATGCCGAGCTCGTCGAACTCATCGCCGCCATCGAGGCCGCCGAAATCATAGCGGTCGCCGTCGTCGTCGCCGCCGGGGCCGCCGTCCAGACCCTCGTCGGGATCGTAGTCCCGCACATACCCCGCCAGGTCGGGCGCCGATGCGGACGTGCCGGGGCCGCCTGTCGCGAGCGCGGTGATCACCGCCAGCCAGTCGAAGTGGTCCAGCGCGCAGAGCGAGGCCACCACGTCATCCACGTCGCCGATGCGTCTGCCGGGGCCGCCCCAGTCATCTCCCGCCGGGGACGTCACTCCGGCTGCGAGGCTGAGCCACAGCTCGGCGTCATCGTCGGGCAGCTCGCGGGCCTTCATGCCGCCGCAGGCGACCAGCAGCGGGCCCGGCCAGCCGCGCCGGGCAACGGCCTCCCGCAGCCGGGCAGCGGCCAGGCGCAGCTCGCCCGCGGGAAGCGGGCGATCGCCGGCCCGGGCAAGCACCGCCTGCAGTGAGCTCAGCGCCTCGGCGTCCGCGGCCTCCCATTCGGCGAGCAGCTCCTCGTCCTTCTCGTCCAGCAGCACGTTCATCGGCACCCGGCCGTCCGGCAGCGGCGAGGTCATCCACCGTTCCTGCAGCGCGATATGGACCCGGCAGGCCTCCGTATCTCCAGCCGCGAGCAGGTCGGGATCGATCTCGCCTGCGGCGAGCCGCTCTTCGAGGTAGCTGACCAGCCTGGTGTGCATCTCCTCGGCGAGCTGGCTACGCTCGGCCTGCTCGTCCCAGACGTGCAGGCCGATCATCCCCTTGGGCTCGGTGCCGGTGGCTTCCAGCCACGTCCTGACGTCGCCCACCGTGGCGTCGCCTTCGTCGATCGCGCGCAAGGTTGCTTCCGCCGAGGACCAGAACGCCGCCGACAGCGGGTTGCCGGCCGCAAGCAGCCCCCTCCTGATGCCGGGCAGCGAGGCCAGGGCATCGGCAGCTGGCACAGCGAGCAAGGCGAGCGCGACGTCGCGCCTGGTCAGCGCGCCGAGCGGGCGACCTGCCAGCTCAGCCACCTGATCGGGTGCAAGCTCCACGCCTGGCAGCCTAGAGCAGGGACCGGCCGCCGAGGTAGGGCTGCAGCACGGGGGGGACCTGGACCTGCGCCTGGCTGGTCTGGAAGTTCTCGACCAGCGCGGCCAGGATCCGCGGTGTGGCGATCGCGGTGTTGTTCAGGGTGTAGGCGAACCGCACCGTGCCGTCGGCGTCGCGGTAGCGCACGTTGGCGCGCCTGGCCTGCCAGTCGTGCAGCGAGGAGCAGCTGTGCGTCTCGCGGTACGCGCCAAGCGACGGCATCCAGGTGTTGATGTCGTTCATCCGGTACTTGCCCGCGCCCATGTCGCCGGTGCAGACCTCCACCACCTGGTACGCCAGGCCCAGCCCGGCCAGCAGCTCCTCGGCGGTGCCGAGCAGCCGCTCGTGCCAGCGGTCGGATTCGGCGTCCTCGGCCGCGCAGATCACGAACTGCTCCACCTTCTCGAACTGGTGCACCCGCAGCAGCCCGCGAACGTCACGGCCGGCGCTGCCGGCCTCGCGCCGGAAGCACGGCGAGATCCCGGCGTAGGTAATCGGCAGGCTCCGGTGGTCGAGGATCTCGCCGGAGTGGAAGCCGACCAGGCCCACCTCGGAGGTGCCCGCGAGATACAGGTCATCTGCCGGGAGCGCGTAGGTCTCCTCCCGGTGCGCCGGGAACTGGCCGCTGCCGGTCAGCGGCCCGTTCTTGACCAGCGACGGCACGCTGACCAGCATGAAATCTCCGGCGACGAGCGCGTCGATGGCATAGGAGTGCACCGCGCGCTCCAGCAGCACCAGGTCCGATTCCAGCGCGTAGGCGCGCTCCCCGGCGATCTTGCGGGCCCTGGCGAAGTCGGCCCAGCCGCGTCGTTCCAGCAGCTCGACGTGATCCAGCGGCCGGAAGCCGAACTCCGGCGGGGTTCCGACGGTCCTGATGACCACGTTCGCGGACTCGTCGGGCCCGACAGGTGCGCCGGCCCACGGGATCATCGGGGTCAGCAGCAGCAGCGCCTGCAGCTTCTCGTTGGTCTCCGCCAGCTGCTCGCGCAGCGCCCTGAGCTGGGCGTCCAGTTCCGCGTGCTCGGACAGCAGCTGGGCCCGCCGCGCCTCATCGGCGCGTGCGTACTCCCGCGCCGAGCTTTTCCTGCGCGCCTGGGCCTGGTCCAGTTCATGCTGGAGCTTGCGGCCCTCGGAGTCCAGGTGGAGCAGCTCGTCCACGTCCAGGTCCAGCCCCTTGACCCGGACCGCCGCTTTGACCGCCTCCGGGTGTTCCCTGATGAATCGCCTGTCCAGCATGGATACGGGTCAGCTCTCGTCCGGATTCCCACGTGCGTGCCGTGGCTTATTCAGCCGCAACGCTACCAGCAGCGCCGGCCACGCCATTCTGAATAACCGCACAGCGGACCCGCATGGCAGCGCAAGGCCGGCCCGCGTAGCGTGATACGGACGCGACCAGAGAAGGGAGCGGCGGGTGCTGCTGACCAACCATGTGCTGTCCGGGGCGCTGATCGGGGCACTGGCCCGCCGGCCGCTGCCGGCCTTCGCGGCCGGGGTGGCCTCCCATTTCGTCCTCGACGCGATCCCGCACTGGGGCGAGCTGGCGGGCGGCCGACGAACGTTCCTGCGCGTGGCCGTGCCGGACGGCCTGGTCGGCCTGGCCGCGCTCGGCGCGTTCGCCGCCGCCGCGCCGCCCGGACGGCGGCTGGCCGTGCTGGCCGGCATGGCCGGGGCGGCGCTGCCCGACCTGGACAAGCCGGCCAAGCTGTGGTTCGGCCGGTCGCCGTGGCCCGGTCCGGTACAGCGGTTCCATGGCCGCATCCAGCGCGAGGCGCCCGGGCGCTGGCCGTTGGAGCTGCTGGCGGCGGGAGCGCTCGGCCCGGCCGCGCTGGCTGTGACCCGCGGGCCGCTGCGCCGCCGGCGCTAGAGGGGCGGCTCACGATAGAGGAGGACGGATGATCAGGCACGAGGTGCTGTTCTCCTGGGGTATTTTTGGCCGCGTGAGGAGGTCGGCGTGAACCAGCCCGTGGCCGTGCCGGAGATCATGTCGGCGGACGTGCCGGACGGTGCGTTCCTGCTCGACGTGCGCGAAGACGACGAGTGGACGGCCGGCCACGCCCCCGGCGCGGTGCATGTCCGGCTGGGCGACCTGGGCTCCCGGGCGGCCGAACTCCCGCGCGGCCGCGAGGTCTACGTGATCTGCCGCAGCGGCGTCAGGTCGGCGTACGCGGCCCAGGCGCTCGCCGCCGGCGGATGGGACGCGATCAACGTCGCCGACGGCATGACCGGCTGGGCCGTGGCCGACCGCCCCATGGTCAGCCAGGACGGCGCGGAACCGTACGTGGCGTAGCGGCCGTGGCCGACTACGTGTCCATCAGGGATCTGTCCCTGGCCGCGGTCATCGGCGTGCGCGACTGGGAGCGCGGCGTCACCCAGGCGCTTGTCTTCAGCATCGACATGGTCCCGTCGACCGCCGACATCCGCCGCGCCGCCGCGACCGACGACCTGGCCGACGCGCTGGACTACTCCGCGGTGGCGGACACGGTCGCGACGGTGGTCCGCCACGGCAGGTTCGGCCTTATCGAGACCGCAGCCGAGCGGGTGGCCGAGCGCCTGCTCGCCGACCACCCGGTGGCCTGGCTGCGCGTGGAGGTCCGCAAGCGCGTCGCCGGCGGCGGCTACACCGCCGCGGTAACCATCGAACGGCCGCGTCCCGCGGATCACGGATAGCTCAGGGCGGCCGCAGCCGCAGGCCGGCCATGCCGCCGTCCACGGCCAGCGCCGTGCCGGTGGTCGCGGCCGCGAGCGGGCTGGCGAGGTAGGCGATGGCCGCGGCGACCTCCTCGGCGGTGACCAGCCTGCCCATCGGCTGCCGCGCGGTCAGCGCGGCGCGTTCGGCCGCCGGGTCGGCGGCGGCGTCGAGCAGCCTGCCCACCCACGGGGTGTCCACCGTGCCCGGGTTCACGCAGTTGACCCTGATCCCCTCGGCCACGTGGTCGGCGGCCATGGCCAGCGTGAGCGCGTAGACGGCGCCCTTGCTCGCCGAATACAGCGCCCGCTGCGGCAGCCCGGCGGCGGCCACGATGGAGCAGGTATTGACGATGACCGCATGACCGCGGTCCCGCGCCGCCTGGCGCAGCAGCGGCAGCGCGGCCCGCGTGGTACGCACGATCCCGAGCACGTTCACATCGAGCACCCGGTGCCACTCATCGTCGTCGTTGTCCTCCACGGTGCCGGCCGCGCCCGTCCCGGCGTTGTTCACCAGGATGCCCAGGCCGCCCAGGGCCTGGCCGGCGTCGGCCACCGCGGCCCGCACCGCCGCATCGTCGGTCACGTCGGCTACCACCGGGTAGACGTCCCGGGGCTCGGCCTTGACCCGGTCCAGCACGGCCACCCGCGCGCCCCGGGCGGCCAGCAGCCTGGCGGTGGCCTGGCCGATGCCCGACGCGCCGCCGGTAACCAGGGCGGCCAGGCCGCCGAATTCTGATTGCTCCGTCATGCATCCGATGTATAGCGCATGCGGCGCTGGCGTATCAGGCGGCACGCAGCCGCCTCCGTCTTGATAGGCGTCACCGGGTGCCTTGACGTGGTCCGCCCGGGCTCAGCAGCTGACCTGCACACGCGTCCGGTGGCCTGGAACGGCATCGTTTCGCATCGTCTGGAGGGATGGGCATGACGCAGACGGCTACCGGACGGATGGGCGACCTCCGTGCAGTGATGGAAGGTCCCGTGATCGCGCCCGGCGATCCCGGCTTCGATGACGGACGCCGGGTGTGGAACGCCGGGATCGACCGGCGTCCCTCGCTGATCGCCCGCTGCGCTTCGCCCGCCGACGTGTCCGCCGCGATGGGTTATGCGCGTGAGCACGGGCTTGAGGTGTCCGTGCGCGGGGGCGCGCATAACCCGGCGGGCACGGCTGTCTGCGATGACGGCGTGATGATCGACCTGAGCCTGCTGGACTCGGTCGTCGTCGACCCGGCCGCCCGGCGGGCACGGGTCGGCGGCGGCGCGCTGCTGGCCGACCTGGACGCGGCCACGCTGGCCCACGGGCTCGCCGTGCCCGCCGGGATGGTCAGCCATACCGGCGTGGGCGGGCTGACTCTGGGCGGCGGCATGGGGTGGCTGACCCGCAAGTTCGGCCTGAGCATCGACAACCTGATCTCTGCCGAGGTCGTCACCGCCGACGGGCAGGTGCTGCGGGCGTCGGCGGATGAGCACCCCGGGCTGTTCTGGGCGATCCGCGGCGGCGGCGGGAACTTCGGCGTCGTCACCTCCTTCGAGTTCGCCCTGCACGAGCTCGACCCGATGGTGCAGTTCGGGCTGTTCTTCTGGGGCCTGGACCAGGGCCCGCAGGCGCTGCGGCTGGCCCGCGAGATCACCGTTGCGATGCCGCCGGACATCAACGCCGTGGTGGCAGCGGTGAATGCGCCACCGGCACCGTTCGTCCCCGCGGCAGCACCACCTCATGCCCGGCTACGCGCTGCTGCTGACCGGCTTCGGATCCGCGCCGCAGCACGCCCGGCTTGTCACCCGGATCCGGGAGAGCGTCCCGCCGCTGTTCGACCTGGTCGCTCCGATGCCCTACGTCGACCTGCAGAAAATGCTCGACGAAGCCAACGCCTGGGGCCTATACGGCTACGAGAAGGGAACCTACGTCGAGGACCTGTCCGATCCGGTGATCGAAGTGATCACCGAGCACGTCCCGCGCAAGAACTCGCCGATGTCGGCGCTGCTGTTCTACCGGCTTGACGGTGCGTACTGCCAGGCCGGCGAGGACGATACCGCGTTCAGCGGCGGCCGCTCCCCGCGGTACGGCACCTTCATCGTGGGCCTTGCGCCTGATGCCGGCCTGCTGGCTGCCGAACGCGGCTGGGTCGGCGGCTTCTGGGACGCGCTGCGCCCGCACGCCATCGGCAGCGGAGACGGCTACATCAACGGGATGACCGACCTCTCCGATGACCGGGTCCGCCAAGCCTACGGTCCGGCCAAGTACGAACGGCTGGCCAGGATCAAGGCTGCCTATGACCCCGGCAACGTGTTCCACCTCAACGCCAACATCCGGCCTGCCTGACGCCGCTGGCGGCCGGATCCGGGATGCGCCGGGTCCGGCCCGCGCCGGCGGTCCCGGCTAGGCTGACAGGGTGGCTGGACTGGCGCGGCTGCAGGCGCCGGGGGAGCTTGCGGCCGGGACCGTCGACGTCTGGCGCGCACGCAGGCAGGACGCCTCGCCGCGCCACGCCGGGCTGCTGGACCACGCCGAACGGCGGCGGTGGGCGGCCTACCGGCGCGAGGAGGACCGCGAGCGGTTCCTTGCCGGGTGCGCGCTGGCGAAGATCGCGCTGGCCGGGTACAGCGGACGGCGCCCGGCAGACGTGCGCTTCGACCGGACCTGCGGGCACTGCGGCCAGCCGCACGGCAAGCCGCTGCTGGCCGGCGCCGACCTGCACCATTCGGTGGCGCATTCCGGCGACGTGGTGGTGGTCGCGGTCGGGCGGGCCCCGGTCGGCGTCGACGTGGAGCAGCTCGACGGGCGCCCGCGCCCGCTGGGCGGCGGCGACCCGGGCGCGCTGGCGCGGCTGGTGCTCGCCGCCAGCGAGCGCGCGGCCCTGGCCGCCGCCGACCCGTCCAGCCGGGAGCGACAGTTCCTGGTGGCCTGGACGCGGAAGGAGGCCGTGACGAAGGCGGCCGGCGACGGGCTGCGCGCTTCGTTCACCAAGGTGGTGGTGGCAGCGGACGCGGGGACGCCGCGCCTGATCGCGTGGCCCTACCCGCAGCCGCCCGATTGCGTGTCCCTGCACGACCTGGACGCCGCCCAAGGCTACGTGGGGGCGCTCGCGGTCATCGGGCGCTGCGAGGCGGTGCGGGCCAGGGACGGATCCGCGCTGCTCGCCGCCCTGGCCTGACGTCCGCAGCCCGGACCGCGGCAGATCGCTCCCGGCGAAACCCCCCGGGGAATTTGTCAGCGCTCGTTTTTCTTGAGTCTGAGTGGCTCAACTTTTGGAGGCTCTTGATGAGTGCAACACTCACGCTGCCGGTGCTGCCGCTGGACGACCAGGTGGTGCTGCCGGGCATGGTGGTGCCCCTGGAGACGTCGCAGCCGGAGGTCAGCGCCGCGATCGACGCGGCACGGATGCCGTCGCGGCAGGTTCCTGGCATGCGTTCCGAGGCCAAGGCGCGGGTGCTGCTCGTGCCGCGGCTGCCCGACCGCGGCCTGGCCAGCGCGGGCACGCTGGCCACGGTCGAGCAGGTCGGCCGGCTGCCCAGCGGGCAGCCCGGCGCGCTCGTCCGCGGCTCCGCCCGGGTCAGCATCGGCTCGGGCACCACTGGCCCCGGTGCCGCCTTGTGGGTCCAGGGCACGGTGATCGAGGAGACCGGCCGCGGCCCGCGGGCGGACGAGCTGGCCCAGCAGTACAAGTCCCTGGTCACCGGCATCTTGCAGCAGCGCGGCGCCTGGCAGATCGTCGACGTGATCCAGCAGCTGGACGACCCGTCGGCACTGGCCGACAACGCCGGGTACGCCAGCTACCTGACCGCGGCGCAGAAGCTGCTGCTGTTGGAGACCGGCGACGTGACCGCCCGGCTGGAGCTGGTCGTCGGCTGGACCAAGGAGCACCTCGCCGAGCTCGACGTGGCCGAGTCCATCCGCAAGGACGTCGCCGAGGGAATGGAGAAGCAGCAGCGCGAGTTCCTGCTGCGCCAGCAGCTGGCCGCCATCCGCAAGGAGCTCGCCGACCTCAACGGCGACGCGGCCACCGAGGAGGACGACTACCGCGCCAGGGTGGAGGCCGCGGACCTGCCGGAGGCGGTCCGCGACGCCGCGCTGAAGGAGGTCGCCAAGCTGGAGCGGACCCCGGACGCCTCTCCCGAGACCGGCTGGATCCGTACCTGGCTGGACACCATCCTGGACATCCCGTGGAACGAGCGCACCGAGGACTCCTACGACATCGCCGGCGCCCGGCGCGTCCTGGATGAGGACCATACCGGGCTGGATGACGTCAAGGAGCGCATCATCGAGTACCTGGCAGTCCGCAAGCGCCGTGCCGACCGTGGCCTGGGCGTGATCGGGGGCCGGCGTTCCGGTGCCGTGCTCGCGCTGGTCGGGCCGCCCGGCGTCGGCAAGACGTCGCTCGGCGAGTCGGTCGCGCGCGCCATGGGCAGGAAGTTCGTCCGGGTCGCGCTCGGCGGGATCAGGGACGAGGCGGAGATCCGCGGGCACCGGCGCACCTACGTGGGGGCGCTGCCCGGGCGGATCGTCCGCGCCATCCGCGAGGCCGGCTCGATGAACCCGGTGGTGCTGCTGGACGAGGTGGACAAGATCGGCGCCGACTACCGGGGCGACCCGGCGGCTGCGCTGCTCGAGGTGCTCGACCCGGCGCAGAACCACACGTTCCGCGACCACTACCTCGAGGTGGAGCTCGACCTTTCCGACGTGGTGTTCCTGACCACGGCCAACACCCTTGAGGGGATCCCGAGCCCGCTGCTGGACCGGATGGAGCTGGTCGAGCTCGACGGGTACACCGAGGACGAGAAGGTCCTCATCGCCCGGGACCACTTGCTCCCCAGGCAGGTGTCCAAGGCCGGGCTGAACGCCGACGAGGTGTCGATCAGCGAGGACGCGCTGCGGCTGCTCGCCGCCGAGTACACGCGCGAGGCCGGGGTGCGCTCGCTGGAGCGGTCCGTCGCGCGCATCCTGCGCAAGGTGGCGGCGCGGCTGGCGCTGGGCGAGGCGACCCTTCCGGTCACCGTCGGCACCAGCGGCCTGCGGGACTACCTGGGACGCCCCCGGTTCACCCCGGAGACCAGCCTGGCCGAGCCGGAGCGCCGCACGGCGGTCCCCGGCGTGGCGACCGGGCTCGCGGTGACCGGCGCCGGCGGCGACGTGCTGTTCGTGGAGGCATCGCTGGCAGGCAGGGAGACCGGCGAGACCGGGGTCACGCTCACCGGCCAGCTCGGTGACGTGATGAAGGAATCGGCCAGGATCGCGCTGTCCTACCTGCGCTCGCACGGCGCCGAGCTCGGCCTGCCGGTCGGCGAGCTGAAGGACCGCGGCGTCCACGTGCACGTGCCGGCGGGCGCGGTGCCCAAGGACGGCCCCAGCGCGGGCGTCACCATGACCACCGCGCTGGCATCGCTGCTGTCGGGACGGCCGGTGCGCGCCGATGTCGCGATGACCGGCGAGGTGTCGCTCACCGGGCGGGTGCTGCCCATCGGCGGCGTCAAGCAGAAGCTGCTCGCCGCGCACCGGGCCGGCATCGCCACCGTGCTGATCCCGCAGCGGAACGAGCCGGACCTCGACGACGTCCCGGCCGAGGTGCTGGGCAAGCTGGACGTGCACCCGGTCGGCGATGTCCGTGAGGTGCTGCAGCTGGCGCTCGAGCCCGCGCCGCCGGCGGCCGCGGCGGTTCCCGACGCCGCCTGAGGCGGCGGGTCCGGGTCAGCTCTCGCCGGACGGGACCGCGGCCGGCCCCGGTGATCCCGGCGGCTCCGCGGAGCCGCCGGGATCACCCTGCGCGCGGAAAGCCTCCGTCGCTGCCAGATCCGCCGCGGAGCTGACCGACGGAGGCGGGGCGGAGAAATCCGGGGCGCGAGGCGGCGCCGCGAAGCCGGCGGGATGCACCGCGGTGAAGTCAGCCGCGGTGAAGTCAGCGGCGCCGGGCGCCCGCTCGGTCATCGCGACCGGCAGCGATGCCATGTCGCCAGGCACCCTGATGCCGGGAGCCGGCCCGGGAGCGCCAGGGGAAACGGGGAGCGGGCTCCAGCCAGCACCAAGCGGCCCGGTCGCCGGCTCCGGCTCTGGGGCGGGTTCCCACGGCGGCCCTGCGGAGCCGGTGCCGCGAGCGCCGGGGCCCCGGCCGGCCCTGGGCCTGGGCATCGGCATGATCGCCGGGCGCGGCGGGACGGCCGCGGGATCGGCGAGCCCGGCGAGGCTGCTGCCTTGCCCGCTGCCGGCGAAAGGCCACCCGCCTGCGGCGGGTGTGTCGGCGG
>JAFAPY010000068.1 GCA_019246795.1 Streptosporangiaceae bacterium | reverse complement strand
CTAGAAGGCAGCGCCTGGTCGGAGAGCAGGTTCCGCAACAGGTCGGTGGTGATTCCACCATGGGTGACCACGCCGACAGGCGCGGCCCGGGCGGGCAGAGCGGCCAGAAATGCACGCAGCCGGTGCCCTGCCTGACGAGAAGATTCGCCACCGCGAGGCACGAAGTCTCTATTGCGTGTCGCGTGAGCCCATTCGGCGAGAAAGTCTTCGTATGAGCATCCGCTGTTCCAGTTCATCCTCTCGCGGAGCCTAGCATCGAGCTGGACAGACACGCCGGTGGCGGCAGCGATGACGTCGGCTGTCTCCCGGGTACGCCGCAGCGGACTGCTAGACAAGGTTCGCAACCCAGCGCTCCACAGCCAGCGCGCCGTCATCTCGGCCTGCCGCCTACCCGTGGCGGTTAGTCCCGGATCGCCTGGCAACCGCTCCTTGTCGCCGTGCTGGACCAGGTAGACGAGTGTCATGCCGTCCAATCCATCCTGCCGGGCCGCCCGAGGCAATCTCTCACAACCGTCTCACAGACTCCAGGGACGACACCGGAGATGAGCACCAGCACGGGGCACCTGACGGACTCTGACCTGCGAAAGCAGACTGATCAGCACTCACTGGACGGGCTGCACTGCTCTGCGGACCACAAGGCTGGCAAGCCCATTCTGTAAGCGGTGAGCAGGCCACCGGAGCTGCCCATCATGCACTAGGTCAAAAAGGCGATGGGCCAGCGTCGTGGCATCATCGGAGTTCGCGACCACATATCGCGGATCGACATCAGCCCCGGCGAACTGCTGGTACATATGGCGGGTGGCCTCCTGATTCTTGAAACCGTGATCGGCGCGAGAGCGGACACGTTCCAGGCAGACTGGCTCGGGTGGCAATAGGACCACATAATGCAAGAAGGAAAGACTGCTAGCGGCGCCGAAGGTCTCCAGGAACCAAGGGCCGATCAAGCCGTCGTAGACGACCGTGTACCCGCCGGCGGCCAGTCGGCCTGCCGCCGCACCGGCGGCTTCGGTAACGACCTCGTTCTGGCGGTCGGCCGGGGAGGTCCAGGGCGCAATGTAGCCCTGGTCGATGAATGCGAAGAACTGGTCCCCAGGGACCAAGGCGCTCGGACGGAACAGGCGCGATAGGGCCCTTGCCGCTGTTGTCTTCCCGGCTCCCGGCGGGCCGCTTACGACGATGAGATCGGACACGCCACCCATGATGCCCTGCCAGTTCGGGACGAAGGGCTGCCGTGCTCAATAGGAGGAGTACCTGCGGACAGTCACGGTCGCTTACGGTCAAAACAACACGATCCCCGCAGGTCACGGAATCGCCAGGTCGGAGGCGGGCAGCGCCATAGAGTTCTCAAACTGATAGCGCGGGTTCGATTCCTGTCACCTGGGCATGGCGGACCGGCTACCAACAATCCCAGCGGCTCATCGTCGGCGAGGATCCGATCAGGACCTCCGGTTCCGGCGGCAACCGGTCGCAGGCGAGCATGAATGAGGTCAGGCGGACGTGGCCCTCCAGCACCGCCAGGCCGTCGCCGGCGAGGCCAGTTGTGACAAGGATCAGCGGGGGGAACCGGGCCCGGCGGCGACGGCCTGCGCCATTTCAAGCACCCTGTCGTTTGGGCACCCCCGAACGGGGCCACACCGGCGCGGATGCGCGCGGCGGCATCGACCGCCAGGCGGGTGCCGCCCGACAGCTCATTCCAGTAGTCGTACTCGATATACCGGACCCCGGCCAGCTCGCCGGGGGTGATGGCCGTCCACTGCCAGCAAACGTCGCCCGGGAAGCCCACGAAATAATCGGTGCGGGTGCCGTTGCCGCGATGCTCAGTCAGGAGCCGCAGGCGCGCCTGGTTCTTGCCGTCGCCGCCGAGGTCGGGAGCGGTGACAATGCGGTCAGGCAGTCCGGCGCGCTTCAGCAGCGCCCGCAGGTCGTCCCGCCAGCGGTCGGAAGGCAGCTCGGTGCGCAAGAACAGCGCGACCATCTCCGCTTCGCTACTCGGCCGTGTCGCTAGCCAGGGTGATGGGACCGGGTTGTTGCCACGGGGAAGGGACCGCCTGGCGTCATGAGTGATCATGGCTGGTGTTCTTTCTGGTCGTCAACGGGCACGGCAGCGGGGCGGCCGTTGATGGATGGTTTCTGGCGTTGCCGG
>JAFAPY010000147.1 GCA_019246795.1 Streptosporangiaceae bacterium | reverse complement strand
CCGCTTGGCCAGGACGCACTCGACCGAGACGGTCAGCATCGCCCGGCTGGGCCTGGAGCGCGCGATCCGGCACGCCGAGGCGAACGACCTCATAGCCCGGAATGTGGCCGCGCTGGTGGACGCGCCGCAAGGACCAGACGGCCGTCCCAGCAAGGCGCTGACCCTCGAACAAGCCGCGGCCCTGCTCCGGGCGTCGCGGCGACAGCGGACGACACAAGAGTTCCCGGGACGTCCTCCGCGGCCACCCTCGCTCATGCACGCCTACATCGTCTTGTGCCTGCTCGTCGGGGTCCGAACCGAGGAGGCGCGGGCGCTGCTCTGGGATCACGTCGACCTAGACGGCCAGCCGGACGTCGATCCGGCGGTGCCGCCGAGCGTGGCGGTCTGGCCGTCCGTGCGGGCACACGGCGACACGAAGACCGGGGGATCGCGCCGTACGCTAGGGCTCCCCCGTATGGCCGTCGACGCGCTGCGCGAGCACCGCGAGAGCCAGCGGCACGACCGGACGGCAGCCGGTGACCTGTGGCAGGAGCACGGGCTGGTCTTCGCCACCCAGATCGGAACCCCGCTGGATGCGGGCAACGTCAGGCGGATGTTCAAGGACGTCTGCAGGGCGGCCGGAATCGGGGACGACTGGACGCCGCGGGAGCTGCGCACGTCCTTCGTCTCACTCATGAGCCAGCGGGGCATCAGCTCGGAGGAGATCGCCCGGCTGGTCGGTCACAGTTCCACCCGGGTCACCGAGACCGTGTACCGGCGCGAGCTACGCCCGGTGATCACCACGGGCGCAGAGGTGATGGACGAACTGTTCGTCCTTGAGGGTGACCTGGGTCAGTAAGCAGCGTCCGGGTCGTAGACCTCGGTCATGGTGACCTCGGCCGCGCCGTCACCGGGCCGAGGGTGGCCGGCGTCTTCGTGGCATGCGCAGTCGGGGTCGTCGCACTCGTCCGGGTCATCCTGGCCGTCGTTGAGCCTCATGACATCGATCGGATCCACGGCCGCCTCCTCCTGCGAGTGATCTCGCCTCCGCAGGTTATCCCCCGGCTTCCATGTCTGGTAGTTCGCGTCCGGCGAGCCGTTCGATCCCGGCGCAGGGCCGCAGCTCGGGCTTGGGCGGCTGGAGAATGCAGTCGGGGTCGGGTTCCGGCCACGGCCACGCCTGGCCGAGGAACTCGTAGTCGGGGTCCTCGTCAGGGATCATCACGTTCTGCCGTTCCTCGAGCTTCTCCTGGAAGGCGCGGCGCTGCTCGGCCAGCCTGGTCACCCATTCGGGCGGCTCAGCCAGGCTGGCTTCGGTCAGATGTTTGGTGATGCCGTCGCCGTCGGGCACTCTGGCCTCGGCCGAGCGGAGCGGCTCGATGGGCCGGTCCGGGTGGCGGCGGCGGAGCTCCGAGTCGGCGGCCACGGCCAGGCGGCGCGGGCCTACGGTGAGCTGGTCCCATGCGCGCCGGTCTTCCATCGCCGCCTCCAGCGTGACCTCGATCCGGCGGCAGACTTGCTGCAGGGCGCGGGCTGAGTCGGCCATGGCCGCATGGCGTCCGGCAGTTTCCGGGTCGGTGGCTGTCTGCGCTTCGGCGGCGGAGCGGGTGGCCTGCTGGCGGGCGTTTTCGGCGACGAGGCGGACGCCGCGCAACTGCGTGCCCACGTGAGGGGGCGCCCATGCCGTCTCGTCGTGGTAGCTGTCGCGCATGTGCCAGAGCGAGGCCTCGGGCAGTGCACGCACGTCGACGGTGCCGGTGCGGGTGAGGGCGGCGAATCCGGCGTGCCAGGCGGCCCGCTGGTCCGGTGAACTGCCCGCGGGCTCTGGGCCGAGCGGGTCGGCCTGGTTGTCGGCGCCGTACAGCTCGCGGTAGGCACCGATCGCGCTCGCCCGCTGCTGCCAGTCCAGCCGGGCGACCGGGTCGCCGGGGACGGGTCCCAGGGCGCGCAGCGCCCACTCAAGCTGCGCCTGCGCGGCGTGCTCGCCAATGCGTTCCTTGCGGTCATCCATCGCCTCGGCGAGCTGGCGCAGGTACTCCTGCCGTTCCGGGCATGTGATCTCGGGT
>JAFAPY010000279.1 GCA_019246795.1 Streptosporangiaceae bacterium | reverse complement strand
TCTCTAGGGTGTCCGGCCGGCCGAGATCCAGGTTGTCGGTCACCAGGGCGTCGAAGAAGGCGCGGGCATGGCGCGGGGCGGTGAACACGATGGTGCGGGAGACCTCGACCTGGGCCATCGAGCACTCCCACCAATAGCCGCCCTGCTGGTCGGCGGGGCCCAGCGGCAGCGGCAGCCGGGCCAGCCACCGCTGGAAGAACACGATGATCGTGCCGGGCTGCAGCGCATCGCAGATTCTCTGGAGCAGGGCCGGGTCGTCGGCGGCGGCGAACCCGTTGGACAGCTCGGTGAAGCCGGTGCCAGCCTTACGCGCCTGCTGCTTGGCCCACTCATGCCCGTTTACCCAGATTTTCACCGGCCAGGGGCAATACGTGCAGACCTTGATGAATGCCGGCCCGAACCCGGCATCCCATAGGTAGAAATAGAACACCGTGACCCGCCGGTCCGTCTTCTCGAAGGAGAACTGCGGGCACTTGCCCGGGTCGGTATCACGCTTGCGGGCGATGAACACCCGCTGCGTTTCCTGGGCCACCCCGATCGCCGCGACCTGTGAGCGGCCCGTCTCCGCGGCCCTGTCCAGGTAGCGGCGCATCACCTCGATGTTGCGGCCGGCCGCCTTCAGCGGCACCACCGGGATGTGGTTGGCCTGGGCGAATGAGGCCACCTTGCGGCGGAACGCATCCCCGATCTGCTGCAGGCACGCCGGGGAGGGCACCGGGTACCCGCGATGGTTCAGGAACTGGACCACCTGACCGCCCACCTGCAACCGGGCCAGGTACCCATGCAAGTAGAGCCGGTCCAGGCACTCCAGGTCCAGCGCAACGTGCCCGTCCAGCACGTCGTTGATCGTGACCGGCACCGACCGGCGCAGCCGAGACGCCATGACACCCTCCGCAACGTGGCCTACGAACGGAGGATGCGCTCACCTGCACCGTTATGTCCGCGGAACCGCGAACCTCGGCGGTATCAGGCGGAGCCTACCTGGGAGGATGCTATCCAGCCAGCTACCACTGCCGTAAACGGGCTCACGGTGGATGACGGTCAGATCACGTCTTCGTAACATGCCCAGGATGTGAGACGGATGCTCTTGCTCTGGCCGCCTGAAAGCACTAGTGTCCAAGTATATGGGAATATTCTTCCCAAATAGTGGGATGACGGAACAGCGACGGCCGCCGGATGGCAGCCGCAGTCTGCCCTCTGTGCCGCCTGTCGCCGCAAGGCGACAGCCAGCCGGGGTGCACCGATCACGGCCACCATGGCCCAGAACTCATTCATCCTCGGCCCTGGCCGAGTAGTACGTAGTAACTGGAGGCAGGCATGAGACGCAGGGTGGTTCTGAAGGCCTCTGCCGGTATTGCGGCCGTGCTCATGGCGACGGCTGCATGTTCGAGCGGCAGCAGCGGCTCGAACTCATCCAGTAGCTCGTCTAGCAGCTCGCCGGGCAGTTCGTCCGGTTCGATGGCGGCGGTGGCCGCCAAGGTCGCTGCCGGCAAGGCCATCCCGAGCTGGACAGCGCCCGGGCCATCGATCGATGTCAGCAAGCTGAAGGGGAAGCGGGTCTTCATCATTCCGCTGACCCCGAACCCGTTCAACGAGAACATCCAGAACACGTACAAGCAGATTTTCAACGCCGTCGGCGTCAACTACACGATCTACGCTAATCAGGGGCTGACCTCGCAATGGGTCGCTGGCATGGACGATGCCATCGCGCAGCATCCCAACCTGATCATCCTGAGCACGGCACCGGATCCGCGCGTGCTCCAGCCGCAGTTGCGCGCCGCGAAGGCGGCCGGAATCCCGGTCGAAGTCACCCACTTCTACGACCGCTCCAGCCCGCCGCCTCCGAGCTGCCTCGCCTGCGCCGCCGGGGTCACATCCTTGGTCACTGCGCCGTTCAACACCGCCGGCGCGGCTGAGGCGGACTGGATCATCAACGACTCGCATGGCCACGCGCACGTGCTGATCGTTTCGGCGCCGGACGTCATTCCCAGCCCTGGGATCCTATCCGCGATGGAGCAGCAGTACCGCACCTCCTGCCCGTCCTGCACCTACAAGGTCATCAACATTCCGGTCGCGCAGTGGAACACCGGAGTAGAAAGCCAGGTCGAGTCGGCACTAAACGGTGATCCCTCTATCAACTATGTCGATGCCCTCTACGACGCGATGGCCACGGGTGCCGTGCCAGCCGTGCAAACCGTGGGCAAGACTGGCAGCGTGAAGGTGGTCAGCTTCAACGGGTCGCCATTCGCCCTGAACGACATCCGGACCGGCAGCATCATGGCCATGGACGCATCTGAGAACACCCGCTGGATCGGCTTCGCAGACGTGGACCAGGCGTTCCGGCTGATGGCTGGAATGCCGCCTGTCAATGAGACCACCCCCTTCCGCCTGATCGACAAGAGCAATGTCACCCAGACCGGAGTCCCGGCAACCAACTACCTGGGATATGGCAACGCTTACGCGACCGGCTTCTGGCATCTGTGGGGCCTGCCGGGGTCTCCGCCCGCAGCTCCCAGCAGCTGACGATGTGCGGCTACGCACTCATCAGGCACCGCGGCCGGGAACCG
>JAFAPY010000133.1 GCA_019246795.1 Streptosporangiaceae bacterium | reverse complement strand
CAAAGGCGCTCGCCGCTTGGGCAGCTGGACATATGCCGCATGTCTGCCGACAAATGCCAACATGTCGTGGTGACGCGAACAGCGGCCCCTGACAAATACCAGCGGTGTCGCCGCCATGTCGTGATGATGCGAACAGCAGCTCATATGCTGGGCGTAGTCCCTAAATGCTTCCCACGAGGAGTTGCGGTAAAGGGCGGAGTCTGGCATGCTAAAGCTCCACGAAAGACAGCACGTAGAGGAGGATGTCCATGCCAGCAACCCTGCGCCTGCAGGTGGGCGAGGAAGCACGCGCGGCGGTGGTGCGCTGCTACGAGGAAGCCAGCGACGCGGAGACGCGGACGCGCTATCAGATGGTCGTGTTGGCGACGGAGGGCTGGACGGCGCCCCAGATCGCGCCGCTGGTGCGGCGCAGTGTCGATACCGTGCAGCGCGTGCTGCGCCGGTACCAGGCAGCAGGGGCGGCGGGCGTGCCGCATCGCCGCCGTCCGGGCCGCACGTCCCCCATTCCCGCGCGCTGGGAGGCGGCCCTGCTCGCCGCGATCGACCAGGACCCGCATGCGGTCGGCGTCAACAGCGCCAACTGGACCACCGAACGCCTGGCCGACTATCTGGCCGAACAGACCGGCTATCGCGTCGGGATCGAAACGGTGCGCACGCGCCTGCATCGCGCCGACTACGTCTGCAAGCGGCCGACCTGGACGCTGCAGCGCAAGGCCGAGGAGCAGCCGGAGTGGGCAAAAAACGCCTGAAGGTGGAGGTGCTCCTCGCGGCCGCGGCACTGCCGTCGCCTCCACCGCCCCTGGCCGCCCTCCTGCCCGACCTCTCGTTCAGCGATCTGCTCTCCCCAGCGGACCCCTTCATGAACAAGTTGTTAGCGCTCCTCCCCCAGGCCGACCTGTACCTGCAGGACGAGGTGCAGATCGCGCTCCATCCCACGATCACCCGCGTCTGGTGCCGCAAAGGGCGGCGCGGCCAGCGCCTGGTGCAGGCGCCGGGCCGGAACGAGAAGCAGTGGGGCTTGGGCCTGGTCGACTGGCGGGATGGCTGGGTCGACTGGGCGGTCGCCGCGGGCCGGCAGGCCGCACCCTGCTGCGCGCAGGTGCGCCGCGCCGTCGAGCGGTCGCGGGCACGCGGCCGGCGCGCGATCATCGTGCTGGACAACCTGGGCATCCACACCTGGCGGGGCTCCACGCTGCTGCGGGACCTCCTGGAGGAACTGCAAGACCAGCTCACCCTCGTCTATACGCCACCGTACGACCCGGACGCCAACCGCATCGAGTGGCTCTGGCGGGTGTTCCGCGCCGCGGTGACGCACAACCATCAACGGCAGACGATGGCCGAGCTCCTCGAAGACGCAGCAACGTGGCAGGAGGACCTGACCGCGAGCGCCGTCCTCCAGCACATTGGCAGCCCGTTTGCGCGCCATGCACAGCCTGCAGGGGACCTGACTAATGCCGCATGATCTCGTGGGAAGCATTTAGGGGGACTTCGCCCAGCGTGAGCCGCCGCACGGTCGAAGCGATGCCGTCGGCGCCGACAACCAGGTCGTAGTCACCGCCCGATCAATCACTGAAGCCGACCGAGACGCGCCGGTCGTCCTGCGCCAACGCGGTGAGGGCGGTGCCGAGCCGACAAGGGACCGCGACGGAGGCAACCAGCGCCCTATGCAGTCGGGGACGTGCGATGCCGATGCAGGGGCCGGCATCCCCCCACAGGTCCCCCAGATCGGTCGAGCAGAGCACCTCGCCCTGCGTGTCGCACCAGCTCCAGTGGCGGACGACCGCCCCGGCCCGCTCGGCGGCCTCCGCCACCCCGAGCGAACGGAGCACGCGCATGCCGTTGCCGTGCAGCAGGATGCCGGCCCCGAGCGCCGGCCAGGCCGGGCTGCGCTCGACGATCTCCACGGTGAAGCCCTGGAGGCGCAGGGCGGCCGCCATGGTGAGGCCCGCTATGCCTCCGCCGACGATCAGGATACGCTCAAGATTGGCCATGTGTCCCTCCTCTCCCCCAGTATCAGGGCGGTCCCCGCCGCCCACCACACAGAGCGGTCACATAACGCCCACAGAATGGGACGGGCGCTTGAACCGGCCGCGGTCGGCGGGCCCACACCGTAGGTGGAGATCCTGCCATCGGGGTACTCGCCCGGGCACCGGGCCCCACGCAGTGCGGACCCACGCAGAAGGTGGGGAGGGGTCGCGGTAGTCGCAGCCCCATATGCATCAAGGTAAGGATTGACAGAGAAGGCTCCTTTCGCACCATGAGGATAGAGATGACCTCGGGTGGCGAAAGGAGCCTTCTGATGACGACGATAGCACAACTGG
>JAFAPY010000023.1 GCA_019246795.1 Streptosporangiaceae bacterium | reverse complement strand
GTGGCCGCCGGCGCGATCGGCGATTTGGTGGACCGGCGGCGCTTCCTGCTGATCACGCAGGCGATGATGCTGCTGGCGGCGACCGCGCTCGGCGTGCTGGCGATCGCCGGGCTCCTCTCGCCCTGGCTGCTGCTGGCGCTGATCTTCGCCGTCGGGACCGGCCAGGCGCTGACCTCGCCGACCTGGCAGACGCTGCAGCCTGAGCTCGTCGCGCCGGCCGAACGGCCGCAGGCGATCTCACTCGGTGCGGTGAACCAGAACCTGGCCCGAGCGGTCGGCCCGGCGATCGGCGGGCTGGTACTCGCGGCGACCAGCGCGGGCACGGTCTTCCTGATCAACGCCGCGACCTTCCTGGCTGTCCTGGCGGTCATCGCGTGGTGGCGCAGCACCCCGCCCGCGCACGCGCTGCCGCGCGAGCATGCCGGCGAGGCGATCCGGGCCGGCGGCCGGTACGTCGCGGCCAGTCCGGCGCTGCGCGTCATCTTGCTGCGGGCCGGGCTGCTCATCTTCTTCGCCAGCTCGATCTGGGCATTGCTGCCGCTGACCGCAAGCTCGCAGCTGCACCTCGGTTCAGGCGGATACGGGCTGCTGCTGGGCTGCGTGGGGGTGGGCGCCGTCGTCGGCGCAGCCGTGCTGCCGCCGCTGCGTGCCCGGCTGAGCCCTGGCTCGCAGCTGACAGCGGGCTCGCTCGGTCTCGCCTGCGTGGCGCTTGTCCTGGGCTACGTCCATGTCGCCGCCGTGGCAGCGGTGGCGCTCGCGGGCGGTGGCCTAGCGTGGATCCTGGCGCTGTCGACCCTGAACTCGCTGTACCAGCTGTCGCTCCCGCAATGGGTCAAGGCCCGCGGCATGTCGTTCTACCTGGTCGTCTTCCAGGGCGCCAACGCCGTCGGCAGCGCCGCCATGGGCATCGCCGCGCAGCACGGCGGGCTGTCGCCGACGCTGCTGGCGGCGGCTGCGGGGCTGGCGCTCGGCCCGCTCGCCGGGCTGCGGTACCGGTTCCGGCCGATCCGCCCAGAAGAGCTCGTCCCCGCTGTTGACTGGCCGCAGCCGCGCCTGGCCAGGGACGGGACGCCAGGCGGGCCGGTCATGGTGAGCGTGGAGTACCTCGCCGTGCCCGGCCGCGACGCCGACCTGCTGGCCGCGCTGCGCGACGCGCGGTTCAGCAGACGCCGCACCGGAGCGAGCTCCTGGCGAGCATGGCAGGACAGCGCCAAGCCGGGGCGGATTCTCGAGCAGTTCGTCGTCGCGTCCTGGCCGGAACACCTCCGCCAGCACGAGCGCGTCACAGCGCGCGACCAGGAACGCTACGCGGCGATCCGGGCGATGACCAACCCGGCGCATCCGCCTCAGGTCACGCACTGGCTGACGCCGACGCCGCGCTCTCACTGACGATCCCGCGCGGCCGCTCCGTCCCGGCAGGTATCGTCAAGGTCGCGGAACGACAGGATTTCCGGTCCGCCGCGTGCCATACGCCACCGGCGCTGCTCCAGGGAGTCGCAGGCGGCTTCGGCTACCGCGCGGGCCTGGGCGGCTCCGGACGGCGCGGACTGCTGGTAGGCGCCGTAGCACGCGACCGGTGACCAGTGTGGCTCGATCGGCGGCAGGGGCGCGGCGAGGCCCTCGTATTCGGCTGCGGTGTAGACGATCTTTCCGCCGGTGATGGTGAGCACCGACTCGATGCGGGAGATGTCCTCGGCCGGGACCGCGAGGTAGTCATCGGACAGGACGGCCAGGTCGGCGAGGTAGCCCTCGGCGAGCATGCCCTTGTGGTCGGCCTCGCCTGTGAGCTCGGCCCCGGCCCTGGTATAGAGGCGCAGCGCGGTTTCCCGGTCCAGCAGGTTGTCCGGGCCGTACAGCTGCAGGCCGCCGACGGTCCGGCCGCGGACCAGCCATTCCAGGGCAGCCTACGGGTTGTAGGTGGATACCCGGGGCGCGTCGGTGCCGGCGGCCACCGTCACCCCACGGGCCAGCATGCCCCTGACCGGCGGGGCCTGGGCGGCGCGCTCGCGCCCGTAACGCTCGACAAAGGCGCGGCCCTGGTAGGCCATCCGGTGCTGGACGGAGATGGCGCCGCCCAGCGCGGCGACCCGGTCGATGCTGTCCGGTGAGATGGTCTCGGCGTGGTCCAGGATCCACCGCACGCCGCCGGGGAACGCGCCGGTCCGTTCCAGCACGTCCAGGTCCATCCGGATGGTCTCGTCATAGGTGGCGTGCAGCCGGAACGGCCAGTCGTGTTCGGCCAGCAGCCGGACCGCGGCCTCCAGGTCGGCGGCGGCCCGCTCGGGGAGCTCGGGGCGCGGTTCGGCGAAGTTCTCGAAGTCGACCGCCGACGCCACCAGGCTCTCGCCCGCCCCGTTGAGCCGCAGCCAGTCATCGCCATCGCCGGGCCGCACGCCCGCGATCCAGCGCCGG
>JAFAPY010000278.1 GCA_019246795.1 Streptosporangiaceae bacterium | reverse complement strand
AGGGCGGCCAGCCGCCCGATGACGTCCGGACCAAGCCGCGCGGTCACCTGCTGGGCCAGCGCCTGCTCGGCCTGATGCAGGGCCGAGCGGATGATCCGGTCACAGCGGCCGGCCGACGGCGGCTCGATACGCTCCGCGCGGCACCGGGCCAGCAGCTCCTCCCGCACCCGGTCGGCCCGCCGCTCAGCCCGGCAGGCGACCGCGGCGAGCCACTCGGTGAGCTTGGCGGCGTCCTCGGTGCTGCACTCCCGAAACCCCAGGTGCCGGCGGACCTGCGCCCGGTGGTACTCGGCCGTACGCTCGGACCACTCGTAAAACCCCACGTCGGACGCCGGGACGCCGACCTGTCGGGCGACGAACGCGATCGCCTGGTCGTCCAGCTCCGACCGCCCGCGCGGGAACCGGCCCGCCCGGGCGTAGAACTTCAGAATCAAGGCAAGCCGAGTCTCGTCGGCCCACGCTTCTCGGCGATCAGCTCGCGCTCGTCGTCGAGCAGCGTCCAATGCTCGACCAGCTCGTCCAGGTCCACCCGCACCACCGTGCCTTCATCAACCCGCGGCTGACGATAACGGGAGGCGCCGACAAAGTTCCGGGAACGGCCGGAGGAGGCACTTCCCGAGATCCCGGCTGGCAGTTATCGCGGGACGGCTGTCGGCGGCGTGACCCGCCAAGACGTGAAGTTCCGGCTCCAGACGTCAAGACGGAACTTCGCCTGGCGCGGCTGGCGAACAGCCTCCGATCGCAACCGGTTTGGAAGCAGTCCCGGAGGCAGCCGGAAGATGAACGGTCCTCCGCGCCGCGGCTCCCCGGCGGCCTGATCTGCCGGGACTGCTGGCCGGCCTCGTGGGATCAGCGGGGGCTTATTCGGCGGCGATGGCGGTCAGTGTGTCGAGCCGGGCGGCGCGCCGGGCCGGGCCGATGCTGGCGAGCACGCCGGCCGCTGCGGTGGCCAGGATGTAGATGACCAGTTGCCCGGCCGGGATGGTCACGGTGGCCTGCCGAGAGGTGGTCAGCGCGGCGGCCAGTGCCGCGCCCAGGCCGAGGCCGAGGATGATGCCGAGCAGGGCGCCGATCACCGAGATGATCACCGACTCGGCGGTGATCATCTGCCGGAGCTGGCTGCGCTGCATGCCGATCGCGCGGAGCAGGCCGATTTCCCTGGTGCGTTCGGAGATGGACAGGGCGAGGGTGTTGACCACGCCGAGCAGCGCGATCACGATGGCCAGGATCAGCATGGCGGTGACCAGGGTGAGCAGCGAGTTCAGCACTTTGGTCTGGCTGGCGATGTAGCCGGCCTGGTCGGTCAGCTGGGCGCCGGGGTATCCGGCCAGCGCTGAGCGGATCGCGTTCCTGGCCGAGCGGGGTGCCTGGATCAGGTCCACGCTGTCGGTGCGGACGCCGCTGTCGGCGGCCAGGGTGGTGTTGGCGACCAGGTAGCTGCTGAGCGGGCCGATGTTGGCGAAGATCCCGGTGATCCGCAGCCGGTAGAGGCCGTAGGCGCCGAACTGCACGGTGATGGCGTCGCCGGTCGTCCAGCCACGGCCGGAGGCCACCTCGGCGGAAACCATGATCGTGCCGGGGGCGGCGAGCGCGGACAGCCGACCCGCGGTGACCCCCAGGTCGGTGAACTGCCCGATGGCGGACGGGTCGATGCCGTCGATGGTGCGGCCGGCGGCTCCGGCGACGGTTGCGGTGGTCTGGCGGACCTCGGTCACTGCGCGGACGCCGGGCTGGGCGGCGATGGCGCGGGCCAGGGCCGGGCTTAGGCCGCTGGTGCCGTTGGCGGCCTGGACGTAGAAGCTGGTGCGGCTGGCCGCGTGGACCTGCTGGCCGATCGTCGCGCGCGCGGAGCTGACCAGGACGGAGGTGGCGGCGATGACGGCCAGGCCGATCATCAGCGCCGCGGCGGTGGCGCTGGTGCGCTTGGGGTTGCGCATCGTGTTGCCCCGGGCGAGCAGGCCGACCCGGCCAGGCAGCCGGAGCAGCGGAGCGGCGGACAGCCGGGCCAGCGGCCGGACGGTGAGCGGGGCGAGCACGGTGATGCCGATGAAGCAGCAGGCTGCCCCGGCGGCGGCGAGCACGATCTGCCCGTTTCCGGCCAGGATCCCGGCCAGCAGGGCGGCGACGCCGGCCAGGGTGATCGCGAGTCCGCCTGCCAGCCGGCCTGCCGAGAAGCGGGCCGGTTCGGGGGCCGGGTCGCGCATGGCCTGGACCGGGGCGATCCGGGTGGCCCGCCAGGCCGCCGGCAGGGAGGCGATCACCGTGATCGCGATGCCGGTCCCGGCCGCGATCGCGAGTTCGGCGGCGGGCAGCGCCAGCCCGCTGATTGGCAGCGCGAAGCCGAAGGCCGCCAGCAGCGCGGCCAGTCCCCTGGCCAGGCCCAGGCCGAGCCCGACGCCGGCGGCGCTGCCGGCTGTGGCGAGGACCGCGGCCTCGGCCAGTACGGAGCGGAACACCTGGCCGGCGCTGGCGCCCAGGGCCCGGGTCAGGGCTAGTTCCCGGGTCCGCTGGCCGATCATGATGGAGAAGGTGTTCCAGATCACGAACGCGCCGACGAACAGCGCGATGCCGGCGAAGCCGAGGAAGAAGCCGGTGAGCACGCCCAGGGCGCTGTTGATCTGCCGGGCGGCGCTGGCCGAGGCCGCCGCGGCGGTCACCGCCACATCCCCGGGCGGCAGCACCGAGGCGATGCGGTCGCGCAGCTGCGCGGCCGAGACGCCCGGGGCGGCCTTGACCGCGATCTGGTCGTATTGGCCGGGCTTGCCGAACAGCTGCTGCGCGGCGGGCAGGCTGAAGATGGCCATCGACCCGCCGGCGATGGTATCGGCGGACCCGTAGCCGGTGATCCCGGTGATCGTGAACGGGACCGCATGCCCGGCGATGGCAATACCGATCCTCTGGCCCGCCGCGAAATGACCGCGCCGCGCCGAGGCCCGGTCGATCATGACCTGGCCCGGGCCGGCCGGGGGCTGCCCGGTGCGCCCGGTGAACGACTGCTGGAACGGGGCGTCGGCGGGCCAGCTCAGCGCCACGCCGAACGACCCGGGCAGCGGCTTGCCGTCCCGGCCCAGCAGGACCGCCTGCCCGGTGACCTGCCCGTCCGCGGCGGCCACGCCGGGAACCCGGCGGACGGTCGCGAGCACCGAGGCCGGGACCGGCTGGGCCGGGCTGCCGGTGATCGTGGACCCGCCCGGCGAGGCGTGCATGACCTCCACGTCGGTCCCGGTGCTGGCCTGGGCGAACAGCGAGTCCAGGCTGCGGGTCAGGGTGGCGCTGAAGGTGAAGCTGCCCGCCATGAACGCCACGCCGAGCGCGATGGCCAGCCCGGTCAGCACCAGCCGCAGCCGGTGCGCCAGCATGCTGCGGAACAGCGCGCCGATGAACACTGAACGGAACATCACGGGTCACTCCCCGAGGTTCTTCATCGCATCCAGCACCGACGCCGGGGTGGGCCGGTCCAGGCCGCCGGCGATCCGGCCGTCGGCCAGGAACACCACCCGGCCGGCATAGCTGGCGGCCACCGGGTCGTGGGTGACCATGACGACGGTCTGGCCGAACTCCCCGACCGAGCGGCGCAGCAGGCCGAGCACCTCGGCGCTGGCCCTCGAGTCCAGGTTCCCGGTGGGCTCGTCGGCGAAGACGATGTCCGGGCGGCTGGCCAGCGCGCGGGCCACCGCGACCCGCTGCTGCTGGCCGCCGGACAGCTCAGCCGGCCGGTGCCCGAGTCGGCCGCCCAGCCCGACCGTGTCGATCACCGTGGTCAGCCACTCGGGATCGGCGGGCCGGCCGGCGATATCCAGCGGCAAGGTGATGTTGGCGGCCGCGCTGAGCACCGGCAGCAGGTTGTAGGCCTGGAACACGAACCCGATCCGGTCCCGGCGCAGCCTGGTCAGCTGCCGCTCCCGCAGGCCTGTGATCTCGGTGTCGCCGATCCAGATCCGCCCGCTGGTCACCGTGTCCAGGCCGGCCAGGCAGTGCATCAAGGTGGACTTGCCCGACCCCGACGGCCCCATCACCGCGGTGAACGAGCCGGCCGGGATGTCCAGGCTCACTCCCTCCAGCGCGGTGACCGCGGCCGGGCCGTGCCCGTAAATCTTCGTCACCTCACGGGCCCGCGCGGCCGGAGCGCCGGCCGGCTGCCGCCCGGGCGGCGGCTGGATCGTTGCTGGCATCATGTCGGCCCTTCCCGTTTCCAGACTGACCGGTACCCTATTAGACTGATCAGTACCGTACGGATCTAGGCCCGGCTTGTCAAGTACCGTTCAGTCTAGTAAAGTAACGAGTAGTACCACCGAGGCATGCCGGACAGGAGGCCCCGATGCCCGCAACCCGCCCGGCCCCTGACGGCGCCCGGGATCGCCCGCCCGGCTCGCCGGTTCCGGCCCTGCGCGCCCTGCAGCCGGCCCAGCCCGAAGACCCGCAAGAAAGAGCCAGCCGGAAACGGCGGCAGATCCGCCAGGCCGCCGCCGGGGAGTTCCTGAGTAAGGGGTATGCCGGCACGAGCATGGACGATGTCGCCGCCGCGGCCAGGGTGTCCAAGCAGACCGTCTACAAGCACTTCGGCTCCAAAGAGGAGCTGTTCGTCGCCATCATCGAGGCAACGGTCGGCGAAGTGATGGATGAGGTGTTCGAACGGGTCGGTCCCACGCCGGGCCGCCACGGCGAGCTCGCCCAGGAACTCCTGACGATGGGCAGGCGGCTGATCGTGCTGATCATGCAACCGGAACTCCTGGCCCTGCGCCGACTCGTCACCGGCGAAGCCAGCCGCTTCCCCCAGCTCGGGGAGGTCTGGTGGCGGGGCGGGCCAGCCCGGCTGATGGCCGGGCTGGCCGAGCTGCTCCGGCAAGCCGGCCAGGACGGCGAGCTGGCCATCAACGATCCGCAGCTGGCCGCCCAGCAGCTGCAATGGCTGATCCTGTCCATCCCGCTCAACCGGGCCATGCTCTGCCCGGGCCAGGCCTACACCAGCGAAGAGCTGTACCACTACTCCGACGCAGGGATACGGACCTTCCTCGCCGCCTACCGGCCGGCCACGCCGGCGGCCGACGACGCGGGAACGGGGAGGCGGTGAGGGCGCGCCAGGCCGTCCATCACCCCAGGCGTCACCACGCTGCAGCTATTCGGCCACATCGGCCTGTTATCCAGCATCACGCTGATCTTTGGTCGCCGTCGTCATCCTCCACCCACACCGCTGACCCCGAAACGCCGACTGGACGCCAACCCCGTCCGGGATGCCGGTAGCGTGCTGCCGCCCGCGTCACCAGCGAGGAAACAGACCAGCGAGACTGATCGGCTCACAAGATCATCGCTCGTTTGCGCCTGGTGACACGTTTCTTACCGGCACCCCGACATCGACGATGCGGCGGAACCGGGTGGCGTCCCAGCAGGCCAGCACGGCCGCGGACGCCTCGGCGGAGATACTGCTCATCGCCCGGGCGAAGCAGGCGTCCTCCTCAGGGTGGGCGGCGTAGTAGGTCCACACGTCGGTGCCGAGCGCCGCGGTGTCCTGAGGCTGGCCGGAGGCGACGGCCTCGGGCAGCCGGCCCCAGGGCAGCCAGTGGCCGGGCGCGGTCAGCGCGATCGCGACGTCGCGCAGCGAGCCGACCTGGTCTTGTGTGAGTTCGGTTGAACCGGAAGGTGTTGCCCGGATCGTAGGCGGCCTTGACCGCGGCGAGCCGGGCGTAGGCCCGTTCGCCGTATGCGGCGCGGACCCGGACTTCGGGCTCGTCCCGGCCCATCGCGTGCACGCCCGGCCCGCGGATGGTCCCGGCGGGCAGGCTGCCGGTCACCTTCTCGGCCCACCCGGCCTGTTCGGCGCCGTCGTCGCCGGGCAGCGCGATGGTGTTGACGGCCAGGTAGTGGGCGGCGTCCCGGTGCCGGACCGCGGTGGCATCGGCGGGGACGCGGGCCACCGCCCCGCCCAGCGGCTGCAGCATGACCGCGCACATCGGCGGCGGCTCGGCGGCCGCGGAGGTGACCGCGTCGATCACCCCGGGGCTGAGCGGGCCGGTGAACCCGCCCAGGCTGGCCGCGCGGACCCGGCGGGGCACCATGGCGTCCGACATCGTCTGCAGCTCGACGTACGGCATAGGCCGCGGCTCGCCGGCGCCGGGTGGCGCGAACCGGCGCAGCTCATCAAGCGCGGCCCTTGCCTGGCCGGGCGGGCCGAACCAGGCCGCTGCCAGCAGCACCGCGGGCCGACCGCGCAGCGGCTCCGGGACGAACGGTGCCGGCGGGGCGGTCAGCAGCATGGCCCGGGCGAACAGCTCATCCCCGCCGGCCTCGCACAGGTGCCGGTACACCGCGAGCACGCTGGCGGCCCGCTCCGCCGGGCACATGACCATGGCGGTCTGCACCGGGCCGACCGGGTGCAGGGCGAAGGTGAGCGCGGTCGCCACGCCGAAGTTCCCGCCGCCGCCGCGCAGCGCCCACAGCAGCTCCGGGTGCTCGGCCGCCGACGCGCGCACGACGTGCGCGTCCGCGGTGACGATCTCGGCGGTGAGCAGGTTGTCACAGGCCAGCCCCAGCTTGCGGTGCAGCCAGCCGGCCCCGCCGCCCAGCGTGGAACCGCCGACGCCGACCGCGGACACATCGGCGCCGGTGACCGCCAGGCCCGCTTGCTGGGTGGCCTGGTCCACTATCCCCCAGGTGGCACCGCCGCCCACGGTCACGGTGCGGCGGGCGGCGTCCACGCGCACCGAGGTCATCGCGGACAGGTCCAGCATCAGCGCGCCGTCCGCGACCCCGTACCCGGCGTGGTTGTGCCCGCCGCCCCGCACGCATACCGGCAGTTCCCGGTCGCTGGCGAACCGGACCGCCGCCTGCACGTCATCGGTCGTCCGCGGCTGTACGATCAGCGCCGGCCGGTGATCCTGGCTGGCGTTCCACACCTGACGGGCGGCCTCGTATTCCTCTTGTCCGGGCAGCATGAGCCGGCCGGGCAGGCGCTCGCGCAGCCCGGCGGCATCGCGGGGCGAGAACGTAGCGGTCATCGGCGAAGGGTCCTCCTTCGGGCATCGGCTTGGCGGCGCACCGGGGCCGTGGCGGCGCCCGGCGGCGAATTCACGATGCCCGCCGCCCCGGCGGCCGGGTATCCCGCACCGTGAGGGATATCTGGGCTGGACGCCCCCGGATAGGCTCGGGAAGGTGGCCACCGAAACCGCCCGGCGCCGGGTCCGGGCCGAGATCGCCCGCCTGGCCCGGGCCGGCCTGGACAATGACGGCTTCCGCCTGGCAGCCGCGGACGTGCTGCGCAAGGCCGTCGGATTCGACTGGTGGTGCTGGACCCTGCTCGACCCCGCCGCGGACCTGCCCACCCGCTACCTGTCCGACAACCCGATCATCGGCGGAGCCCAGCGCCGCTTCTACCGGATGCTGCCCGCCGCCGCGCAGCCATCGCCGGAATGGCAGTCAATCCGCCCGGTCACCATCTTGTCCGCCGCGACCGGCGGAGACCTGAACCGCAGCAAACTGTGGCGGGACCTGCTCGGCCCGCGCGGCGGCGGTGACCAGCTGGTAGCCCGGCTGACCGCCGGCGGGATCTCCTGGGCCCACCTGGACCTCGGCCGGGAGCAGTCCTCTGGCTGGTTCACCCCCGACGACGCAGACTTCATGGCCAGCCTCGCGCCGCTGCTGGCCACCCGGCTGCGAGCCGGGCTGCGCACCCCGGCCAGCCACAGCAAAGACGACAACGCCGATAGCGACAGCACTGCTGCAGGTGCCGAGCCCGGCACGATCATCCTCGACCGTGACCTGGCGCTGGTCGCGGCCACCAGTGCGGCGTGGCGCTGGATCGACCGGCTCGGCCTGCAACGCCCAAGCGACGAGGAGCCGCTGCCCGGCTTCGTCTACGCCGCAGCCACCCGGATCGCCGTCGCACCAGACCAGCCGGCCGAACCGATCGCGGTGCGGCTGCAGGCCACCGACGGCAGCTGGGTCGTGGCCCGGGTCGCCCCGGTCGCCGACAGCCCGCGGCTGGTCGGCGGGTTCGTCGTAACGATCGAGCCCGCCCGTGCCGGCGACCTGGCCCCGCTGCTGATGCGCGCCTGGGGACTGTCCGCCCGGGAACGCGACGTGGCCGCCCTGGCCATCGCCGGCCTGCCCAGCCCCGACATCGCCGCCGCGCTGTTCATCTCCCCGCACACCGTCCGCGACCACCTCAAATCGGTCTTCGCCAAGACCGGCGTGAACTGCCGCCGCGACCTGACCGCCGCATTCACCGGGCACGCCGCCGTCCCAGACCGCCGGTGAGGACGGTGGCCCGCTGCCATGGCTGCGGCGCTCCCTGCGCACGGCCAGGCTAGGCCACAGCCGAGGCCGCGCTCACGGAAGGCGGCGAGCCCCGCCGCTGAACCAGGCCGCGGCACATCCGGCCAAAGTGGCCGGGGCGGCCCGGAGGCCCGCGAGTGAGGGCTACGGCCCGGCCCGGGCCGCTTTCCCGGGCCGGCGGCCCTGCCACCCCCGGCCCGCAGGGCTCAGGTGTCCTCGGCTGGCGTCCGGGTGGCGTAGCGGGCGCAGCCCGGCACGTGGCGCGCTGGGTATAAACGAGAGCGGAACTTGTAGACGGCAGGCGGTCGCGCGGGGCCGGGGCCGGGTCGCGGGCCGATGAGACCGGCGCCAGTCTCATTGCATGAGCTTCTTCGATTCGATCCCGCAGCCACCAGCTCCTCCTGAGCCAGTCCTGCGTCCTCGCCCATCCTGGGAGCGGCCGGACGAAGTGATTCCGGAGTCGGTCCCGGCGGAGCTGATACTGATCCGCACCGAGCAGGCAGGTCGCGGTCGGCTGTGTCCGCGCCTACCCGAACGGGTTTGCGGCTATGACGACTTCGTCCGGCCCCCCACTCGGGCGGCTTCATCTGGCTCCACCCAGTGATGGGCGGGTCAACGGCCTCGTACGCGATCCACGCGCACTACCGTGATCACGTCACTCTCGACCGCTTACAGCACCCGGTAGCGACCCGCCCGCAGCCGGTGGTAGTCGCCGCGGTGGAACGACCCCGCCGGGCGGGGGTCGTCGGCGAGGGCGTCGATCGCCGCCAAGGCTGCGGCCAGCCCCTCCGGGTCGTCCAGGTACCGGCCCAAAGACAGAGAGACCGCCTCACCGATGACCACCCGGCGGCGGCTCACCGGGGCAGCCCCAGCTGCTGGCGCACCTCCTCGGTGGTCAGGTATGTCTCCCCTGGCCGACGGGCGGGACGCGCGCCGAGCACACCGAGGAGCCGCTGCACCTGCTCATCGGACAGCCCCCCGGTCACCCCGGTGTCCTCCAGCGCATCGAGCAGTTCCCCGACTGTGGCCTCGGCCTCCTCGGCGCGGTGTTTCAGTGCGCGCCAGCGCGCGAAGTCGGCCATGGGCACGACGGCGGCGGCCTGGCCGCCGAGGTGGATCGTCTCGTACGGGCCGGTGTCCGCGGAAGGGACGGGAGGGGTCGGCTCAGCGCTCACGCACCCGATGCTAGACCCGGGCTACGACGCCACGCCGCAACCTGAAACCATCACTTTCCGCGCCGGAATCCAACTGCGCTGACCAATCGCTTCACGTGCTCTTTTCTGCACTCTCGCCCATTCCTGGCGGCGGCGGCCACGATGCCCTCGGGCTGGCGCTGGGCGCGTAGCTCCAGCTCGTATTCGGCGGCGGCCAGCACGGCGAACACGAACCGGCTTTCCTTGGCCCGCCGGTGCTCATCGCTGTGGCACCGTGGCGACGCCACGCTGCCACAGCAGGTTAAGGCTGTTTTGCCTGGCGCTCGAAGGCGGCAAGGCCCAGCCGGACGATCTCGCTTGCGAACTCGGGATACGACAGCGTGGGGTTCACGTGCATGCGCTGATAGAGCCACGCGTTATTTAGAGCCGCAGCAGCCTGCGGGCGAAGGCGGATCGTCGTTGCGGCACGCCCCTCCCCTGCCGGGCCCGCCGGTGAAGCCAGCACCCGAGCTCCCGGTCCCGTCACCGGCCGACCCGGCTCTGGCTGGCCCGGTGCTTGTCCGCCCGGCTCGCCCTCGGGCGCTACGGCGGCAGCCATCGCTGCGTCGGACGCTGAGCCCAGGCACCCTCTATGGGCGGACTGGGTCCTTGGGCTCGCCGGAGGCGGCGGGGTCGTGTTGTCCGGGCGTTTCTGCCGGCCGGCGGGCGGTGACGAGGATGTACCGGGAGTCTGGCAGGCTGGCGAGGAAGACGCGGGCCATGGCTGGGTAGTGGCGGCCCATGTCCCTGGCTACCTGGGCCTCGGCGGCGATGATGCCTTCGGCGAGCGCTTGCTGCTGGCGCCGCCAGGCTGGCGGTTCCCGGTATGTCTCGATGGAAAGTCCTGCCTGGCTGATGAGCTGGCGGTAGTCGGCTTTCGCCGATTCCAGCAGGGGGTGGTCCTGGAAGGTGGCGGCGAGCGCCCGGCGCTGGGGATCGTCCGTGGCCGGGTTGTCGAGCCCTTCCCAGGTGGTGAAGGCAAACCGGCCGCCGGGGCGCAGGATGCGGGCGACTTCGCGGGCGGCGGCGGCCTTGTCCGGGACGAACGGCAGCACGTCCAGGCTGATCACGGCGTCGCAGGACGCACCGGGCAGGCCGGTTGCGGCCAGGTCACCGACCAGGAAGCGGGCCTGCCGGTCCAGGCCGAGCTGCGCCGCCTGCCGCCGGGCCAGCTCGATGCCGGCCGGGGACAGGTCGATGCCGATCAGGGCCGCCCCGGTCTGCCGGGCGGCCCACAGGCCGGGCCCGCCGTGCCCGCAGCCCAGATCCGCGACGACGTGTCCTGGCCTGAGCTGCAGCGCGTCGATTGCGAGCTGCAGGGTGGTGGCGGAGTAGAAGGCATTGGGCTGCGCGTCGGCGGGGTAGTCCTGGCCGAAGGCGGTCTGGTAGATCTGCTCCACCACGGCGTTGCGCATCCGGCCCTGGTGAGACTGGTCGAAGGCGTCCGCGGCGCTAGCGGCTGGCGGGTGGCTGCTGGTGGTCATGGGCTGCTCCTTGGGTTTCCCCGGCGGGCTGCACGGCGCTGCGCGTGCCACCGGCGTAGTGGGCGAAGAACATGTCGACGGCGTCGTCTTGCAGCCGGGTCCAGCGGTCGCCGCCGGGGTCGTTGGCGACTTGCAGCGAGACCAACCCGGTGATCAGCGCCCGGAACATGTCCAGGGCTGGCTCTCCGGCCACACCCACGGCTTGCATGTCGGCGCGGGTGCCGGCCAGGGCGGCGGCCGTGAGCTGGAAGGACTCCGGCGCCGGCGCAAAACCCGGGACCGGGCGTTCAAAGATCATCTGATAGCGCACCGGGTCGGCCACGCAGAATGCGGTGAACAGCCGCATCCGGCTGCGCAGCGTCTCGCGCGGATCGCCGGCCTGCGGCCGGGCGGCCAGGGTTTCGGCGAGCTCCCGCGCCGCGTCGGCGTACATCGCGTCGTACATCGCGTTCTTGGACGGAAAGTAGGTGTACAGCGACGGGGCGCGCATGCCGACCCGCCGGGCGATCTCCCGCAGCGTGATGGCGGCCAGCCCGTCCCGGCGGGCCAAGTCCCAGGCCGCGTCCAGGATCCGCGCCCGGGTGGCATTGCGGCGGATCGCCCGGGTGTCCTCCAGGTCTTCGACGAACATAATTCGGAATTCTAACGTTGTTAGAATTTACTGTAAAGGGCAGCGGACCGGAACCGGGTCCGGGCAGATCTCCTGGTCCTGCAGCCATTCAAATCCGGTTGCCTGCCTCACGACGGGGCCATCGCAGCTCACGATGGCGCCTGCCTCACGATCAGCGAGACGAGCTCAGGTGTTCCTCGGCTGCTGTGGTGAGCAGCTGCCGGGCGTTCTCGGCATAGCGGATCGCCGTCTTGGGGTCGAGGCCGAACATCGCGGCCAGGTGCAAGGGGTCAGGGCCGCAGGCAAGGGCTTCCTGGAGCTGCCGGTCGACGCGAAGCCGTTCTAGGGTGGCGGCCTGACCGCGCAGGGCGGTGCTGGCGAAGTAGATGGTGCTGACGGACCGGTTCCGTTCGCGCTTATCTGGTTGATCAGCAGGTGCGGGTTGGCGGTGCACGGCCAGCGGGTGTTCCGGTAGCTGAGCCATTCCGCCAGGATCTGCCGGGTGAGCTCGTCGATGGGGCGGGTCCGGCCGCCGATGGTGAGCCGCCGGTTGCCGAGGTCGACGTGGTCGAGGAGGAGCTCGCGGATCGCTTTGCAGCGGGCGGCGTGCATCGCGGCCAGCACCAGGGCCAGCCGGGCGGCCGGGGTGTCGGCGGCCTTGGCTGCCTGGTCGATCTCGTCCTGGCGCAGCGGCTGGATGATGCCGTAGGGGTGCTGGCCGACCTGGAGGCCCTGGACCGGGCTGCGGAAGATTGTCTTGTGTTTCTTGCAGAACGCGAACAGGGACCGCAGCGCGACCAGGACGTTGGCGCGGCGGGATCCGCGCAGCTCGCAGAGGACGGCGGCAACGTCGTCGCGGGTCACCTCGCGCAGGTGGCTGTAGCGGCCCGACCAGGCCAGCAGCACCGGGCGGAGCTGGTTCATGTGGTTCCACACCGAGGCGATGTCCCGGGGCCTGCTGCGGGGCCC
>JAFAPY010000275.1 GCA_019246795.1 Streptosporangiaceae bacterium | reverse complement strand
CGCCCTTATTCGATCGGGAACAACGCACTACTGGTTCCGTACGATCCTGAGCTGATCGACTTGTTCTTTATCGTCGACGGTGATCTTACGGTCTACGTAATTCCAAGTCGCGCCGTCGGCGGACGCACCAAAATTCTCCTGCGGTCGTACAAGAAGTACATCGTCGGGAACGCGGCCGGGCTCATCGGTTCGCGGCCGTGTGTGGCATGACGTCGCCGTCGCCGCCACACCGGGGCGGGTGCGTGAGGGGCGGCGGGGCGGGACGTTACGATGTGCCGGGCACAAGCGGGCAGGCCGCGCTCGTTGTAGGTAGCGGAGCCGGACGACACCGACGCGACGGAGGGGCTGGGCCAGGTGAGGGTTCATGGCGCTCGCCGCTCGGCTCGCTACGCCGACGACGTCTACGACGACGACGAAACCGACGCCCAGCCCAGCGGGCCTGATAGGCGGCCGCGGCGGGTGCTCCGGGTCACCAAGGTGGTCTTCATCGTGGTGGTCGTGCTGGCGGCGGGGGTGGGCCTGCTGTTCCTGGTCACTCCCTCGGCCGGGCAGGCGACCGCCCTGGCCCAGGCCCAGGCGCGGGAGCACCATATCGCCTACCCGGGGCCGCCGGTGCCCGCGTACTTCGCGCAGGCGCTGGTGGCCACCGAGGACCACAGGTTCTACACCGACCCGGGCGTCGACCCGGTCGCGCTGGCCCGGGTGGCGCTGTCCAAGATCTTCGGCCGCCAGGACCAGGGCGGCAGCACCATCGACCAGCAGCTCGCCAAGAACCTCTACACCTCCGGGCACAGCGGCTTCACCCAGGACATCGAGCAGGTCGTGCTCGCGATCAAGCTGCACATGACCTACAGCCACGCGGAGATCCTGCGCCTGTACGCGGAGATCGCCTACTACGGGCACGGCTACTACGGCCTGGCCGCAGCAAGCTGCGGCTACTTCGGGCGGACTCCCGCCCAGCTCACCGTGGTGCAGGCGGCCATGCTGGCCGGGGCGGTGAACGCCCCCAGCGCCGATGATCCCCTGGCCCACCCGGCGCAGGCACGGGCGCGGCTGGTGCACGTCATCGACCGGATGGCCGCTGTCGGCTACCTGACCCCGGCGCAGCAGGCCGCCGCGCTCAAGGCGCCGCTGGGCCTGGCCGCCGTCCGCGGCTGCCGATGACAAGGCCGGCACCCGCCGCTGCCGGCAGCGGCCCGCGGTCTGCTGCGGGCGGCTCAGCTGACGCTGGCGGCTCTCAGGTGCCCGAGATGACCTCCGGCTGCAGCACCTCGGCGGCCGGCGCGACGGGCGCCATCAGGAACACCCACCGGCGGTAGCAGTACAGCCGGAACAGCGTGGCCAGGGCAATGCCCATGATGTTCGCTACGTTGAGGGCGAAGTTGTCGGTGCGCCCGAGCCCGTAATGTACGGCCGCGACCACGGCATCGGTGATGAGGATCCCGATGCCGTTGAAGAAGAAGAACAGCACGGTCTCGCGGCCCCAGTGGCTGCCCTTGCGGTGCCGGAACGCCCAGAACTTGTTCCCGACGAAGGCGAACACCGTGGCCACGACGTTGGCCAGCGTCGTCGCGGCCACCGGGTCCATCCCGGCACCGGAGTGGAACGTGTTGAACAAGACGATGGTGAGCACGAACGCGAGCACGCCGACGATGCCGAACTTGGCGACCTCGTGTATGAGCACCCGGGATCGCCCGTAAACGTCGCGGATGAGTTCCACTCGTCTCGTCCTTCGCTGTAGGTCCCCGCAATTCACCCGAGACTACCTCTTCCGGTCGGCGGATGCCGCACCGGGCTAAAACCGTTCGGGGAATGTCGCACCCCAAGGGTAGCCTGCCTGCGTGCCTGCGTCCGAACGTGAAGTGCTCGTCCGCGCCCGCGGCCTGACCAAGCGGTTCGGGAGCTTCACGGCGGTGGACGGGATCGACTTCGACCTGTACCGCGGCGAGGCGTTCGGCTTCCTCGGGCCGAACGGCGCCGGCAAGTCCTCCACGATGCGGATGATCGGCTGCGTGTCGCCGCCCAGCGGCGGGGAGCTGACCATCCTCGGCCGCGACCCGGTCCGGGACGGTTCGGCGATCCGGGCCCGGCTCGGCGTGGTGCCGCAGGAGGACACCCTCGACGTCGAGCTCACCGTGCGGGAGAACCTGCTCGTGTACGGCAGGTACTTCGGGCTGCCCCGGCGCGTCATCAGGGAGCGGGCCGGCGAATTGCTGGAGTTCGTGCAGCTCGCCGACCGGGGAGACGACAAGGTCGATCCGCTGTCCGGCGGCCTGAAGCGTCGGCTGACCATCGCGCGCTCGCTGATCAACGAGCCGGAGATCCTGATCCTCGACGAGCCCACCACGGGACTGGACCCGCAGGCCAGGCACGCGGTGTGGGACCGGCTGTTCCGGCTCAAGCAGCGCGGCGTCACGCTGATCCTGACCACCCACTACATGGACGAGGCCGAGCAGCTGTGCGACCGGCTCGCGGTCATGGACCACGCCAGGTTCGCCGCCGAAGGCTCGCCCCGCGAGCTGATCGCCCGGTACTGCTCCCCGGAGGTCCTCGAGCTGCGCTTCGAGCCGGACACCCACGACGCGGCCGCGGATAAGCTCCGCGACTTTCCTGCCGAACGAACCGAGGTGCTTGCCGACCGGATCCTGCTCTACGTCGCCGACGGGGATGCGGCACTGGCCGACGTCCGCTCCGGCGGCCTGGACCCGCTGACGTCCCTGGTCCGCCGCGCCACCCTGGAGGACGTGTTCCTGCGGCTGACCGGGCGCAGGCTGGAGGACTGATGGCGTGGCCGCTGGCAGTGCGCGCGTTCCGCTGCTGGCTGACGGTCTACCGGCGGATCTGGCGGTCCAGCGTCTGGTCCAGCGTGCTCGGCCCGGTTTTCTACCTGGGCGCGATGGGCTTCGGGCTCGGCTCGCTGGTGGACAGGCACGGGACCGCGAGCCTCGGCGGGGTGAGCTACCTGGCCTTCGTGGCCCCGGCCATCCTGGCGTCGAGCGCGATGAACACGGCGATGGAGGAGGCCAGCTACCCCGTGTTCGGCTCGGTCAAGTGGAACAAGATTTACATCGGGGCGCAGGCCACCCCGCTGCGGCCCTCGGACATCTTCCGTGGCCACCTGCTGTTCATGTCGATGCGGATCGCGATGAACGCCGCGCTGACCACGCTGTTCATCTGGGCGTTCGGGGCGGCCCGCTCCCCGCTCGTCGCGCTGGCGTGGCCGGCCGCCGTGCTCACCGGGCTGGCGTTCGCCGCGCCGATCGCGGCGTGGGCGGTGCTGGTGAAGATGGAGAACTCCTTCGCCTACCTGTTCCGGTTCGTCATGATGCCGCTGATGCTGTTCTCCGGCACGTTCTTCCCGCTGTCCCGGCTGCCCGGCTGGCTGCGGGTCCTCGCTTACGCCACCCCGCTGTGGCACGGCGTCAACCTGTGCCGCTCGCTCAGCCTGGGCCGCGTCGACCTGCCCACGGCCCTCGGCGATGTCGCCTACCTGGCCGTGCTTGCGGCCGTCGGCATCTGGGCGGGCGCCCGCAGCTACCGCAGGCGGCTGTATGTCTGAGGTGAGAGCGCATGTCTAGCGTGCCGCTGCGGATGCTCCCCCCGGCCGGCCTGCTGGGCAGGCTGCGACGGGCGGGAACTGGCGCGGGCAGCCTGCGCCTGATCGAGCGGCACGCCCGGGTCTACCGGCACGCGTGGCTGGTCCTGGTGTCCGGGGTTTTCGAGCCGTTGTTCTACCTGCTGTCGGTCGGGCTGGGGCTGGGCGTGCTGGTCGGCAAGGTGCCGGGCCCGGGCGGCGAGCTCATCCCGTACCGCGATTTCGTCGCGCCCGGGCTGCTCGCGGTGTCGTCGATGAACGGCGCCATGTACGACTCCACGTTCAACATCTTCTTCCGGCTGAAGTACGCCAAGCTCTACGACGCCGTGCTGGCCACCCCGGTGCGCCCGGCCCAGGTCGCCTTGGCGGAAATCGGCTGGGCGCTGATCCGCGCCACCATATATGCGGCCGCGTTCACGCTGGTCATGCTCGCCCTCGGCCTGGTGCATTCTGGGTGGGCGGCGCTTGACGTCCCGGTCGCGACCCTGATCGGGTTTGCCTTCGCCGCCATCGGCATGACCGGGACCACCTACATGAAGAGCTGGCAGGACTTCGATTACGTGATCCTGGCGAGCGTGCCGATGTTCCTGTTCTCCGGGACCTTCTACCCGCTGAGCGTCTACCCGCGGCCGGTGCAGGTCATCATCGAGTGCACGCCGCTGTACCAGGGCGTGGTCTTGCTGCGGGACCTGACCCTGGGGGCGGTGGGCCCGGGCCTGCTCTGGCGGGCCGCCTACCTGGCCGTCCTCGGCCTGGCCGGCCTGTACATCTCCGGCCGCCGCCTGGCCAAGCTCCTGCTCGTGTGACCGCGGCGGCAGCTGTACTGGCAGGTAGGTAGGCTGTAGCGGGAAACGCCTGGACACCGCGCTGCGGGAGGTTGCGCTGCATGGACTTCGGCTACGATGCCCGGACCGAGGAGTTCCGTGGCCGGCTCGAGGCGTTCATGGCCGAACGCGTCTACCCGGCCGAGGCGACCTTCGCGGACCAGGTGCGGGCCGCCGCGCGTGAGGGTCATCCGTGGCAGCGTGTCCCGGTCACCGCGGAGCTGAAGGCCGAGGCACGCCGCCGCGGGCTGTGGAACCTGTTCCTCACCGGCAGGGCCGCCGAGGCGGTCCGCAAGCTGGACGCAGAGCGCGGCACGCACAGCCTGCCCGACCCGCCGCTGACCAACGTGCAGTACGCGCCGCTCGCCGAGATCACCGGGCGGAGCCCCGCCCTGGCGCCGGAGGCGCTGAACTGCGCCGCCCCGGACACCGGCAACATGGAACTGCTGGCCGAGTTCGGCTCGCAGGCCCAGCAGGAGCGCTGGCTGCGGCCGCTGCTCGACGGGCAGATCAGGTCGGCGTTCTGCATGACCGAGCCGGCCGTGGCCTCGAGCGACGCCACCAACATTGCCACCACGATCTCAGCGGACGGCGACGGCTACCTGATCAGCGGCCGTAAATGGTGGTCAAGCGGCGCGATGGACCCGAACTGCCGGGTGCTGATCGTGATGGGAGTGACCGCTGAGGCCAGACAAGGCCATGAGCGGCATTCGATGATCCTGGTGCCAAGAGATACGCCAGGAGTTACGGTCGAGCGGGGCCTCAGCGTGTTCGGCTACACCGACGGGCCGCACGGCGGGCACGCCGAGATCACCTTCGACCAGGTGCGGGTGCCGAAAGACAACGTGGTCGGCGCCCACGGCCAGGGGTTCGCGATCGCGCAGGCACGGCTCGGGCCCGGCCGCATTCACCACTGCATGCGGCTGATCGGCGCGGCCGAGCGCGCCCTGGAGCTGATGTGCGCGCGGGTGGGAACCCGCACCGCGTTCGGCAGCGCGCTGGCCGAGCACGGCGTCATCGCCGAATGGATCGCCGAGTCCCGGGTGCGGATCGAGCAGGCCCGGCTGCTCGTGCTCAAGACCGCCTGGCTGATGGACACCGTGGGCAATAAGGGCACCCACGGCGAGATACAGGCGATCAAGATTGTCACCCCGGCGATGGCCCAATGGGTCATCGACAGGGCCATTCAGGCGCACGGCGGCGCGGGAGTCAGCCAGGACTTCCCGCTGGCCCAGCTGTGGGCGAACGCCCGCTCGCTCAGCTTCGCCGACGGTCCCGACGAGGTGCACAAGCGATCGCTGGGCCGCCGTGAGCTGCGGAAGGCCATGAGGTGAGGCAGCCAGGGACCTAAGCCACTAGGCACTGAAAAGCCGCCGTCATACAAAGGCCGGATATCAGCGACCAGCCGTCGGCCGCAAGATGGCTCACCAGGCCCGGGAACCACCTGGCCGTTCAGGCAAATGAAAAAGGAGAAGCCTAGTTGATAACCAAAGTCGCGATCGTGACCGGGGCAGCCCGCGGCATCGGTGCGGCCACCGCGCGCAGGCTGGCTGAGGACGGGATGGCCGTGGCGGTCCTGGATCTCGATGAGGCCGCGGGCGGGGGAACGGTCAAGGAGATCGCCGACGCCGGCGGCCGCGCGATCGCGGTCGGGGCCGACGTCAGCAACGCCGGCCAGGTCGCCGATGCCGTGGAACGGGTGGCGGCAGAACTGGGCGCGCCCACGGTGCTGGTGAACAACGCCGGGGTGATCAGGGACAACCTGCTGTTCAAGATGACCGAGGACGACTGGGACACGGTGCTCGGGGTGCACCTGCGCGGCGCGTTCCTGATGAGCCGCGCGGCACAGAGGTACATGGTCGAGCGGCGCTGGGGACGGATCGTCACCCTGTCGTCCTCGTCGGCGCTCGGCAACCGCGGCCAGGCCAACTACTCCGCCGCCAAGGCGGGCATGCAAGGCCTCACCAAGACGCTGGCGATCGAGCTCGGGCCGTTCGGGATCACGGCGAACGCGGTCGCGCCCGGGTTCATCGTCACCGACATGACCGCGGCGACGGCGGCGCGGGTGGGCATGTCGTTCGAGGACTTCCAGGCCGCCGCGGCCTCCCAGATCCCGGTGCGCCGGGTGGGGCAGCCCGCCGACGTGGCGAACACGATCTCGTTCCTGGTCAGCGAGGGCGCGAGCTTCGTATCCGGCCAGGTCATCTACGTGGCCGGCGGTCCCCTGTCGTGAGCGAGGCACAGTGCTGAAGCCGGAGCAGGTCCGGGAGCGGGTGCGCGCATTCCTCGCCGAGCACGACCCGGCTGCCGCCAGCCGCCAGGACTTCCTGAACGCCCGGTTTGACGCGGGCCTGGCCTGGGTGCATTACCCGGAGGGGCTCGGCGGCCTGGGCGCGTCCCGCGCGCTGCAGGCCGTGGCGGACGCGGAGTTCGACGCGGCGGACGCGCCGGGCATCGACCCGGACCGCAACCCGATCGGCCGCGGCATGGCCGCGCCGACAATCCTCGCCTACGGCAGCGACGAGCAGCAGCGGCGCTGGCTGCGCGGTATCTGGACCGGCGAGGAGGTCTGGTGCCAGCTGTTCAGCGAGCCGGGCGCCGGCAGCGACCTGGCCGCGCTGGCCACCCGGGCGGCCAGCGACGGGGAAAGCTGGGTGGTCACCGGGCAGAAGGTGTGGACCTCGCAGGCCCACCTGGCCCGGTGGGGGCTGCTGCTCGCGCGCACCGACCCCGGCGTGGAAAAGCACGCCGGGCTGACGTACTTCGCCTGCGACATGACCGCGCCCGGCGTCGAGGTCCGCCCGCTGCGCCAGCTCACCGGCGAGGCCGAGTTCAACGAGGTGTTCCTGACCGAGGCGCGGATCCCGGACAGCGACCGGATCGGCCCGGTCGGCGAGGGCTGGAAGGTGGCCAATGCCACGCTGATGAGCGAGCGGGTGAACATCGCCAACGCTCGCTCAGGGCCCAGGGAAAGCGGCATGATCGGCCCCGTCGCCGCCGCCTGGCGCGCCCGCCCCGAGCTGCGCACTCCCGGCCTGCACGACCGGCTGCTGGCGCTGTGGACCGAAGCCGAGGTGGCACGGCTGGCCGGGGAGATGCTGCGCCAGCAGCTCGCCGCGGGCAAGCCGGGGCCGGAGGGCTCCGCCGCCAAGCTGGTCTTCGCCCGGCTGAACCAGGAAATCTCCGCCTACGAGATGGAGCTGGCCGCCGCCGACGGGCTGCGTTACGACGACTGGACCATGCGCCGCCCGGAGCGGTCGAGCTTCTTCGGCCGCAGCCCCAGCTTCCGCTACCTGCGCGCCCGCGGCAACTCCATCGAGGGCGGCACCTCGGAGATCCTGCGCAACATCATCGCCGAGCGGGTGCTCGGCCTGCCGTCGGAGCCCCGCCAGGACAAGGGCGTGCCATGGAAGGACCTGCCCCGGTGAGCGAGGTAGGCGAGAGGCTGGCCGCCGGAGCCCAGGCTGAGGGCTTCCCCGATCTGCTTTACTCCGATGCCGAACGAGCCTTGGCCGATGCCCTCCGGTCACTGCTCGGCGACCGGGCCGCCCCGGCCACGGTGCTGGCACGCACCGAATCCGCGCAGACCTACGACGACGGCTTGTGGCAGGCCCTCGCCGCCGACCTGGGCCTGGCCGGCCTGCTGATACCCGAACGCGACGGCGGCGCCGGCGCCTCGTACCGGGAGGCGGCCGCGGCCGCCGAGACGCTGGGCAGCTTCGCCGCGCCGGTCCCCTATCTGGGCAGCGCGGTCGTCGCCACCGCCGCCCTGCTGGCCGCTGGAGCGCCGGTGCGGGGGGGTCTGGGCCCGCCGCCGCAGGCGGCCCCGTCGGCGCAGCCGGCCCAGCCAGCAGAGCCAGCAGGGTCGTCCCCCCGGGCTAGCACAGAGGCTGCGGACCTGCTGCGGAAGATGGCGGACGGCGGCGTGACCGTGGCCCTCGCGGTGCCCTTTGCCACCCAGCCGGCACCGCGAGGGCCGGCCTTCCCGGCCACGGTCCGGCTGGCCGGGCCCCGGCACGGCGATACCGATTCGGGTGTGTCCCGGCTGCGCGGCACGGTCACCGGGGTGGCCGACGCGCTGCCCGCCGGCCTGCTGCTGGTGCCGGCCGACGGCGTGCCGGAGTGCCTGTACCTGGTGGACATGGCCGCGGACGGCGTGTCCAAGGCGCCGCTGGCCTCCCTGGACATGACCAGGCAGCTGTGCGACCTGTGGTTCGACGATGCCCCCGGCACGCTGGTGGCCTCCGGCCAGGCGGCGAAGCGGGCCGTTACCGCGGCGCTGGCCGCGGGCGCGGCCATCCTGGCCGCCGAGCAGGTCGGGCTGGCCCAGCGCTGCCTGGACATGACGGTCAGCTACGCCAGGGAACGCCGTCAGTTCGCCCGGCCGATCGGGTCCTTCCAGGCGCTCAAGCACCGGATGGCCGACCTATGGGTCGAGATCGCGCTGGCCCGCGCGGCGGCCAGGTACGCGGCGGCCTGCTTGAGCTCGGGCGACCCGGACGCCCCGGTCGCGGTGGCGATGGCCAAGGCGTACTGCTCCCAGGTCGCGGTGCACGCCGCCCAGGAGTGCGTGCAGTTGCACGGCGGCATCGGCTTCACCTGGGAGCACCCCGCGCACCTGTACCTGAAGCGGGCCAAGGCGGATTCGCTGGCGTTGGGCACCCCGGATGCGCACCGCGCCGCGCTGGCCGGCCTGGTCAACCTGCCAGGCCCCTGAGGCGGCTGTCCGCGACACACCGAAGTTACGCCGCGGCGCGGTCGTTACCGGCCGCGTAACACATGGGAAATGCCGCCGAAACCCGCGCATGGGACACATGCCTTGCAGGACATACGCAGCGGCCGGGGTGGAGTTGGCCCCGCAGGCCGTGCAGCCCCCTGGAGGCACAGTGGTTCCATATCCCGCCTGGCTGAACGCCGGGGACAACGCCTGGCAGCTGACGGCGGCCACGCTCGTCGGGCTGATGTCCATCCCGGCGCTGGCCGTCCTGTACGGCGGTCTCGTCCAGAAGAAGTGGGCGATGAACACCATGATGATGGTGTTCTGCACGTTCTGCCTGACGCTGATCACCTGGGTGCTGTGGGCCTTCAAGATGGGCTTCGGCACGCCCCTGGTGCACACGTTCCTCGGCGACCCGCGCGCGATACTTGGGCACAACGCCGAGCAGGGACAGGCGGGCATCCCGCTGCTGGACGGGCTGATGCCGAACTTCAGGTTCGGCGAATCGTCGCTGGCCTACTTCCAGTTCGTGTTCGCGGCGATCACCCCGATCCTGTTCATCGGCAGCGTGATCGGACGGATCAGCTTCAAGGTCTGGCTGGTCTTCGTGCCGCTGTGGATCACCTTCGCCTATGCGGTGAACGCGTTCCTGCTGTGGGGCGGCGGCTACTGGGCGGGCAAGGGCGCGCTGGACTACTCCGGGGGTTACGTCATCCACCTGGCCGCCGGGGTGTCCGGCTTCACCGCCGCCGCGGTGGTCGGGCCCAGGCTCAAGCGGGACCGCGAACGCGCCATCCCGAACAACCTGCTGTTCGTCGCCGTCGGCGCCGGGATCCTGTGGCTCGGCTGGAACGGCTTCAACGGCGGTGACCCGTACTTCGCCGGCGCGGACGCGGCGGCCGCCGTCATCAACACCAACCTGGCCACCGCGGTCGCCATGATGACCTGGATCTTCATGGACATGGCCTTCAGCCCGGAGAAGAAGCCGACCTTCCTCGGCGGCGTCAACGGCATGATCTGCGGCCTGGTCGGCATCACGCCCGCGGCGGGCTACGTGAACGGCCTCGGCGCGATCGGTATCGGCCTGATCGACTCGGCGATCGTCTGGGCGGCCTGGTACTACCTGCCCAGGTACGTGTGGCCGTTCAACAAGGTCGACGACGCGCTCGGCGTGGTGTACACCCACGGCATCGCGGGGCTGTTCGGCGGGCTTATGGTGGGCCTGTTCGCCGACCCGAAGATGATCGAGTACATCGGCCTCGGCAAGACCTCCTCGGTTTCCGGCGCCGGGCTGTTCTACGGGCACCCCAAGCAGCTGCTCATCCAGTTCCTCGCCGCGCTCACCATCATCGTCTGGGACGCGGCGGTCACGTTCGTCATCCTCATGGTCATCACGTACGTGTTCAGGATGAAGCTGCGGCTGCCCGAGGCGGCCCTGGAAATCGGCGACATCGCGGTGCACGGCGAGGAGGCCTACCCGGCCGACGACCTGGCCAGCGTCAGCGCCGCCTCGGTTGCCGACGAGGTGCAGCCGCTTGCCGGGAGAGCAGCGAAGGCGGCGACAACCGCGAAAGACGACGCCTGACCGTGCTCACGCACCGTTCGGCCGCAGCGTGAGCCCGGAGGCCGCCGTGCCACGGCCTCCTCGGCGCCGTCCCGGGCAGTGGCAGCATTGCCCGTTCTGATACATGGGAAAGGCGGTAAGTGGCCGCGGAAGGCTTCCTCGAGCCACCAGGAGCCGTGCGCCGAGGTGATCTTGGCGTCGATGAGCAGCGGACGTTTCCTGGGACCGCCCAGCCAGTCGCGGACCGCGGCCAGGTCCGCGACGCCGCGCACGGTGACACCCTCGAACCCGAACCCGCGGCCGATCGCGGCAAGGTCGGCGGGCGGGAACCGGACCGTGTCCAGCGGGTCGCCGTCCGGGCCGAAGTGGTGGACCTCGGCTCCGTACGCCTCGTCGTCGTAGACGATCACCACCATCGGCACGCCCAGCCGCGTGACGGTTTCCAGCTCGCTGGCCCCCATCAGCGTGCCGCCGTCGCCGAGCGCGGCGACCGCCAGCCGGTCCGGCCGCGCGACCGCGGCCCCGACCGCCGAGGCCAGGCCGAGCCCGATCGACTGGAACGCCTGGGTGAAGCAGAAGCCGGCCGCGTCGGGCACGGACAGGTACATGCTCGGGTATCCCATGAAGTTCCCGGAGTCCACCGCCACGGTCCGCTCGGCGGGCAGCAGGTCATCGAGCGCGGTCGTCAGCGTCCGCGGGTCGATCCGCGTGCCGTCGCTCTCGTCGGCGTACGGCACGTCCCGCCAGCGCACCTGCCGCGCGATCCGCTCCCGCAGCTCCGCGGACCGGTAACCGCCGGTGCCAGGGGAACCTTCAGCGCTCAGCGCGCCGGCGACCGCCCGCGCGGTCTCGGCGACGTCGCCGAGCACGCCGTAGCCGACGGGCCGGTGGGCGCCGAAGGCGACGGGATCGTCGTCCACCTGGATGACGGTGGCGCCGGAGCCGATGAGCGTGCCGTGCCTGGTGGTCCACATGTTCAGCGAGCAGCCCCACGCGAGGACCAGGTCCGCGCCGCCGATCAGCTCGGCGGCCAGCGGCGACGCGAACCCGCCGCTGACGTCGAGGTCCCACGGGCTGCCGCGGAACAGGCCCTTCGCGGCCGCTGAGGTCGCCAGCAGCGCACCGCACCGCTCCGCCAGCCGCTCCAGCGCCGTCCGGGTCCCGCGGCCGCCGTCCGGCAGGCCCCAG
>JAFAPY010000043.1 GCA_019246795.1 Streptosporangiaceae bacterium | reverse complement strand
TCGGCCTGTTCGCCGCAGCGGCCGCGCTGGCGGCGGCGGCGCCCGCGAGCGCGGCGCTGCTTGCCTGGCCGCCTGCGGCGGTGGGCCCCCCGCCCGCGCGGCATGTCGTGGTCGTCGGCATCTCCGGCCTGCGCTGGAGCGACATCTCCGCGGCCGGCACGCCCGAACTGTGGCGGCTGGCCGCCCAGGGCTCGGCCGGGTCGCTGGTCGACTACGCGGTGCTGCCGCTGACCTGCCCGGCCGACGGCTGGCTGACGCTGAACTCCGGCGCCCGGACGCAGACCGAGCACACCACCGCCGGCTGTGCGGCGTTCCCGGAGGTGGCCCGCTCCGGCGCCGGCGCCACCGTGGCCGGCATGGCGGCGCTGGAGTCGTACAACACGCGGTTCAGCTATAACCCTGACTGGGGGCTGCTGGCCCGCGGGGCACCCGGCTGCGCGACCGCGGCCGGCCCGGGTGCCGCGCTGGCCCTGGCCGACCGCAGCGGGCATGTCGCGGAGTACCTGCCGTCGGCCGCCGCCCTGTCCGCCGGGGTGCTGTCCCGCTGCCCGCTGACCGTGGCGGACCTGGGCAGCCTGACAGATACCGAACGAGCATCGGCGCTGCGGTCCGCCGACACCGAACTCGCCCGCATCGTGGCAGAGCTCCCGGCCGGCACCACGCTGCTGGTCACTGCGCCGGGCGCCGCGACCAGCCCCCCGCACCTGCAGGTCGCGCTGGTCAGCGGGCCCGGCTACCACCGCGGCCTGCTGGAGTCGCCCTCGACCAGGCAGCCGGGCGTGGTGACGCTCACCGACCTGACCCCCACCGTGCTCGGCTGGCTGGACCCCGGGGCCGGGACCGGCGCGGTCGGCGCGCGGATAACCCGGGGCGGCCGCGGCGGCCTTGCCCCGACGGTGCGGTCGCTGGCCGGCCGGGACACCGCCGAGCAGGTGTGGCGGTCCACGCACACCACGTTCTTCTGGGCGTACGCGCTGGCCGACGTGGTGACGTTCGCGGCGATCGGCCTGGCGTGCTGGGGCGCGGCCGAGCAGCGGCGACGGCGCCGGGCCCGGCTGTGGCGGGCGGCCGGGGTGTTCGCCGCCGCGGTACCCGCCGGGACGTTCCTGGCGGACCTGGTGCCGTGGTGGCAGCTCCCGCACCCGGCGGCGTGGCTGTACGGGGTCGCGGTGGCGCTGGCCGCCGTGACCGGCGCGGCCGTGCTGGCGGGGACGCGGCGGCGGGAGCCGCTGGCGCCGCTCGGCGTGGTCTGCCTGCTCACCCTGGCCGTTCTCGGCGCCGACTCCATGACGGGGTCCCGGCTGCAGCTGGAGACCCCGTTCGGGCTGTCGCTGGTTGAGGGCGGCCGGTTCTACGGCATCGGCAACGAGGCGCTCGGCATCTACGGGATCACGGCGCTGTTCGGTGCCGCCTGGCTGGGCATGGCGGCGCTGCGCCGGTATCCCTCGTCGCGGCGCCCGGCCGTGGGTGCGGTGGCGGCGGTGGCGGTGCTCGCGGTGTTCGCCTCCGGCTGGCCCGGGTTCGGCGGCAAGGCCGGCGGCACGATCGCGATGGTGCCGTGCTTCGCCCTGCTGGCGATGGCCGTGGCCGGGGTCAGGCTCAGCTGGCGCCCGGTGCTGGCGGTCCTGCTCAGCGGGCTGGCCGTGTTCGCGGTGTTCGCGCTGGTCAGCTACTTCATCCCGGGCAACGGCGCGTCGGACATCGGGAGGTTCGCCGGCGACGTGCTGCACGGCCACGGCGGCGGGCTGCTGCTGCGGAAGGCCCGCTCCAACATCGGGTCGCTGTCGGTCAGCGCGTTCAGCCCGCTGGTCCCGATCGTGGTCGCGGTGACCGGCCTGATGCTGTGGCTGCCCTCCTGGTTCGGGCTGCGGACCGAAGCGCTGGCCTATGCGGCCGACCCGATGCTGCGCCCGGTCATGGGGCTGCTGTGGCTGATGCCGGTGCTGGGCTGGCTCGCCGATGACTCCGGCGTCATCGTGCCCGCGGCCGCGCTGCCGCTGGCGCTGCCGCTGGGCATCGCGATCCTGGCCGCCGCGGCCTACCGCCCTCGTCGGGCACGCTGTCGTGGTACGGCTGTCGCCGGGCCCGACCACGAGGCCGCCGCCGCAGAGGCGAAGACGCAGCTCGCGCGGCCTGCGGGGACCTAGGGTGGTGTCGGCCTGCCGCCGGAGGCGGCAGAGCCAGCCCCGCCGCCGGAGGCGGCAGAGCCAGCAGCGTCGTCCCGGGCCGGCACGGCACACTCCGGGCACAGGCCGAACAGCTCAACCGTGTGGCCCACGTCGGTGAAGCCGGCCTGCTCGGCGACCCGGTCCGCCCACCGCTCCACGGCCCTGCCTTCCACCTCCACGCTGCGCCCGCAGGTGCGGCAGGTCAGGTGGTGATGGTGCACGCTGGTCTCGCACTGCCGGTACAGCGTCTCGCCGTTGGCGTCGCGGATAGCGTCGACGTTGCCCTGCTCGGACAGCGCCTGCAGGTGACGGTAGACGGTGGCGAGCCCGACGTGCTCGCCCCTGCGCCGCAGCTCGGCGTGGATCTCCTGGGCGCTGCAGAAGCCGGGTAGGCTCTCCAGCGCGGCCGCCAGGGCCTGCGCCTGCCTGGTCCCGCGCCCGCGGGGGCCGCGGGCCGGTCCCGTCGGCGTCGCCGCCACGCGCTGCTCCCGATGCGACGTCGTCACACTTGGCACGGTACCGCCTGGATCGTGCTCGCAGCTAACCTGCGTCCCGGTCACCGGACTTGCTCACGAAAATAAGAATCATTATCATTACCGTGGTAAGCGTACCTCTCATCGGAGTCATTCCCAGCGAGGAGCAGACCGGATGCGCAAACCGCTGGCTGCCGTGCTGGCGCTCGGCGCGGTGCTTGCGGCCAGCGCCTGCTCGTCCGCGGCGGCGACAAGTTCGCCCGGCTCGGGCGGCATCGCCGCCGTAGGCGCGGAGAACGAGTACGCCGACGTGATCGGCCAGGTGGGCGGCAAGTACGTCAGCGTCAGCGCGATCATGAGCAACCCGAACACCGACCCGCACACCTTCGAGGCAAGCGCGTCGGTCGCCCGGGTGGTGAGCGCGGCCCAGCTCGTGGTGCAGAACGGCGTCGGCTACGACACGTTCATGAACACGATCGAGAACGCCGCCCCCAGCTCCTCGCGCGAGGTCATCGTGGTGCAGCACCTGCTCGGGCTCCCCGACGCCACGCCGAACCCGCACCTGTGGTACCGGCCGGGCGTCATGACCGCCGTCGCGAACGCAATCGCCGCCGACCTCGCCGCCATCGCCCCGGCGCACGCCTCGTACTTCAAGGAGAACGCGGCCGCCTTCGCCCGCTCGCTGGCCCCGTGGACCGAGGCGATCGCCGCGTTCAAGGCGAAGTACGGGGGCACGCCGGTGGCGACCACCGAGCCGGTCGCGGACTACATGCTGCAGGCGGCCGGCGCGGACAACCTGACGCCGTTCGCCTTCCAGGCCGACATCATGAACGGGACCGACCCGTCGGCGCAGGACGTCGCGGCCGAGCGGAGCCTGTTCACCCAGCGCAAAGCCAAGGTGCTTGTCTACAATCAGCAGGTGACGGACTCGCTGACCGAGTCGTTCATCACGCTGGCCCGCGCCAACGGCATCCCGGTTGTCGGGGTCTACGAGACCATGCCGGTGCCCGGGTACGACTACCAGTCCTGGATGCTCGCCGAGGTCCAGGCCCTGGAGAAGGCCGTAGCCAGCAAGACCTCGACGGAGCGCCTGTGAGTGCCATCCGGTACCGGCTAGCGAGCACGGGTCCTTGCGGCCCGTGCGAGCGGCCGGTGGCCCGAAGGGCTTCCCGGATGGCGCGAACATCTAAGGAAGCACTGTGATGGCCGAGCTGCTGCGCCTGGACGGCGTCGGGGTGCGGCTGGGCGGCAGGGAGATCCTCCGCGACGTCTCCTTCACCATCGCCCCCGGCGAGTTCACCGGCCTCATCGGGCCGAACGGCGCCGGCAAGACCACCCTGCTCCGGGTCATCCTCGGCCTGCAGCCGGTCGCAACCGGCGCGATGCTCCTCAATGGCTCAGTCGGGTACGTGCCGCAGAAGCTGGCTATCGAGCCGGACACGCCGCTGCGGGTCCGGGACGTGGTAGGGCTCGGGCTGGACGGGCACAAGCTGGGCATCCGGCTGCCGTCACGGGCCCGCCGCGAGCGCGTCAACGAGATGCTCACCGCCGTCGGCGCGCAGCGCTACGCCAACGCCCGGATCGGCGAGCTTTCCGGCGGCGAGCAGCAGCGGGTCATGATCGCGCACGCGCTGATCGCCAGGCCGAGGCTGCTGCTGCTCGACGAGCCGCTGGCCAACCTGGACATCGCCAGCGTGGGCGGGATCGTCTCCGTGCTCGCCCGCCTAGCCCGGGCCGAGGGGACCGCGGTGCTGATCTCGGCGCACGACATGAACCCGCTGGTCCCGGTGATGGACACGATCGTCTACGTGGCGTCCGGCCGGGCCGCCGTCGGCAGCACCGACCAGGTGGTCCAGCCGGAGGTGCTGAGCCGCCTGTACGGCCAGCACGTGGACGTGCTGCGGGTGCACGGCCGCATCCTCGTGGTCGCCGCGGAGGAAACCGGCGCGGTGCCCGCCGACGCTGAGCACGTCACCGCGGCGGGGTGACCGGTGCTGAAGTATCTTTTCGAGCCCGGCTTCTTCAGCAGCGGGCCGGTGCACACCGCGGTCGGCGTCGGCGCGGTGGTCGCCATCACCTCTGCGGTCGTCGGCGTGTTCACGGTGACCCGCGGGCAGTCGTTCGCCGGCCACTCGCTGTCCGACATCGCCACGACCGGGGGGTCCGCCGCCTTCCTCGCCGGCGTCAACCAGTTCTGGGGCTACCTCGCGTTCGGCGCGGGCGCGGCCGCGTTCATGGAGATGACCGGCGTCCAGCGCCGCCGCGGCCGCGACGTCGCCACCGGCGTGGTGCTCGGCTCCGCGCTCGGCCTGGCCGCGCTGTTCCTGTACCTGGGCACCCTGCGCAGTTCGACCACCGGCGCGTCGTTCACCATCTTGTTCGGCTCGGTGTTCGTGCTGACCCCGTCCACCGTCCCCGCCCTGATCGCCTCCGCACTGCTGGCGCTCGCCGTCGCGCTGCTGCTGGCCAGGATGCTGCTGCTCAGCTCGCTGAGCCCGGACATCGCCGCGGCCCGCGGCGTTCCGGTCCGCGCCGTCGGCGCAGCCTACCTGATGGCGCTCGGCGTGTCGGTGGCGCTGTCGGCCATGGTCATCGGCGCGGTGCTGAGCACCGCGCTGCTGATCGGGCCGGCCGCGACCGCGCTACGCGTGACCAAGGGCCCGGTCCGCGCGGTGGCGGTGGCGGCAGCCATCGGCGTGGCGGCCACCTGGCTCGGCATCGTGCTCGCCTACGACAGCTACTACTGGCCGCCTGCCCGCCACGGGTGGCCGGTCAGCTTCTTCGTGGTGACGCTGATCGTGGGCGGCTACCTGCTGACCTACGCCCATCCCCGCTGGCGCAGGCCGGCGCGGCGCGATGAGCCGGATCCGGAGCACGCATGTTCACCGGCCTGATGCTGAACACCTGGATCACGGCGACGGCGGTCGCAGTGATTGCCGGGGTGACGGGCTTTTTCGCCGTGCTGCGCGGGTCGTCGTTCGCGGCTCACGCGATACCCAACGGCGCCTTCGCCGGCGCGGCCGGGGCCAGCCTGCTCGGGCTGAACCCGTTCGCCGGCCTGGCCGCCTTCTCCGTGGCCGGCGCGCTCGGCATCGCCGGGCTGGGTCGGCGCGCCAGGCATGATGTCGCGACCGCGCTGACGTTCGTGATGATGCTCGGGCTGGGCGCGCTGTTCGTGAGCTGGAGCACCGAGTACGCGCAGCAGGCTTACTCGCTGCTGTTCGGCGAGGTGTTCGGCGTCGCCGCGGACGAGGTGCTGCCGATCGTCGCGCTCGGCGCGGCCTCGATCGCCGCGATCGCGGTCATGTTCCGGCCGCTCATGCTGTCCTCGGCGCTGCCGGAGGTCGCCGAGGCGCGCGGCGTGTCCGCCCGGCGGATGGAACTGGCGTTCCTGCTGGTCATGGCGCTTGCCACCAGCATGACCGTGCCCGTGGTCGGTGCGCTGCTGATGTTCAGCCTGATGATCGGCCCGGCTGCCGCGGCCAGGTCGGTGACCGCACGGCCCCTGGCCGCCATAGGCCTCGCGGTCGGTATCGCGCTGGTCACCGTCTGGACCGGGATCGTGGCCTCCTACCAGACCAACTGGCCGCTCGGTTTTTTCGTCGGGGTGCTGGGCGGCGTTTTCTTCCTGTTCGGCCGCGCTTACGGCGCGGGGCGGCGCCGCATGGCCGTCCGCACCGCCGCCGCGTGACTACCGTTGGCACCATGAACCGGCTGCGCGATTCAACGAGCCCATACCTGCTGCAGCACGCGGACAACCCGGTGGACTGGTGGCCCTGGTGCGAGGAGGCGTTCGCCGAGGCGGCGCGCCGCGAGATCCCGGTGCTGCTGTCCGTCGGCTACGCCGCCTGCCACTGGTGCCATGTGATGGCGCACGAGTCGTTCGAGGACCCGGAGACGGCGGCGCTGCTCAACGCGCACACGGTCCCGATCAAGGTCGACCGGGAGGAACGGCCCGACGTGGACGCCGTCTACATGACCGCGACGCAGGCGATGACCGGCCAGGGCGGCTGGCCGATGACGGTGTTCATGACGCCGGAGAAAGAGCCGTTCTTCTGCGGCACCTACTTTCCGCGGGACTACTTCAGGCAACTGGTGCTGAACGTGTCACGGGCCTGGCGCAGCCAGCGGGACGGCGTGACCGAGCAGGCCAGGCAGATCGCCGCCGCCCTGGCGGAAAACGCCTCAGCCACGACGCGCGCCCTTCGGACCGGGCGGCCCGGCGAGCAGTTCGCAGAGCTGACGGAACGCGCGGTGACCGGGCTGGAGCGCGACTACGACGCCGCGCATGGCGGGTTCGGCGGGGCGCCGAAGTTCCCGCCGTCGATGACCTGTGAATTCCTGCTGCGCCATCACCAGCGGACCGGCGCGGCCGCCGCGGCCAGGATGGCCGACGGCACCATGGAGGCGATGGCTCGCGGCGGCATGTACGACCAGCTCGGGGGCGGCTTTGCCAGGTACTCCGTCGATGCCGCCTGGGTGGTGCCGCACTTCGAGAAGATGCTCTACGACAACGCGCTGCTGGCCCGGGCGTACGCGCACCACTGGCGCCGCGGCGGGTCGGAGCTGGCGCGCCGGGCGGCGGAGGAGACGTGCGCGTGGATGCTGCGCGAGCTGCGCACGCCCGAAGGCGGCCTGGCGGCGTCGCTGGACGCCGACAGCGAGGGCGAGGAGGGCAAGTTCTATGTCTGGCGGCCGGCCGAGCTGCGCACCGTGCTCGGCCGGCAGGACGCGCAGTTCGCGGCCGAGGTGTTCGGTGTCACCGAGGACGGGACGTTCGAGCGCGGTGCCTCGGTGCTGCAGCGGCGCGCCGAGCCCCCAGACGCCGACCGCCTGGCCCGGGTCCGGGCCGCACTGCTCGCCGCCCGGGACGGGCGGGTGAGGCCGGGCCGGGACGACAAGGTGGTGGCCGCGTGGAACGGGCTGGCCATCTCCGCGCTGGCCGAATGCGGGGCGGTGCTGGGCAGGCCCGATTTCGTCGACGCCGCGCACGTCGCCGCCTGCTTGCTGGCCGAGGTGCACCTGGCCGGCGGCCGCCTGGTCCGGACCTCGCGAGACGGGACGCCGGGGGGAACCGCGGGCGCACTGGAGGACTATGCGGCCACCGCGGAGGGACTGCTGGTGCTGTCCGGGGTGACCGGGCAGGCACGATGGCTGGCGCTCGCCGGGGAACTGCTCGATACCGCGCTGGCGGCGTTCGGCGACGGGCAGGGCGGCTTCTATGACACCGCGTCCGACGGCGAGCCGCTGATCTTCCGTCCCGCCGATCCTGCGGACAACGCCACGCCGTCTGGGACGTTCGCCGCGGCCGGGGCGCTGCTCAGCTACGCGGCCCTGACCGGGTCGGCCGGGCACCGTGATGCCGCGCAGGCCGCGCTTGGCGTGCTCAGCGCCATCGCGGCACGCTACCCGCGCGCCGCCGGCAGCGGCCTGGCCGTCGCGGAGGCCCTGCTCGCAGGGCCGGCCGAGATCGCGGTGGTGGGCAGCCCCGGTGACCCGCGCACGCGTGAGCTGCACCGCACCGCGCTGCTCGCGGCTCCGCCCGGCGCGGTCCTCGCCCTGGGCGACGGGACGGAGTCCGCGGTGCCGCTGCTCGCCGGGCGGGGCCTGGTCAACGGGGCACCCGCTGCCTACGTCTGCCGGCAGTTCACCTGCCAGGCACCGGTCACCGCCCCGGACCAGCTCCGTCAGGTGCTGGCCGCGCCGTCGTGAACACCGGGGGTGGACGGTTCCCGGCCCGATGAGGCATCTTTGGATGCGATGCACCTGACGACGGACATCGCGCAGCGGGCTCGGCGAGGGCTGCGGCGCAGCGGGGCCAGGCGGTCAGCAGGCCACAGGCGCGCCGTGTCGGCCGTGGTCAGCGTCATTGCGGTAACCGGGACGGTGACCGGGGCGGTCCTGGCCACGACCGGCGGCAAGCCGGCCGCGCCGGCTGCTGATCCCGCAGCCCTGGCGGCCCCGAGCACACGGCCGGCTCCGGCGGGCAGCTCCGGGCCGGTGGTGCCGCTGCTGGGCGGCGCCGTTGCCCGCACAGCCGTACCGGTGGCCCGCGGGCAGGCGGACGGGACGCGCCGACAGGCGGCGGTCGCCCCGCTGCGCGGCCTGCGGGACGCTGATCTCCTGGTGGTGGCGCCGTTCTCGTTGCCCGGGCAGGTCCTGGCCGCGGTGTCGCGGCAGCCCGCGGTCACCGGCGCCGAGCCGGTAGAAGCCGCCAGGGTGCAGATCAACGGCGTCTACACGGCCGTGCTCGGCGTCAACCCGTCCGCGTTCCGCGCTTACGCCGCCCGGCCCACGGCGGCATCGACGCCGCTGTGGCAGGGCGTGGCCGACGGCGGTGTCGCGGTGTCGTACACGATGGGCACCCTGGACCGGCTGTCGCTCGGCGGCCGGGTCACCGTGGCCGGGCGCAGGCAGGAACGGCTGCCCGTGATCGCGTTCGGCACGGTCGGGATCGGCGGCGTCGACGCGGTGGTGTCAGATTCGGTTGCCCGATCGCTGGGCATGCCGGCCGCCAACGCCATCGTCATCAGCGCGCCGCCGGCAAGCGTGGCCGGGCTGACAGCGCGGGTCAAGGCGCTGATACCGCACCGCGCCGCGGTCGAGCCGCTGGTGACGCTGGTAACCAAGCCGTCTGTCTTCCAGGCGAGCCCGGCCGGCGCCACGCTGCCCGGCGCATCGCAGGCCGGGGCGGCGATGACCGCGGCGCAGCTTGCCACAGCGCTGCGGGCCGCGGAGAGCCGGGTGGGGATGCCGTATGTATGGGGAGCCGCGGGGCCTGCGGCCTTCGACTGCTCCGGCCTGGTTCAGTGGTCGTTCGCCCAGGCGGGCGTAAGCATGCCGCGCGTGGCTGCCGACCAGGCGAGAACCGGCCCGGTGATGCCGGTCAGCCAGCTGCGGCCGGGCGACCTGCTGTTCTACTACACCGACCCCACCGCGCCGGGCTACATCTCCCACGTAGCCATCTACCTGGGCAACGGGTGGATGATCGAGGCCCCGCAGCCCGGGATGGACGTCCATGTGGTCCCGGCCAACTTCGGCCCGCAGTACGCCGGCGCGGTCCGCGTCGACCCGCAGCTCGCCGCCCCGGTCGCCGCCGGGCTTGGCTGACCGTCGGCAGGCTGCGCTCATCCGCGCCGGTGATTGACGGCGCCGCGTCAGGCCGTAATCATCATTACATGAGCAGCGGGGGAGCGGGCGCCCGGGAGGCAACCGCCGGGCACGGCGGCGCCGACCGGGACCTGCACAGCTGGTTGACCAGCAGGATGCCCGCTGGCTGGTTCACCGGGCCGCCGGACATCCGGGCGGACCGCGAGGAGATCAGCATCGTCGGGACGCTCCGGGCCCCGGCCATGGCGGGCGCGTCCGACGCGGAACGCGCCACCGCGATCCAGGGCACGATCCGCAAGTTCCGGGAGGAGACCAGGGGACGGCGGATCGAGATCGCCCGCGAGGCCGAGCACCAGTTCCGGCGCAAGGTGTCCTGGGGGGTCGCCTGCGGCGACGTCACGGAGATGTTCACCACGCTGTCGGTCCCGGTGATGACCAGGCTGCGGCAGCCGGAGCGGCGCGTCCTCGACACGCTCGTCGACGCGGGCGTGGCGCGCAGCCGTAGCGACGCGCTGGCCTGGTGCGTCCGCCTGACCGGAGAAAACGCGGACGCCTGGCTGTCCCGGCTGCGTTCGGCGCTGCGGCACGTGGAGGAAGTGCGGCGCCAGGGACCGGCAGGCGGCTGAGCGCGGCGAGCTCCTCGGCTTGCGTCCCCCGGGCCGGACGACACGTGGCGTTGACCAAACCGTCCCGTTCGTTGGGTACGTTTGCGTTGACACCACGTCCTCCGGGGAGCCGCATCATGGGACTTCGTTACCTGGCCTACCGGCTGTACGAACGCAGGCTCGCAGCATCCCTGTCGCCGGACGCGATACCCCGCCACGTCGGGGTTATCTGCGACGGGAACAGGCGGTGGGCCAGGTCCGCCGGATACCGCGACGTCAGCAACGGGCACCGCAACGGCGCGGACAAGATATTCCAGCTGCTCGCCTGGTGCCGCGAGGCCGGCGTCGAGGTCGTCACGCTGTGGCTGCTGTCCACCGATAACCTGACCCGGCCTGCCGGCGAGCTGGTCCCGCTGCTGAAGATCATCGAAGGCACCGTGCAGGGCCTGGTCGCCGAGCACTGGCGCGTCAACCCGGTGGGCGCGCTGGATCTGCTGCCCGGCGAGACGGTCCAGGTCCTCAAGGACGCCGGCGAGGTAACCGCTGACTACCCCGGCCTGCTGGTCAACGTGGCGGTCGGGTACGGCGGCCGCCGCGAGATCGCCGACGCGGTGCGCTCGCTGCTGCAAGAGCACGCCACCAGGGGCACGACCATCGAGGAACTGGCGGAGGTGCTCGACGTGGAGCACATCGCCGAGCACCTGTACACGGCCGGCCAGCCCGACCCTGACCTGGTCATCCGGACCTCGGGGGAACAGCGGCTCGGCGGCTTCCTGCTGTGGCAGAGCACCCACTCGGAGTTCTACTTCTGCGACGCGTACTGGCCCGCGTTCCGCAAGGTGGATTTCCTGCGTGCGCTGCGCTCCTATGCGGCTCGCAACCGCAGGTTCGGCACGTTACCGCAGCTTAAGAGCGTAAACACGCTCTGGTAACCCGGCGGTGCTTTTGCGGTAACCCGATCACGGGTACCGTCTACTTTAGGTGGGCGGCGCGGCGCCGCCCCGGGAAGGCCCTCGATCTCTGAGCTTCGCGCGTCCCGCGCAGGCGAGATGACAGAAGGGCCGGCGCGGCCCTTCGAGGGCTGGCCCGGTCCGTTCCGACACGTCTGTGTCCTCATCTGGGCGTCCGGGGCCCCCTGGCGCCCGAGGGAGTCTGCGTGGTCAAATCTCAAGGTCGCCGTACGTACGTACTCGACACCAGCGTCCTGCTCGCTGACCCGGCAGCCATCGCCCGCTTCGATGAGCATCACGTGGTGCTGCCGGTCGTCGTCATTACCGAGCTAGAGGCCAAGCGGCACCATCCCGAGCTCGGCTACTTCGCCCGCCAGGCGCTGCACCACCTGGACGACCTGCGCGTTGAGCACGGCAGGCTGGATGCGGAGCTGCCTGTCGGCGTGCTGGGCGGCACGGTCAGGGTCGAGCTGAACCACGCCGACGCCTCCGTGCTGCCCGCCGGGTTCCGGCTCGGCGACAACGACTCGCGGATCTTGTCGGTGGCGCGCAGCCTCACCGCCGAGGGCCACGACGTCGTGCTGGTCAGCAAGGACCTGCCGCTGCGGGTCAAGGCCGCCTCCATCGGGCTGGCCGCCCAGGAGTACCGGGCCGAGCTGCCCGTGGACTCGGGCTGGACCGGGATGACGGAGCTCGAGGTCGGCATCGGTGACATCGAGCGGCTGTACGAATCAGGCACCCTGGATTGCGAGGCCGCCCGCGAGCTTCCCTGCCATACCGGGCTGGTCCTGGCCTCCTCCAACGGCAGTGCGCTCGGCCGGGTCAGGCCGGACAAGTCCGTCCAGCTGGTCCGCGGCGACCGGGAAGCCTTCGGCCTGCGCGGCCGCAGCGCGGAGCAAAGAGTCGCCCTCGATCTTCTCCTGGAC
>JAFAPY010000267.1 GCA_019246795.1 Streptosporangiaceae bacterium | reverse complement strand
GTCCGTCGCGGCGCGCACGTCCGCGCCGGGGCCGAACGCGCCAGCCCGGCTGCGCCCGGCCGGCACCCACAGCCGTGCCGTGCCGCCGGGCGAACCCGCCAGCCTGGCTGCCAGCGCCTTCGCGCAGGCCTGGCCGGTGAACGCGTTCACCTCCGGGCCGCCGACCGCGATCCTGACGTCGGGCAGGTTGGAGTCCGCGTCGACCGCGCCGTACCGGGGCCCGTCGGCGCGGCTGCATGTCGCGGTCACCCCCGCCCCGGCCAGCGCCGCCATCAGGTCCCGTATCACGTTCCGCAGACCGGCGCCGGAAGGTCCGTTCTGTATCTTCGGGCAGACGACCTCGGCCACCCCGATCGCGTGCATCGGCCTGGCGCGGGGGGTTTCGCCCCGGCCCAGCACCACCCGCGCCGCCGAGCCGACGCCGAACCACTGGTACGCGGGATTGTCCAGGGTGTACCAGTGGTCCGCGGAGTCCACGTCGACGGCGCCGAACGACCGGCCGATCACGGCGGTGGCCGTCTGGTACACCGGCAGCCCGCCGGGCACGTCGGCGGGGAACCGGACCCGCAGCAGCCGGTCCCGGCCGGCGTACCCGTCGACATGGGTGCGGAACTCCACGCGCTGCGCCCCGTGCCACAGCAGCGTCTCCTGGGTGACCTGCAGGCCGCCGAAGGCGTAGGCGGCCACCAGCCGGGACCCTGCGGGGCAGCGCTGCGCCCGCACCTGCGCCGCCACCGACGACGATCCCGTCCCTGGTCCCTTCGGCGACAGGTTCCACGGCCCCTCCCCGTGCCGGGGATGGGCCGGGTACTCCTCCTGGAGCACCAGCTCGTTTCCGGGCCCGCGCAGCACGCTGGCGCCGATGCGCTTGTCGGTGATGGCGAGCGTGCCGCCGCGCCGCGGGTCGGCGACGACCAGGTAGGCGTCGTTCTCGATCGCGGTCCCGCCGACCTCCCGCCACCCCGAAGCCGCCTCGCCCGTGGCTGCGGGCACCGCCTGGTAGCTGCGGTGCCCCATCCCCGGCACGCGCTCCGCGCGGAAGGTGAGCGTGACCTCGGCCAGCGACCCGTCCCTGCGGCGGCGGACCCCCTCGGCCAGCGCCGCCACCGGGTCCCCGGCGCCGTCGCGCACGTCCAGCCACCTGGTGCCGTCGTCCGGCACGCGCACGGTGACCCGGGCCAGGCCGCCCCGCTCCCGCGCCAGCCCGTTGCACACGGTGATGCCGCCGGCGCCGGCCAGGTGCGCGGCCGCGGCGCGGCGCGCGGAGCAGGCCAGCTCCCACGCCTCCCGCCAGCCGCCGAGCAGGTCCAGGTACACCTGGTCCGACTCCACCCCGGTGATGCCGTCGTGGTGCGCGCCGAAGGCGAGCAGCCGCCATACCCGGTCCAGCGCCGCGGCCGGGAACGGCGCCCCGTCCAGCCAGGCCACGGTGGCCAGCCGCTCGGCGTCGGTGACCGCGGCCTCGATGGCGCGCTGCGCCTGCTTGGTGTCGATGTAGGACACGTCCTTGCCGGTGTACAGCGGGTTCATGTCCCTGGTCTGCGGGGTGATCCACGCGCCGCCGCGCGCCGCGTCCGCCCGCACCGCGGCGAAGAACTCCCTCGGCACCGCGGTCACGAACCTGGGCCACACGTACCGCCGGTTCCAGTCCCGGTGGATGTCGGTGACCCACCGTGCCGGGATGACATGGTCCGCGCCGACGGGCAGCAGCACGTTGCGGGTCGCGGCGACCGCGGCGAGCCCGCGGAACTGGCGGTATGCCTCGGCTTCGGCGGCGTCCAGGTCGGCCGGTGAGTGCAGCACCCAGCCCGCTCCGTAGTGGTGGGCCATGTAGTGGGTGAGCAGCCCGCGGCCGTCGGGGGAGATCCACTCGAACTCGCTGGGAAACTGCATCCGTCCGGTGCCGCCCGGGGCGCCGCCCGGCCCCCACTGGTGGAACGGCCCCCTGGCCCAGGCCGAGGAGGTGAGCCCGGCCGCGGCCATCAGCCCCGGGTATCCCGGGTCATGCCCGAACACGTCCAGCATCCAGGCGCTCTGCGGGTCGCCGCCGAGCACGTCGCGCTGGAACCCCATGCCGTACACCGCGTTGCGGATCGTGGATTCGGCGCAGGTCAGGTTGGTGTTCGGCTCGTTGTAGTTGCCGCCGACGATTTCGGCCCGCCCTTCGGCGACCAGGGCGCGCAGGTCGTCCCGTTCGGCCGGGAAGGCGTCGAAGTACGGCTTGAGGTAGTCGACCTCGGCGAGCACGAACTTGTAGTCGCCGTCCCGCCTGGCCTTGTCCAGGTGCGCGCCGACCAGCTCGAACGCGTTGCGGAGATCGGGCAGGCTGCCGTCCTCGTCGGGCAGGGTAAGTCGGGCCTCGGTGAACTGCCCCTGGGTGTTCCACCAGACCGGGTCGTAGTGGAAGTGGCTGACCATCCACATCGTCCAGCCCGGCTCGGCGACGGTGATGTCGGCCTGCGCCGCGACCCGCTCCGCCCCGCTTTCCGCGATGACCGTGACCCGGCGGGTGCTGCCCGGCTGGCTGGGCGCCGCGAACTCCACCGGGATTTCAAAGGCTTCCCCGCCGCCGGGGCCCGGGCTTTCCGTGATACCGAACGGGCCGAGGTACGTGGTCCCGGCGCCCTGTACGTGCACCGTGGCGGCCCGCCCGTCACGTCCCTCCAGCAGGACCCGCACCACCTGCAGCGGGCGCTGCGCGGTCCCCACGAACAAGTCGGTCGATTCGACCCCGGCGATCCGCATCTGATCATCGTGTCACGGCGGCCCCGCCGGTTCAGGCCCCGGGAGCTGGGCCCTGGCGCAGCCGCCGGGCGAACTGGGCCGCGGCGGCGCCGGGATCGTCGGCGTCGGTGATGGCGCGGACCACGACGACCCGGGTGGCGCCGGCGGCCGCCACCTCGGCGAGCCGGTCCAGGCCGATGCCGCCGATCGCGAACCAGGGGCGGCCCGGGTCCCTGGCGGTCTTGCGCGCCACGTAGGCCAGCAGGTCCGGGCCTGCTGCCGGGCGGCCCGGCTTGGTCGGCGTCTCCCATACCGGCCCGGCGCAGAAGTAGTCGACCCCCGGCTCGGCCGCCGCCGCGTCGGCCTGGGCGGGGCTGTGGCTGCTGCGCCCGATCAGCGGCCCGGGGCCGAGGACGCGCCGCGCGACCGGCACCGGCAGGTCGTCCTGGCCCAGGTGCAGCACGTCGGCCCCGGCCGCGAGCGCCACGTCCGCGCGGTCGTTGACCGCCAGCAGGCGCCCGTGCCTGCGGCACGCGTCGGCGAAGACCTCCAGCAGCGCGAGTTCCTCCCGCGCCTCCAGGCCCTTCTCGCGCAGCTGCACGATGTCCACGCTGACGCTGAGCACGGCGTCGAGGAACTGCTCCAGGTCCCCGCGGGAGCGCCGCCCGTCGGTGCACAGGTACAGCCGCGCGTCGGCGAGCCGCTGCCGCAGGTCGGTGCGCACCCCGTCATCGATCACCCTGTCCTCAATCACGGGGCCATCCAATCACGGGGCCATCCAATCACGGGCGCACCCTGACCGCGGAACATGCGCCCGGACCGGGTGATATAGGCTGAAACTGCCGGAAAAAATCCGGCCACGGGAGCCCGAAGGGCTGAGAGGGAGGCAGCGCGCCCACGGGGGTGACCCCTGATAACCCCCGCCGCGTGCCTCCGACCGTCGAACCTGATCCGGGTAATGCCGGCGAAGGGAGCGCTTGTGGCCGCTACCGCAGATGTCGTGGTCGCCGGCGGCGGCGTCATCGGGACCGCGATCGCATGGCGGGCCGCCGCCGCCGGGCTTGATGTCGTCCTGGTGGACCCGGAGGCCGGCGACGCCGCGTCCCTGGTCGCCGCGGGGATGCTCGCGCCGGTGTCCGAGGCCCTGTTCGGCGAGCAGGCGCTGCTCCGGCTGAACCTGCTCGCCGTCGGCAGGTTCCCCGCGTTCGCGGCCGAACTCGAGCAGGCCGGCGGCCACCAGGTGGGGCTGCGCCGGGAGGGCACGCTGGCCATCGCCTATGATCCCTCCGATCACGCGGCGCTGCTGCGGCTGACCGCCTTCCGCCGCTCCGCCGGCCTGGACGCCCGCGAGCTGGACAGCGGCCAGTGCCGCGGGCTGGAGCCGTTCCTGACCCCGGACGTGCGCGGCGGCGTGCTGTTCCCGGGCGACTGGTCGGTGGACAGCCGCAGGTACGCGGCCGCGCTGCGCGCGGCCGCACGGGCGGCGGGGGTCCGCATGGTCCGGGACCGGGTCACGGGAGTGCGCCCCGGTCACGGGGTCGGCGTCCGGCTGGCCGGCGGGGACGACGTCGGCTCGGGCAGCGTGGTCATCGCCGCCGGATGGGCGTCGGGCGCGATCACGGGGCTGCCCGAGCCGCTGCGTGCCGTGGTGCGGCCGGTCAAGGGCCAGCTGCTGCGGCTGCGCCATCCCGATGGCATCCCGCCGGTGCTCAGCCGCACCATCCGGGCCACGGTGCGCGGCGCGGACGTCTACCTCGTGCCGCGGGCCGACGGCGAGATGGTGGTGGGCGCGACACAGGAAGAACGCGGGCCGGACCGGACCGTGACCGCGGGCGCCGTGCACGACCTGCTGCGCGACGCGATGAGCGTGCTCCCGGTGACCAGCGAGCTGATCCTCGCCGAGACCTGCGCCGGGCTGCGGCCGGGGACGCCCGACAACGGCCCGGTGGTGGGCCCTGCCGGTCCCGGCGGCCTGCTGTTCGCGGCAGGGCATTACCGCAACGGCATCCTGATGTCGCCGGTGACCGCGGACGCCGCTGTGGCCTGGCTGACCGGGCAGCGGCCCGCCGCGGAGTGGGAGCCGTTCACGCCGCAGCGGTTCCTGGCCGAGCCGGCAACGGCGGGGGCGCGAACGTCGAAGGAGGCAGGGTGACGGTGCGGGTGCGGCTCAACGGCGAGCCGCGCGACCTGGCGGACGGCGTGACGATGGCGCACGCGGTGGCCGAGCTGACGACCGCCGCGACCGGCGTCGCCGCCGCCGTCAACGGCGACGTGGTGCCGCGGGGCTCATGGGCCGCCACCGTGCTCCGCGACGGCGACCAGGTCGAGGTGGTTACGGCGGTGCAAGGAGGATAGGCAGAGGTGACCGATACGGAACTGGCCAGCCGCCAGTCCGCGGGGACGTGGCTGCTGGCCGGCCGCGAGCTGAGCTCGCGGCTGATCCTGGGAACAGGGGGAGTGCAGAGCCTGGAGGTACTGCAGCAGGTGCTCGATGCCTCCGGCGCGGAGCTCGTCACCGTCGCCATGCGCCGGGTGGCGGGCGGCGGCCAGGGCTCGCTGCTCGGCACGCTGCAGCAGGCAGGGGTGCGCATCCTGCCGAACACCGCAGGCTGCCACACCGCGAGCGAGGCGATGCTGGTCGCCAGGCTCGCCCGGGAGGCGCTGGGCACCGACTGGGTGAAGCTCGAGGTCGTGGCCGACGATCAGACCTTGCTGCCCGATCCCGTGGAGCTGCTGGATGCAGCCCGCCGGCTGGTCGCCGACGGGTTCGTGGTCCTGCCCTACACCAACGACGACCCGGTGCTGGCCAGGCAGCTGGAGCGAGCGGGGTGCGCGGCGGTCATGCCGCTGGGCGCCCCGATCGGCTCCGGCCTTGGCGTGCGCAACCCGCACAACATCGCGATGATCGTGGGGCAGGCCGGCGTCCCGGTCATCCTCGACGCGGGGATCGGCACGGCCAGCGACGCGGTTGTCGCGCTGGAGCTCGGCTGCGACGCCGTCCTGGTGGCGTCGGCCATCACCCGCGCCGCCGACCCGGGGCGCATGGCTGCCGCGATGCGGCTGGCGGTGGCCGCCGGGCACGCCGCGCGCTGCGCGGGCCGCATTCCCCGCCGCTGGCACGCCCAGGCGTCCAGCCCGCTCATCGGCGTTCCGGAGCTTCCCTCGTGAGCCCCACCCACCTCCCCTGCCCCCGTCACGGCCCGGGGGCACCACGCTCCCGGGAGAGCTCGCCGCGGCCGGTGCCGCGGGTGCTGACGATCGCCTCGTCGGACTCCGGCGCCGGCGCCGGCATCCAGGCGGACCTCAAGGCGTTCGCCCGCTGCGGCGCGCACGGCATGTCGGCGATCGTCGCGCTCACCGCGCAGAACACGCTGGGCGTGCGGGCCATCCACGAGGTCCCGACCGACGTTGTGCGCGCGCAGATCGACGCGGTCCTCGACGACATCGGCGCGGACGCCGCCAAGACCGGCATGCTGTTCTCCGCACCGCTCATCGCGGCGGTGGCAGACACGCTGGCGCCGCGGGACCTGCCCCTGGTGGTGGACCCGGTGATGGTGGCGAGCTCCGGCGCCACGCTGCTGCTCCCCGACGCTGTCGAGACCCTGGTCACGCGGCTGTTCCCGCTGGCCACGGTGGTGACCCCGAACCTGCCAGAAGCGCAGGCGCTCGCGCACGACAAGACCGAGGACCGCGCGGCGCTCGCCGAGCGCCTGGCCGCGATGGGGGCGCGCGCGGTCCTGGTCACCGGGGGGCACGGCGCCGAGCCGGTGGATCACCTGTTCGACGGATCCGTGCACCTGGACATCCCGGTCGCCCGGCACCCGGTCGCGGCGACGCACGGGGCGGGCTGCACCCACTCGGCGGTGCTCGCGGCCGGCCTGGCGGCGAAGCTGCCGCTGGCCGAGGCGGCGGTCCGGGCCGCCGCCATCGCCGGGGAGGCGGTGGCGCACGGGCTCGCCGAGCTCGGCGGCGGCGAAGGCCCGGTGCACGTGCTGCACGACTACACGCACCGCGTTCCCCAGGGGGTGCAGCGAAAGGAACGCGATGAGTGAGGCCTTCACCGGCGAGCTGTGGCAGGACATCACCGAGATCTACGATGCCATCCTGGCCCACCCGTTCCTGGCCGGGCTTGCCGACGGCACGCTGCCGCACGAAGCTTTCGCGTTCTATGTCGTCCAGGACGCGCTCTACCTGCACCGGTACGCGCAGGCCCTGGCCGCCCTGGCCAGCCGCGCGCCGGAGGCCACGGCGACGCAGATGTTCGCCCGGCACGCGGCCGACGTCCTGGCCGTCGAGCGGCAGCTGCACGCCTGCCTGCTTCCCGAGCTGGGTATCGACCCTGGCCTCGTCGGCGCTGCCGAGCCCGCTCCGGTCAACCTGGCATACACCAGCTTCCTGCTGGCCACGGCCGGCTTCGGCTCCTACGCCGAAGGCGTCGGCGCGGTGCTGCCCTGTTACTGGATCTACTGGGAAGTGGGCAAGGAGCTGGGCCGCCGCGGCTCGCCCGATCCGCGGTACCAGCGGTGGATCGACATGTACGGCAGCGAGGAGTTCGGCGCCACCGTGCGGGAAGTCCTCGCCGTCGCCGACGAGCTGGGTCCCTGGCTGCGCCCCGGCGAACGTGACCGGGTCCG
>JAFAPY010000262.1 GCA_019246795.1 Streptosporangiaceae bacterium | reverse complement strand
CAGGCCAGAGTCCGCCGCGACGCCGAGGAGATCAGTGCTTTCCGGAGCGCGCGCGTCGGGCAAGCCGCCGCGCGGCCGCTCAGTGCTTTCCGGAGCGCGCGCGTCGGGCAAGCCGCCGCGCGGCCGCTCAGTGCTTTCCGGAGCGCGCGCGTCGGGCAAGCCGCCGCGCGGCCGCTTGGAACTCGAAGCCGCCGGGGCGGCCGTTGCGGTCCGCGAGCAGGCCGGCCAGGGCGGCGATCGCGATCTCGGGCGGGGTGCGGGAGCCGATGTTCAGCCCGATCGGCCGGTGCACCCGGGCGATCTCGGCATCGGGGACGCCAAGACCGGTCAGCGCGGCGACGTGCGGCCCGACGTGGCGCGGATTGCCCATGACCCCGATCCACCGTGCCTTGGTGCCGAGCGCGTCGCGCAGCACCGGGCCGAGCTCGGAACGGTGATGGTCGGTGATCACCACGTCCGCCGAATCGTCGAGGTCATCGGGCACCGCCGTGGCAACCGGGAAGCCGGTGATGGCGGCCCCGGCGGCGCGCGCCTGGTCCGGCTCGAGCAGCAGGCCGCGGAAACCCAGGTCCGCGCCGTACCGCAGCAGGTAGCCTGCGACCGGCGAGGCGAACACCGCGACCAGCGTGCGCTCCCCCGCCGATCCCGCCGCCGGGGAGGCGGTCCCGTGAGCCACCGCGCAGGCCGGGTCTTCGTCATCGTGATGAGTGTGCGTGCTCATGTGCGCCATTGTGCCCCGCCCGCGGCCGGTAATGTTGAACGGCGTGATCTCCCCTGACGACATCGGCCGCACCTACGACGCGATCAAGGGCTACATCCGCCGGACGCCGGTGGTGCAGGCCGACCTCGGCGACATCGGCGCATCAGCCGACCTGTCGCAGGCCGTGACGCTGAAGCTGGAGCAGCTCCAGTGCGCGGGCTCGTTCAAGGCCCGCGGCGCGTTCGCCAACCTGCTGCTGCGCGACGTGCCGCCCGCGGGGGTGGTGGCGGCATCCGGCGGCAACCACGGGGTGGCTGTCGCCTACGCGGCCTCCAGGGTGGGCTTGGGCAGAAACACGGCGGGTTTGGCGGGAAGGCAGGGCGGCGTTCCGGCCAAGGTCTTCGTGCCCACCGTGTCCGCCCCGGCCAAGATCGAGCGGATCCGGCGGCTCGGCGCGGACCTGGTGGTCACCGGCGAGCGCTACGCAGACGCGCTGGCGGCCGCCGAGCAGTGGGCGGAAACCTCCGGTGCCCTCAGCGTGCATGCCTTCGACCAGCCGGAGACGATTCTCGGACAGGGCACCCTCGGCCTTGAGCTTGCCGGTCAGGCCGGCGAGCTCGACACGGTGCTGGTGCCGGTCGGCGGCGGCGGGCTGATCGCGGGCATAGCCTCATGGTTCGCCGGCGCGGTCCGCGTGGTCGGCGTGGAGCCCGAGGGGGCGCCCACCCTCAGCCGCGCGAGGGCCGAGGGGCGCCCCGCCGACGCGCCGGCGGGCAGCGTCGCGGCGGACGCGCTGGCCCCGCGGCGCGTGGGCGACCTGGTGTTCCCCATCACCCAGCGCTACGTCGCGGATGTCGTGCTCGTCGATGACGACGCGATCCTGGCGGCGCAGCAAGCGCTCTGGCAGGCGCTGCGCGTCGCCGCCGAGCCTGCCGCGTCGGTCGGGATCGCCGCGCTGCTGGCCGGCGCGTACAAGCCCGCGCCGGGCGAGCACGTCGCGGTCGTCATCAGCGGCGCCAACATATCTGTGTTGCCCAGGGGGGACGACCCCCCTGAAACCCCCCGATTACCTGCTCCCAGTTCTCGCCGTAGCATCGCGCGGCCGGGGGCCGTCGACCCCCGCGAGCCGCGCGATCGCGGCGCAGCCGCGGGCCGCGCCGCGCCACTGCCGTACGGTGGGGCCGTGCGGTTCGTGTTCACCCCTCCTGCCGACCATGCGGCCGGCCTGCTCAGCCTGCCGTGGGCCGAGCCGCTGCAGGAGTGGCGCGACGACCGGCTCGTCGAGATCCGGCAGCGAGGCATCTCGCGGCACGTGGTGCGATTCGTCACCGAAAACGGGGAGCTGTACGCGCTCAAGGAGCTGAGCGAGCGGCTGGCCAGGCGCGAGTACCGGCTGCTGCGGACGATGGCGGAGCGGAACATCCCGGCGGTCGAGGTGGTCGGGATCGCGGTCGACCGCGGCGACGGCAACGGCTTCGGGTCCCCCCAGCCGGACCTCGACGCGATCCTGGTCACCAGGTTCCTCAGCTACGCGACCACCTACCGTGCCGTCTTCTCCAATCCCCGCGGCCTGGAGGCCACCGACAGGCTGCTGGACGCGCTGGTGGAACTGCTGGTCCGGCTGCACCTGTTCGGGTTCTTCTGGGGCGACTGCTCGCTGTCCAACGCGCTGTTCTGCTACGACGCCGGCGCGCTGGAGGCCAACCTGGTCGACGCGGAGACCAGCGAGCACCATCCGTCGCTGACCGACGGGCAGCGCGAGTGGGATATCGAACTGGCCGCGGAGCGGGTCTGCGGCGAGCTGCTGGACCTGCAGGCCGGGGAACTGCTGCCGCCCGACGTGGACCCGCTGGAGGTAGCCGAGGAGCTACGGCGGCGGTACCAGTCGCTGTGGTCCGAGCTGACCCGCGAGGAAGTCCTGCGCCCGGAGGAGCAGCGGTTCAAGATCGCGGAGCGGCTGGCCCGGATCAACGAGCTCGGCTTCGACGTCGACGAGGTGGAGCTGATACCCACCGGCGACGGCAACAAGGTGCGGCTGCGGACCAGGGTCGCCGAGGCCGGGCACAACGCCAGGCAGCTTTTCCTGCGCACCGGGATCGGCACCGGGGAGAACCTTGCGCGCAGGCTGCTCAACGACATGGCCAGCTTCCGGGCCTACCTGGAGCAGAGGCAGGGCCATCCCGTGTCGGAGGTGGTGGCCGCCAACCGCTGGCTGGAGGAGGTCTACGACCCGGTGATCGCCGCCATCCCCAAGAGCCTGCGCGGCCGGCTGCCTCCGGCGGAGATCTTCCACGAGGTGCTGGAGCACCGCTGGTACATGTCCGAGGCGGCAGGCGCCGACGTGGGGACCACCGCCGCCGCCCGGGACTACTTCGAGCGCGTGCTGCCGACCGCCCCGGAGCCGATGCGCTAGACCAGCTGGTCGTACAGCGCGGCGGTCCTGGCGGCGATGGCGGCCCAGGAGAACTCTGAGACCGCCCGCTTACGGCCCGCCTGCCCCAGCTGGGCGGCGCGGCCGGGGTCGGTGAGCAGAGCGTTCAGCGCGGCAGCGAGCGGGGCGGGCTCGCCTGGCGGAACCAGCAGACCGGTCTCGCCGTCGGCGACGACCTCCGGGATCCCGCCGGTCCGGGAGGCAACCACCGCGGTCCCGCACGCCATGGCCTCCAGGTTCACGATGCCGAGCGGCTCGTAGACCGACGGGCAGGCGAACACCGTCGCGTGGCTGAGCAGCTGGATGACCTCGTGCTTGGCCAGCATCTCCGGGATCCACAGCACGCCGGAGCGGCTGGCGCGCAGCCCGTCCACCAGCTCGGTCACCTCGGCGAGCTGCTCGGGGGTGTCGGCCAGCCCGGCGAGCAGGACGAGCTGCGCTTCGGCGACGAGCTCCGGCGCCGCCCGCAGCAGTACCGGGAGGCCCTTCTGCCTGGTGATCCGCCCCACGAAGATCAGATACGGACGGGAGCAGTCGATCCCGTAGCGGTCCAGCAGGTCGGTGCCCGGATCGGGCGCGTATTCCGCGGCATCGATCCCGTTCCGTATCACGATGATTCGTTCGGGATCAATTTCGGGGTAAGCGGTGCGGATATCGGCGCGCATGGCGTCCGATACGGCAACCACCGCGGCGGCTGAGCCCGCCGCCACCCGCTCGCACCAGGTCGAGACCGCGTAGCCGCCGCCGAGCTGCTCGGCCTTCCATGGCCGCAGCGCCTCCAGCGAGTGCATGGTCATAACGTGCGGGACGCCGTAGAGCATCGCCGCCAGGTGACCGGCCAGGTTCGCGTACCAGGTATGGGAGTGCAGGAGCTGGGCGCCCGCGACGGCGGCGGCCATCGACAGGTCGGTGGACACCACCTGCAGCGCCTGGTTGGCGCCGGCGAGCAGGTCCCACGGCCGGTGCGCCACTGCGCCCGGCCGGTCCGCGCCCTGGCAGTGCACGGTCAGGTCCACCAGCGGCGCCAGCTCGCGGGCCAGGTAGGTGACGTGCACGCCCGCGCCGCCGTACACCTCGGGCGGGTATTCCCTGGTCAGCAGCGCGACCCGGAGTCCGCCGCCGGTCAAGGGACCACCTCCTGGCCCTTGCCGACCACGGTGATGCCGCCGGCCGAGACCACGAATCCGCGGGCCCGGTCCCGTTCCTTGTCCACGCCGACGATGGCGCCCTCGGGCACGACGACGTTCTTGTCGATGATCGCGTCCCTGACCACGGCGCGGCGGCCGATCGCCGTGTGGTCCATCAGCACCGACCGCTCCACCGTGGCCCAGCTGTTCACCCGGACCCCGGGCGAGAGCACCGACTGGCGGACCAGGGCGCCGGAGACGATGACGCCCGGGCTTACCAGGCTGTCCAGCGCGCGGCCGACCCGGTCGCCGCTGTCGTGGACGAACTTGGCCGGCGGCAGCGGCGGGATGTGGGTGTAGATGGGCCACTGATCGTTGTACAGGTTGAACACCGGCTCCACCGCGCACAGGTCCATCTGGGCCTCGAAGTAGGAGTCCAGTGTGCCGACGTCGCGCCAGTAGCCCGCGTCACGCGCGGTGACTCCGGGCACCTCGTTACGCCGGAAGTCGTAGGCCTGCGCGCCGCCGTTGCGCACCAGCATCGGTACGATGTCGCCGCCCATGTCGTGCCGGCTCTCCTCGTCGGCGGCGTCCTTGCGCAGCGCGTCGACCAGCACGTCGGTGTCGAACACGTAGTTTCCCATCGACGCGTAGCTCAGCTCGGGCTCGCCGGGCATCGGCGGCGGGTCGGATGGCTTCTCCAGGAACGCGTCGACCGTCCTTCCGTCGCCGGTGACGCTGACGATGCCGAACGAGGATGCCTCCTGCCGCGGCACCGGGATCGCGGCCACCGTCACGCCGGCCCGGTGCGCCACGTGCTGGTCGATCATCTGCCGGAAGTCCATCCGGTACACGTGGTCGGCGCCGACGACGATCACGATGTCGGGCTGCTCGTCGTTGATGAGGTTCATCGACTGGTAGATGGCGTCTGCCGAGCCGGTGTACCACTGCGGGCCGAGCCGCTGCTGCGCCGGTACGGGTGTCACGTAGTTGCCGAGCAGCGAGCTCATCCGCCAGGTCGTGGAGATGTGCCGGTCCAGGCTGTGGCTCTTGTACTGGGTGAGCACGCAGAGCTTGAGGATGCCGCCGTTGGCCAGGTTGGACAGGGCGAAGTCGATCAGCCGGTACAGGCCGCCGAACGGGACGGCTGGCTTGGCCCGGTCCGCGGTCAGCGGGCTCAGCCGCGTTCCGGCGCCGCCTGCCAGCACGATTCCCAGTACTCGCATGTCCGGCCCTCCTCGCGCTCGTCGGTGCTAAGGACCATGCTCGCCCGCGTCGGGCGGCACGGGGAAGAGCTCGCTCCGCGTGCGCTGATCCTGCCCGGCCGGGACGTCCGGCACCGCTGGAGCGTCCGGCGCCGCTAGAACGGCAGGAGCGGCCGGGGCGGCAGGAGCGGCCGGGGCGGCCGCCGCATCCGCCGCGGCGGCACCGGACTGCTGACCGGCCGGCGCGGTGGCATGCCAGATCTCGCGGACGATCACCTGCAGCATGCCCGCGGCCGGGATGGCGAGCAGCGCCGCCACGAAGCCGCCGAAAATCCCGCCGATCAGGTCGCCGAGCGACGCGCCGACCAGGACCGCGAGCAGCACCAGCAGCGGGTTGATCCGCACGGTCTTGCTCATCACCACCGGGTTGAGCACGTGGTTCTCGATCTGGGTGTAGGCGAGGAACACGATCAGGGTGACGATGCCCGCGGTCAGCGAGTGGAAGGCCGCGAAGATCACGGTGGGTATGCCGGCCAGCGCCCCGCCGATCATCGGCAGGAAGTCGACGAGCGCCACCCACAGCCCCCACAGCAGCGGGAACGGCACGCCGAGGACCAGCAGTGTCAGGAACACCACCATCCCCGCGATCAGGGAGGTGAGCAGGTTTCCCAGCATGTAGCCGGTGACCGCCCGGTTCGCCTCGCCCGCGACCCTGGTCGTCCGCGCCGCATGGTCCGGCGTCATCTGGGCCAGCGTCCAGCGCCGCATCTTCGGGCCCTCGAGCAGCAGCAGCAGCATCAGGACGAAGATCGTGAACAGCTCCAGCAGCAGCGAGACGGCGCCCTCGCCGACGGACAGCGCCGGCTTGGACAGCGACTGGGCGTAGCCGACGAGCTTGGGCGTGTTCTTCTGCACCCAGGTCTGGATGTGGTACCTGCGCACGAGGTGGCCGATCCAGCCCCTGCCGTGCTGGGCGCTCGCCACGTAGCTGGGCAACCGGTTCGCCAGGTGGCTGATCCCGTTCACCAGGGGATAACCGAACGCCACGGCCAGCCCGATGAAGACGACCAGCGCCCACACGGTGACGATGGTCACCGCGATGCCCCGGCGCGGGTGAACCCTGCGCTGCACCAGGATCACCAGCGGGTTCAGCAACACCGCCACGAACGCGGCCACCACGATCATCAGCATGATGTCCCGCAGCCGGTAGATCAGCTTGCCGGCCAGGTAGGTGACCGCCACCACCGCGACCGCGGTCACGATCGTGAGCAGCGGGACGTGCCGCTTTTCCGCGGCCTTCCGCAGCCGCGACATCCGGGTCTCCGCGGTGGGCGGGCCGGCCTGCTGCGGCTGTTCGTCGCTCATCTGTCCAGCATGCCAGGTGACCGCCCGTGTCGGTGGCCAACGGGCAACGCGACGTCGGCGGGCGTGCCCCGGTGCTCACGGCGATCCGGGTCTGGCTTCGGCAGGCTGGATGACCTCCGTTACCGACTTGAGGACCGTGCCGTGCGCCGCACGTGGCCCGAGCCAATCAAGGAACTGCTCCAGCACGGCGGACGGCAACCCCGACGGGCCGTCGATGTCATGGGTGTTGAACACCACCCACGGGCCGACGGTACCGCCCCCTTCGGATGAGGTGACGGTAGCCTGCAGGCCGGCAAGTGTTGTGGTGTTGCCGAGCGGCGCTACCGCCTGGCGTATCAACCACTGGTCGCCGGGCGGGATCGTATCATGATGGATCGTATTGATGCCGGACCGGCCGGAGGTAAAGCCGAGATCCTTGGGAATCTGCGGTATCGGGTAACCATCAGTAGTGGTCGTCGTTATCCCATTGGGATAGGACACCGACAATGGACGCGGGTAACCCTGGGCGGTGAGATTGTCGATGTCCGCCTGGTACTCCGCGGCGGCAGCCGCGTGGTCCACCGTGTTGAGTGGCGTGTGATGAGCGGTATGAGGACCAAGCTCCGCTCCGATGCCTGCCAGGCTGGCGATCTGCTCCCATGTCAGCTTGTTGGCCTCGCCTACCAAGGCAGTATTGAGGTAGAACGTGCCAGGTTTAAGGCCGCGCGGCCTGAAAATGTCGTAAAGAGCGTACTGGCTAGCCCGGCCGTCGTCCCATGTAAACGAAACAACCGCATTGGCCATGTAGTAACGCCCACCTATCCGCCGCGCAAACCCGTCACCGTGCCTACCGGATGATGCGCTCAGGCTCCGCCGACTCAGCCGGGCTTCCTTCGAGCGCAATCCTCGGCACCACCGGTTCCAGCCAGCGTGGCATCCACCAGGCGTGCGGCCCGAGCAGCGACATGACTGAGGGCACCAGGCACATCCGGGCCAGGGACGCGTCGATAAGAACTGCGAACGCCATCCCGATGGCGAGCATCTTGACGATCGGGTTCGGGTTGATCACGAAGCTGGTGAACACGACGATCATGATGGCGGCTGCGGTGGTGATCACCCGGGCGGTCGCGCCGATCCCGATCGCGACGGCGCGGTGTGCGTCGCCGGTGTCCAGCCAGGCCTCGTGCACCCGGGACAGCAGGAACACCTCGTAGTCCATGGACAGCCCGAACACGATGCAGAACACCAGCATCGGCACGTACGCGGGGATCGGCAGGGTGGACTGCAGGCCGATCACGCTCTTGGCCCAGCCCCATTCGAAGATTGCGACGATGACGCCGTAGGCCGCGCCGATCGACAAGATGTTGAGAACCGCGGCCTTGGTGGCGATCACCACCGACCGGAACGCCACGGTGAGCAAGATGAAGGAGAGCGCGACCACGGCGAGGATCAGCCACGGCAGGCGGCTGGCGATCTTGTCGGTGAAGTCGACGGCCCCGGCCGTGGTGCCGGTGACGTAGCTTGTCGCGTGCTCCTTGGGCAGCACGTCATCGCGAAGCGTCTTCACCAGGGCGGTGGTCTGCGGCGCCTGCGGCCGGGTGGTCGGGATGACGTTGAGCACCGCGGTGGTGCCGGAGGAGTTGATGGCTGCGGGGGTGACTGATGCGACGCCGGCGGTCTTGGAGATGTCCGACTGCATGGTGGAAAGCAGCGAGCTGTTCGCCGAGCTGGACTGGTTCGGCAGCTTGACCACGACGGTGAGCGGCCCGTTCACGCCAACGCCGAAGCCCTGGGAGATCAGGTCGTAGGCCTGTCGGCTGGACTCCGACGTGGGATTCGTCCCGTTGTCCGGCTGGCCCAGCGTGATGGAGAACAGCGGGATGGCCAGCACGAGGAGCACCACGACGCTGGCCACCCCCCACGGCCAGGGATGGGCGCTGACCATCCGCCCCCACCGGGCGAACGCGCTGTGCTCGTGCTGCTCGTGCGTGGCCGCGGCGGTCTGCGCGGCCTGCTGCTGCGCGGACAGCCGCTCTTTGTGGGCACGGACCCGCGCTGTCAGGGCCCGCACGCCTTCCTTGACCAGTCCCATGAAGGCGGGCACCAGGGTCAGCGCGCAGATCATGGTGACCACGACGACCAGCGCCGCGGCCAATCCGAGCGCGCCGACGAAGCCGACTCCGGAGATATACAGGGCCAGCACGGAGACCGCGACGGTGCTTCCGGCGACGACGATCGCCGCGCCGGAGGTGCCCGCGGCGCGCCTTATCGAGCGCACGACGCTCATCCCGGTATCCAGCTGCTCCCGGTGCCTGGCCACCATGAAGAGCCCGTAGTCCACGGCGACGCCGAGTCCGAGGAGAGTGGCGATGGTCGGCGCGGTGGTCGGGAACGTGATGACCTTGGCGAGCAGCGCGAGCAGCGCGAGCCCGGTCAGCACGCTGAAGATGGCCGACACCAGCGGGATCGCGGCCGCGATCAGCGACCAGAACATGATCAGCAGCAGTACCAGCGCGCAGGCCAGCCCGATGACCTCGGATTTGGTGTCGCTGGTCGTCTGGCCGATCTGCCCCGCGCCGGCGCCGTAGGCGACCTGCAGGCCGGCCTTCGTGGCCGGCGCCACCGCGTTGTTCAGCTTGTCCAGGTAGGAAGTCTCCAGGGTATTGGGGTTCACGCTCCAGGAGACGCTGGCATAGGCGATCGTGCCGTTCGTGGACACCGCGCCGGTACTGGGCGACGCGAACGGGCTGACCGCCTTGATGACGTCCGGGAGCTTGGCGACGTTGCTGACAGACTGGTTGACCGCCGACTGCTGCGCGGTGACCGTGCCCTGGGTGGCGTGGAAGACGATCTGCCCGCCGTACCCGCCCTGCTGCGGGAAGGTGCTGTTCACCAGGTTCTGGCCGGCCGCAGAGTTGCTGCCCGACACGGTGTAGTTGTTGACGTACTCGCCGCCGAACGCATTCTTGGCCGCGAGCAGGCCGCCGAGGATGATCACCCAGGCGATGATGAAGACCCAGTGCCTGCGGGCCGCGACACCGGCGAGCCGCTCCAGCAGGATATTCACGGCTACCCTCCCTCCCGCGCCGCAGCCTGCATGGCGCATCGGAAGCTCCAGCCTGATCATGACATAGTTGCCGGGCGCCGGGAATAGCAGTTCGGCTGTGACTCAATGCCTGGCACCCTTTAGGGCGCTGCCGGTCACCTGGCCCGCCGCAGTTTGCTGACGACAGCGGCAAATGACAGGCCTCGCTCCTGCCAGACCAGGCCCACGGCCGCGCCCAGGACGACCACGACGCCGATGGCGATCAGGTAGGCCAGCAGGGCGAAGATGACCCCGATCGGCCCGTACCTCTTTTCGTCGGATATCACCATGGCGGAGAAGAAGAGCGAAAAGAAACCCTCCATGGCCACATAGAGCACGCCCGTGGCGCAGGCGGCCGGGAATAGCTTCCGCCAGTGGATCCTCCCCGCGAGCAGTGTCCACATCGTGAGCCACCAAAAGCCCGTGGCCCAGACCAGGCCAGCGGCAGCGAGCAGCACCGGCCCACCGGCGTGGCGCAACTCGGGTGCTGCCAAGCCGCCCAGCAGTGAGTTGCCGATCACCACGCCCAGCCAGGCCAGGCGGCGGGGGATGGAAGATGTCCCCCGGTGCGGCAGATCGAAGGCTTGCTCGTAGATCTCCTGCAGGGCAGTGGCCGCGGCGATCCCGTTCAGCACGAAGAACACCATCGACGCGGTCCCGACAACGGCGCTGGCCGTGGCCTGCGACGAGGCAAACAGCTGGCCGACGTCGCTCGCGGCCTCGCCGTTCAGCCCGGTGTACCGGGTCAGTGTCTCCGCCGCCGACCAGCCGCCCAGCGCACTGACGACGATGAGGAACGGGACGTAGCACAACAGCAGCGTGGCAGCGAACAGAATTCCCCTGTTGATGAATTCCATCGCGTCCAGCCGGTGCCACAGGCCTTCAGCGAAGGATCCGGCATACTTACTCTTACCCCACTGGGCGCCCCGCCGGACCCGCCCGACCAACGGCAGGTCGCTGGCGTGGGCAGTGGGCTCCGCCGCCGAGCCGTTCGTCGCCCTGTCTGGTGCTGGCATGCTGGTTAGCGGCCGACGCCAAGTCGCGTACGGTCAAGCCGGTGACGAGGCAGTGCTTGGGAGCGGATCATCACGCAGTCCACCTCCAGCAGTCGCGCGGTTGCGTTTTCTACAGCAACCGGAAAGAAGCCAGTCACGTCGAACCCAGCTGCCCGGAAAACACCTAGCGCGTCCTCAATCGTCGGCATCCCTTCATAGAGCGGGATAAGAGAAAGCTCGCACTGGAGTCCGACAAAATCATGGATACGGTCGCCCGCGCTCTGGAAGACCTCTACGTCATACCCTTGCGTATCCAACTTGAGGAAGGGCCGCGACACGCCAATGCTCGGGAAGAACATATCCATCATAGCGCTTAGTCGTCGCATTGGCACTTCCTCGATATAGGCAGAATGCCACTCTGGCCAGAAACGCATTGCATGCTTACTCGGAGACAAGAAACTGCTACCCGTACCGTCCATCACATTCATTGGGCGATCTCCGGTATCCCGGCCGAGCGCTGCACGGTACACCCACCATTTCGTGTCGGGCTCCGCCGCCGCCTCCAGCC
>JAFAPY010000256.1 GCA_019246795.1 Streptosporangiaceae bacterium | reverse complement strand
ACAGATTCGGGGTGGCGGGAATGGCTGACGCGCTGGACCGGCTTTTGGCCCGTTCGCCTGGTGACGCTGTCACGCCATGCCTCCTGTGCCGCGCGCCGGGTAGCCATGCGGTCAGCCGGGCTGACGTTAGCGCTAACATCTGTGCAGGTCAACCGGCGGGTGCGCAGCCACGAACCCCCGAAACGACATGCACCTCTCCTCCGCCGCCCGGATCTGCTGCATCTCAGGGTAGCCGCCGCGCCGCCCCCGCGGTAGACCGCGATCCCCGACTCGCCTGCGGGCTCCGCTGATTGCCAAGGCTCGCGATCGGCCCGCCCTCCTTGGCGGCGGTGCGGGCACCCGCCATGGTCAGGGCTCGTCCCTGCCCTCTCCGCCGTCCCGCAGGTCCCGGCCTGCCCCCGGCGTGCGTCCGGCCTGCCCTTGGCGCAGGTCGCGGAGGACCTCACGCGCCTTGCGCCCGGCCTCGCCCTCGCGGAGGTCCTGCAGCGCTGCCCTGGCCTTGCGCCCGGCCTCGCCGTTCCGCAGGTCGCGCAGTGCTGCCTCGGCCCGGTGTCCGGCGTCGCTGTCGTGCAGGTCCTGCAGCGCTGCCTTGGCCTTGCGCCCGGCCTCGCTGTTCCGCAGGTCGCGCAGTGCTGCCTCGGCCCGGTGTCCGGCGTCGCTGTCGCGCAGGTCCTGCAGCGCTGCCCTGGCCTTACGTGCCGCCTCGGCTCGCTGCGGTCGGCGCAGCCACCCGGCAAGCCAGCCCCACCAGCTCCGGGGCCGCTGCTCATACTCGGTCATCGCCGGTTCTCCTTCACTCGGATACCTTGAGCGCCCGTGGCGCCTCGACCGCTCCGAGCGGTCGGTGCGGCGCCCATAAACAAGATATAACGTGATTGGCGCTGACCCAACCTCAGGGACGCCTCGCCCGGGACCGGATGCGATACCGCAGTTCGCGGTACCGCCCCGCTACGCCATCGCGCCATGCGCTACCGGACCCAGGTGGCAAAAGGCGTGGCACAATGCGGGCGTGCAGCATCGATATATCAGCGGGCACTCGCCATATGAGCCGGTCTTCGGGTTCTCCCGTGCGGTGGTGATCGGGGACCGGGTTCTCGTTTCCGGGACCGCGCCGGTTCCCGCTGGCGGCGAGCCGGCGCCGCCTGGCGCCTACAGCCAGGCCAAGCTGTGCCTGGACCTAATCGGCCAGGCTCTGCACCAAGCGGGCACCGGCCTCGATCATGTCGTGCGCACCCGGATGTACCTCACGGACGCCAGCCACTGGCGCGAGGTCGCCCGCGCCCACGGCGAGGCCTTCGCGCAGATCCGCCCCGCGGCAACCGCCGTGATCGTGGCCGGCCTGCTCGATCCCGCTTGGCTGGTCGAGATCGAGGCCGAAGCCCTCCTCCCTCCGCCCTAGCCGGCGGCCGCCCGGCACCCGCCTGGCGGCATGGGGACGTTCGCACCCCGTCGCAGGGGTTTGCACCCGCCGCACGGCGTTTGCGCCTGCGAGCCGAGCTGGCGCTGCCTGTCAGCGCAGACTCATGAGCCGCGCGGCAACCGCTAACCACCGCGATCACACTGATCTCGGCGCTCCCTTCTCACCAAAGGAACCCGCCGACTTAGGGCGAAGGATTTGTGCCCGGCGAACGAAAAGCGGCCAAATTCGGCGCATTATCCTTCCCGAAGCACAAATGCTACGCGTTATCTGAAACACCAGTTCCCATAGTGGCGATGCGGGATTACCGGAACGCCCGGGACCATGGCCACAGGCCCGCAGCAGCTCGCCGAGCGCATGCCCGGTCATCCCGCGTCACCAGCTGGCGCGCGGTGTTCCTCGTCAACGTCCCGGTCGGCCTGATCGCGGCGGCCCTTGCCCCGGCCATCCTCGGCGCAGCCGCGACCGCCGGATTCGGTGTGCTGACCCGCCTCCCGGCCACCGGGTACAGCCCGATCCTGCTCATCGTCATGCTGATCGGCCCGGGCACGGCGGGCACCGCGTTCGGCTCGGTGGTGATCGCCAGCCGCGGCATGGCGGATGCCGACCAGGGCCTGGTCGGCGGCATGGTCAACACCAGCGGCCAGATCGGCGCCGCGCTGGTAGCAACCGCCGTAGCCTGGCACGCCGCGCACCGTGCGCGCGCCCGGGCCGCCTGAGGTCTTTTTGAGTCAGAACGAACCATGGTGACGCCTTCAAGTTCTCCCGCGGGGCCGGGAGAACTGCCGGACCCGGCAGGCGTAATGTTCGCCGCATGGAATACCGCCAACTGGGCCGGTCGGGTCTGCGGGTTTCCGTGCTCACCATGGGCACGATGACGTTCGGCGGGACCGGGGCTTTCGCAGACGTCGGAACGACCGACCTCGACGAGGCCGCGCGGCAGGTGGACATGTGCCTGGACGCCGGCGTCAACCTCATCGACACCGCCGACGTCTACTCAGACGGCCTGGCCGAGGAGATCATCGGCCAGGTGCTCACACGCCGCCGGGACCGGGTGCTCGTCGCCACCAAGGTCCGCATGCCGATGGGCGCTGACCCGAACGACGCAGGCCTGTCCCGCCACCATGTCATCTCAGGCTGCGAAGCCAGCCTGCGCCGGCTCGGCACCGACCACATCGACCTGTACCAGGTGCACGAGTGGGACGGCCAGACCCCGCTCGAGGAGACGCTGGAGGCGCTGGACCTGCTGGTCCGGTCCGGGAAGGTGCGCTACGTCGGCGCCTCCAACTACGCCGCCTGGCAGCTGACGAAGGCGCTGGGCATCGCGGACCGCCTGGGGCTGCCCCGGTTCGTCAGCCAGCAGATCTACTACTCGCTGCAGGCACGGGAGGCTGAATACGAACTGGTCCCGCTCGCGGCCGACCAGGGCCTGGGCGTGCTGGTGTGGAGCCCGCTGGCGGGCGGCCTGCTGTCCGGCAAGTACCGCAGGAACCACCAGCCCCCGGTCGGTTCCCGGCAGCTGACCGACTGGGACGAGCCGCCGGTTTACGACAGGGAGAAGCTGTACGACACCGTGGAGGTCCTGGTCAGCATCGGTGAGCAGCGAGGCGTGTCGGCCGCGCAGGTGGCACTGGCCTACCTGCTGGGCCGGCCGGCCGTGACGTCCCTGGTGATCGGCGCCCGCACCAGCGAGCAGCTTGCGGACAACCTGGCGGCCGCGTCGCTCACCCTGACCGCCGCCGAGCGGGCGGAACTCGACAAGGCCAGCGCGCAGCCGCTGCTCTACCCCTACTGGCACCAGGCCAAGACCGCCCGGGACCGGCTGTCCCCGGCCGACCTGACCCTGCTCGGCCCGCACCTGCCGCCCGGCTCTGCCGCGCCCTAGCAACGGCAGGCTACTCAGCCCGATCCCGATGAGGATGGCCGCGCCGCCGCCCAGCAGCCCGGCGCCCACGGGATTGCCGAACACCACCGCGCCCGCGACCGCGCCGACCAGCGGCTCCAGGTTGAGGAACGCGCCGGCGACCTCGGCGGATATCCGGCTCTGCCCGTAGCTGAACAGCGTGAACGGCGCCAGCGTGCCGAACGCCGCCAGCGCCGCCACGGCCAGCACCGCGCCGGGAGAACGCGGGGCGGGCGGCATGCCCTCGGTGACCGCGCTGTAGGCCAGGGCGCCCAGGGCGGCTCCGCCGAACTGCGCCGTGGTGACCGCGATCGGATCCCGTCCGGCCAGCAGCCGCGGCTGCGCGGCGGTCAGCCCGGCGGACACCGCCACCGAGGCCAGCACCAGCGCGTCGCCGCCGGGGGTCGTGCCGCCGCCGGTTGCGCCGACGGTGACCAGGCCGACGCCGCACAGCGACAGCGCGAAGCCGGCCCACGCCACCGGCCGGGCCACGGTGCGGTGCCATGCCGCTGCGATGACGGCCACCAGTACCGGCACCGTCCCGATCAGCAGCGCTGCATGGGTGACGCTGGTCCTGGTGATACCGGCGTTCTGCAGAATGACAGACCCGCCGTAGCCGACCGCGCCCGAGCCCAGCAGCTTCAGACTCAGCGTGGCCCGGATACCCGGCACGCAGGCGTTACCCCCGGGGGACGGCCGCATGCCAAGACCGACCCGCAGCGCCAGCAGCACCGCGGCAGCCAGGCCGAACCTGGCGGCGGTGAGCCAGCCCGGCGGCAGCCATGCCAGCGCCAGCTTTGACAGCGGCACGGTGGTGCCCCACAGCAGCCCGGCCACGGCCAGGGCGGCGACCGCGTGACCTGTACGACGCGTGAAGTCCATACAGCCATACTCGCGACCGAACGCACAGAATTGGCTAATAAGGCTGCAGAGCAATATAATATTTCGCCGTATGGCCATGTCGCTTGATGAAGTTGACATCCGGCTGCTGGATGCGCTGCAGGCGGACGCGGATCGCACCAACGTCGAACTCGCCCGCCTGACCGGCTTGTCACCGGCCGCGACCCTGCACCGCGTCCGGCGGCTGAAGGAGTCCGGCGTGATCCGCATCGTCGCCGCCCGGCTCGACCCGGCTATCGCGGGCTTCCCGCTGCAGGTTTACGTGACGGCCACCCTGGCCCGTCATGACCCGCGCGCCACCCAGGTGTTCGAGGACCAGGTGCGGGCGCTGCCGCAGGTCGTCGCCGCGGACAATGTGGCAGGAGAGACCGACTACCTGCTCAGCGTCGTCGCCCGCGACGTCGCTGACCTGCAGCAGGTGCTTGCCAGCCTGGCTACCCGGGGCGGCCAGCGCCTTGTCACCTACCTGCGGCTGGCCGAGGTCAAGCCCCCGTCCCCGCTGCCGCTGGCTCCCCCCGCCACGGCGGTCCCGCAGCGCCCCGGCCGGCGCGGGTGATAAGAGCTGCACGGTGCCGCTGACGCACGTGACGCTGCCACCGCCGACCCAGACCTGCCCGTTGCCGTCCTGGGACACGTGCACCCGGCCGCGGCGGCCGAGCGCCGTGCCCTGGCTGGCCACGTACGGCGCGGTGAGCCGCCCGGTGCCGAGCAGCCACTGGCCGAGGGAAGCGTTCAGGCTGCCGGTCACCGGGTCCTCCAGCCCCGCGAGCTCCGGGCTGAACGCGCGGACCTCCAGCGCCTGCGGTGAGCCCGCCGGGTACATCCCGGCGATGCCGACGGCCAGGTCCACGGTGCCGGGCTGCACCGCGAGCACCGCGTCAGCGCTGGGCAGCAGGGCGGCGACCCAGCCGGGCCCGTTGTCCGCCCAGGCGATGTCCACGATGTCGCCGCGGCTGAGGTTCAGTGCCCTGGCTATACGCTCGATGAGCGCCTCGTCGGCCGGCCCCTCGCGCACCAGCGGCGGCGCCGCGAACGCCAGCCCGGCCTCGGTCCTGCGGATCGGCACGAGCCCGGCACCGCACTCCTGGGTGATCAGGCCGCCGTGCCGCGGCTGGCTGCCCGCTTCCAGCCAGGCGTGGCAGGTACCCAAGGTGGGATGGCCGGCGAACGGCAGCTCCCGGCCGGGCGTGAAGATCCGGACCCGGTAATCCGCGCCGTCGGCCCGCGGCGGGAGGACGAACGTGGTCTCGGACAGGTTCGTCCAGCGGGCGAACGCCTGCATCTGCTCATCACCCAGGCCCTCCGCCCCGAGCACGACGGCGACCGGGTTGCCCAGCAACGCGGTGTCGGTGAAGACGTCCACCTGGCGGAACTGACGCGGCATGCACCGAGTCTAGGGATCACCCATCCGTCCCGCGACTGGCGGCGCCGCCGCCCGCCGCCCGCGACACCGTGAACGCGACGGTGGCGCGGGTGCCGTGCGGCCCGGACAGTACCTCCATCCTGTCGGCCACCTGCCGTGCCACCCACAGGCCGTGGCCCGGCAGCTGCGGCCAGGGATCGGTCAGGGTCGGCGGGTGGCGCGGCGGGTCGGCTCCCGGCCCTGCCGGGGCGCCGCCGGCGGGCGGGCCGCTGTCGTCAACCTGGCAGCGCAGCGTCTCCGCCAGCTGCCAGACCCGCAGCCGCCCGCTCCCGGCGCCGTGCCGGATCGCGTTGGCCGCCAGTTCGTGGACCGCCAGCACCACGTCCGTTGCCTGGCCTTCGGACATTCCCGCCCGGCAGGCATGGAGGTGCACCGCGGCCCGCAGCGCATACAGCGTCCCGGCATCGAACGCCTGGTCCAGGATCGGCGGCCTGCCGTGGCCGCCGGCCCGGGCTGCCCGGCCGCCGGATGCCGGAGGCCGGGACAGCCCGGGATCACCCCCGGGCCGCAAGGGGGGTCCCGAAGCTCGCGGCGGGGACAGCAGCGAGCCCGGCCTTGCCGGCATCCAGGCAGCTGTCCATCCGGATCGCCTCCTCAGGCGCTTGCGTCAGCCTTGCCCGAGACTGTGACGCGCGCGGCACCGGGTGGCCGGACCGCGGCGACAGGCATCCCCTACCAGCGGCAGCCGCCGGTAAACCGCCGTCTGCCCCCCGGCCAGTGATCCGCACGTGCCGTGTTGCCCGCTCGGCGATCTGGACGGCCTTGACCGGATGGCCGCTGCGCAGCGGCAGCCTCCCGGAGTTCGCCCGCCTGGCGCCGCCGGCCGGGACGTCGGCCCGTCTGCTGCTGCAGCGGCGTGGCGAAGCCGGGCCAGCGGAGCAGGTCACCGGCCATATCGACGTCGCCTGCGAAGACCGGGCAGCGCTGGCAGCAGCGCACGCCGCACTGGGCGGCACGATCCTGTCCGCCTTTCCCGGCTGGATCGTGATGGCAGATCCGGTGGGACGGGTGTACTGCCTGACCGGGCGTGACCCCGCGGCCGGGACGCTCAGCTGAAATTCTCCGCCTGTCGTGTCGAAGTGGCGCCGCGCCATTCGACGCGTGGGCAAGGACGCGGGCGGCCGCCCGCGCAGGACACCGAACCAGAAGGGAAGCAGACATGCGATTCCTCGGATACACGCTGGCCGATCCCGCCATCCCCATCCCGCCGCCGACGCAGGAGGACATGGCGAAGATGGGTGCGTTCATCGAGGAGGCCACTAAGGCCGGGGTGCTGGTGGCCACCGGCGGCCTCGGCCCCCCGTCGGAGGCGGTGAAGGTCAGCTACCGCGACGGCGAGTTCACCGTCTTGGACGGGCCGTTCACCGAGGCGAAGGAACTGGTCGGCGGCTGGGCGCTGCTGGAGTGCCGCGACAAGGCCGAGGCCATCGAATGGACCAAGCGGTTCCTCTCCGTCGCCGGCGACGGCGAGAGCACCATCCGGCCGGTCTACGGCGGGTAACCACAGTGCACGTCAGGTCCGGCGCGGTACCGCCGCATCCGTTGCGGCGGTGCCGCGCCGGATGGTGTCATCGTTGTCGTGACCGGCACCCAGACTCATGCGGCGATCGACGCGGTGGTCAGGATGGAGTGGCCCAGGCTCGTCGCCGGGCTGGCCCGCTACGCCGGCGACGTCGGCCTGGCCGAGGAGCTGGCCCAGGACGCGGTGGTCGCCGCGCTGGAGCAGTGGCCCGAGGCAGGCGTCCCGCACAATCCCGGCGCCTGGCTGACGACGGTGGCCAAGAGGCGGGCCATCGACCTATTCCGGCGTAACCGCGAGCTGGAGCGCAGGTACGCGCTGATCGCCGGCGACCTGGAGGCAGCCGCAGCCAGCGGCGCGCCGGACTTCGACCGGGTCGAGGCCAGCGACATCGACGACGACATGCTCCGGCTGATCTTCACCGCATGCCACCCGGTGCTCAGCGTCCCGGCGCGGGTGGCGCTGACGCTGCGCCTGCTCGGCGGCCTGACCACCGCCGAGATCGCCCGCGCGTACCTGGTGCCGGAACCCACGGTCGCCCAGCGCATCGTCCGCGCCAAGAAAACCCTCGCCATGGCGGACGTGCGGTTCGAGGCGCCGGACAGCCGCGAGCGGCCGGCCAGGTTGTCGTCGGTGCTCGAGGCCATCTACCTGATTTTCAACGAGGGCTACTCGGCTACGGCAGGGGAGGACTGGATGCGGCCGGCGCTGTGCCATGAGGCGCTGCGCCTGGGCCGGGTGCTTGCCCAGCTCGCCCCGGCCGAGCCCGAGGTTCACGGGCTGGTCGCGCTGATGGAGATCCAGGCCTCCCGGATCGCGGCCAGGACCGGGCCGGCCGGCGAGCCGGTGCTGCTGCTGGACCAGGACCGGGCCCGCTGGGACCGGCTGCTGATCAACCGCGGCCTGGCAGCCCTTGACCGGGCCGCCGAACTCGGCGGCGCCTGCGGCCCCCATGCCCTGCAGGCGGCCATCGCGGCGTGTCACGCCCGGGCGTTCCGGCCAGAAGACACCGACTGGGCGCGCATCACCGAGCTGTACGAAATCCTCGCCACCGTGATGCCCTCGCCGGTGGTGGAGCTGAACCGGGCCGTCGCCGTGTCGATGGTGTTCGGCCCCCAGGCCGGCCTCAACCTCGTCGACCAGCTGGCCGCCGAGCCCGCCATGCGCGGCTACCACCTGCTGCCCAGCGTGCGGGGCGACCTGCTGATGAAGCTGGGACGGCCAGCCGAGGCCCAGGCCGAGTTCGAGCGGGCCTGCGAGCTGACCCGTAACCGCACCGAACGCGACCTGACCGCCACGCGCGCTCGCCTGGCCGGACTCCGCAGCCGCGCCTCAGGCGGTGACCGCTGACGAGACGACCTCGGGTGACCGTCCTGGGCAGCCTGAACATGGACATTTCCGTCGTCGTGCCCCGGCTGCCCGGGCCGGGTATGACCGTGCTCGGCTCAGCGGCACGCTTCACGGCCGGAGGCAAGGGAGCCAACCAGGCGGTTGCCGCGGCCAGGCTCGGCGCCGACGTGCGCATGGCAGGCCGCGTCGGCGGCGACGACTTCGGCAGGCGGCTGGTGGCCGGGCTGCAGGCCGAGGGAATCGACGCGGGCCCGGTGCGCAGTGCCGCCGCGACGCCCAGCGGGCTGGCGATGATCTCGGTGGACGGCAGCGGGGAGAACCTCATCACGGTCGCTCCCGGCGCCAATCACGAGGTCGGGGACACCGACGTGGCGGCCGCCTTCACCGAGCCAGGTGACGTCGTGGTGATCAGCGCCGAGATCCCCGTTCCCGCGATCAGGGCCGCGCTGGCCCGTGCGCGCGGAGCAGTCCCCTGCATGCTCAACCTGGCGCCCGCGCCGCAGCCTGCGGCCGAGGCGGCCGCGATCGTCGCGGACGGCGTGGACTGGCTGGTGGTCAACGAGCCGGAGGCAGCGGCCGTGCTCGGCAAGCCGGTCCGCGGGCTGGCGGGCGCCGCCCGGGCGGCCGCCGGGCTGCTGGCCGCGGGTGCCCGCAACGCCGTGGTCACCGCCGGATCACAGGGGGCAGCCCTGGCCGGGGCGCAGGGCAGCGCGACCGTTCCCGGGTTCAGCGTGGCCGCCGTGGACGCCACCGGCGCCGGTGACACCTTCGTCGGCGCGCTGGCCGTCGCCATCGCCGCCGGCGTCCCCGCGGCGGACGCGGTACGCGCGGCGGCCGCCGCGGCCGCCGCCGCGGTCACCAGGTACGGCGCGCAGGCCGCGATGCCCCGCCCCGCCGACATCCGCGCCGTCACCGGCCTGGCCTGGCCCCTCGCCTGACCGGAAAGCTGCGATAACATTCTTTAATGGCTTCTGGCCTGCGGGGATTCGTCCTGGACACAGAGGCGGCCGCGGCGTCAGCGAGGACGGCCGACGACCGGATGGCCGCCGTGCATGCCGCGCTCGCGTCGGCGTTCACCGTGACCGCTGACCGCGGCGCGCGGACCGGGCCTGCCCGGCGGCGCACCTGGCTGGACACCTTCGACTGGCGGCTGTACCGTGCCGGCCTGGCGCTCAGCTACGAGCGGGCCCGCCGCGGCAGCCGCCTGGTGCTGGAGGGCGACGACGGGGTACCGCAGGCCACCCAGCCGGCGCCGCGATGGCAGCCGCGGCGTCCCCGGCTGGCCGCGGACCTGGAGGCCGGCCCGGTGCGCGACCGGATCCTCGCGCTGACCAGTCCGAGGGCGCTGCTGCCCGTGGCCGCGGCGGTCAGCACGGTCAGCGTGTCACGCCTGCTGAACTCGGACGGCAAGACCGTCGCCCGCCTGATCAGGGACGACTCGACGGTGACCGCGGCGGGGCACGGGCCCGCTGCGGCGCTGCCGACCCGGCTTGCCATCGCCGAAGTCCGCGGCTACCCCGGCCAGGCCCGCAGGGCCGCCCGGCTGGTGGCCGGCGTTCCCGGCGTGGCGCCCGCCACGCAGCCCGTGGTCAAGGCGGCGCTGAGCGCGCTGGGCCTGCGTCCCGGTGACTACAGCAGCGGCGTGGACGCCGAGGTCACCGCGCAGATGCCGGCGTCCGCCGCCGTCGCGATCCTGCTGCTGCGGCTGCTGGACACGCTGGAGGCCAACACCGACGGTGTGCTCCGCGACATCGACACCGAGTTCCTGCATGACCTGAGGGTCGCGGTCCGCCGCAGCCGGTCGGCGATCAAGCTCCTCGGCGACGTGCTGCCCGAAGGCCCGGCCGAGCACTACGGCGCCGGGTTCAAGTGGCTCGGCGACCTGACCACGCCGACCAGGGACCTCGACGTGCACCTGCTCGGTTTCGACGCGACCGCCCGCCAGCTTCTCGCGGCAACGGCCGCCGACCTTCAGCCCTTCCGCGCGTTCCTGGCCAGGCGCCGGGCGCGTGAGTTCCGGCGGCTGGCCACGGCGCTGCGCTCGGCGCGCTTCCGAGCGCTGGCCGATGACTGGCGCAAAGTCCTGCTGGAGGTCCGTGACGCGGGCATCCCCGGCAGCCGCCGCGGGCTCACCGCGGCCGAGCTGGCCGCCAGCAGGACCGCCCGCGCCTTCGCCAAGGTCGCCAGGCGCGGTGGCGCGATCACGCCGGAGTCCCCGGCGGAGTCACTGCACGACCTGCGCAAGCGCTGCAAGGAACTGCGGTACCTGCTGGAATTCTTCGCCCCGCTGCACGACCCGGCCGCCTACCGGAAGGTCGTCGGTGACCTCAAGAAGCTGCAGGACAACCTCGGGGAGTTCCAGGACAGCCAGGTGCAGCGTGAGGAGATCGGCGCGCTGGCCGACGCAATGCTCGCCGAAGGTGCGGCGCCGGCGGCTACGCTGCTTGCCATGGGAGAGGTCGCCGCGCGGCTGGCGGCCAGCCAGGCCGAGGCCCGCGAACAGTTCGGCAAGCGGTTCGCCGCGTTCGCCGGCCCGGCGGGCCAAGGGCATGTCCGCGTCCTGCTGGGGGCGGCCGCCTCCGAGGCCGCCCGGTGACGGTGTACGCCACCTACAACATCAAGGGCGGCGTCGGCAAGACGACGGCAGCGGTCAACCTCGCCCACCTGTCCGCCGACGGCGGCCGTACCCTGCTGTGGGACCTTGACCCGCAGGGCGCGGCCAGCTTCCTGTTCCGCGTCAAGCCCAAGGTCAAGGGCGGGGGCAAGGCCCTGATCCGCGGCACCAGGGCGCTGGACGGCGCGATCAAGGGCACCGACTTCGACAACCTGGACCTGGTGCCCGCCGATTTCAGCTACCGGACCATGGACCTCCTGCTCAACGCCGGCCAGAGCGGGAACGACACGGGCCGAAGCGCCAAGCCAGCTCTGCGGATCGCCGAGCTCCTCCGGCCGCTCGCCGCCGACTATGACGCGGTCTTCCTCGACTGCCCGCCCGGCATCTCGCTGGTCTCGGAGAACGTCCTGCACGCCGCCGACACCCTGCTGGTGCCGCTGATCCCGACCACCCTGTCGGTGCGCACGCTGGACCAGTTCACCGAGTTCATCGCGGGCATGGCCGGTCACCGTCCCGCGGTGCTCGCCTTTTTCTCCATGGTCGACAGGCGCAAGCGCCTGCACCAGCAGGCAACCCGCGGTCTTTCCGCCGGGCGGCCGGGGGTGGCGCGCACCGCGATCCCCTCTTTGTCCCTCATCGAGCAGATGTCGGTGCACCGCGCCCCGGTCACCGCGTTCGCCCCCCGCAGCAAGGCCGCCTGCGCCTACCGTGCGCTGTGGTCGGAGATCCGTCCCGGCTGACCCGGTGCCTCAGCGGGTCGGCCAGGTCGTCGCCGCCTGGCCCCTCGGCATAGTCAAGCACCGCCTTCCAGAACGGCATGACCGCCGGGATGTCCAGCGCATCGATGGCGATCTCCAGCATCTGGACCGTTCGCGGCGGCATGTCCGGGCCGCCGGCGGCCAGCCCGAGCCCGTCGGCGAGCGCCGAGATCCGCCTGGCCAGCTCAATGTCGTGCGGCGTCACCCAGTCGGCCGCCGCAGTCCGCACGGCCACGGTCACCCGGTCGCTCCGCACGTCCATCCGCAGGTGCCCGTCGGCGCCGGGCAGCGCCGCCGCCCGCGCCGCCACGTCGGCCGCCAGCGGCAGCGATCCGGTCACCACGTCCGCCCTGATCTCTCCGATCAGCAACCGCCACCCCAGCCCGGTGACGGCCGCGGAGATCTCCCGCCGGCTCAGCTTCGTCGCGGCGTCATTCCTCGGTTCCTCCATACCGCCCATCGTGCCAGCGGCCAGCGCAACCGGCGACTTCGCTGGCCACGGCGGCGGGTGCTGGGGCCGCTGTACTTCTATGGCATCGTGTCGGTGCTTACGACCAGCTCGGCCTGCAGGCCAGCGGCGATGACCACCGCGAGGTACTGGCCGTGATCCAGTACCTGGCGCGCTGACAGCGCAGGCGCGCCGCCTCAGCCCAGCAGGCCGCCCTAGGGGACCAGGATGGCCCGGCCGCGCACCCGGCCGGCGTCGAGGTCGGCGAGGGCGTCGGCGGCGGCGTCGAGCGGGTAGGTCCTGGTGTGCAGCGTGACCTTCCCGGCCTGGGCCAGCACCATCAGCTCCGCCAGCTCGTTGTAGGTGCCGACGATGTTGCCGACGACGTTGCGCTCGGTGGAGATGACGTCCAGCGCCGGGATGTGCAGGGTGCCGCCGTAGCCGATGACGAAGTACGACCCTGCCTCACCGGTCATCGCCCACCCGTCGGCCTCCGCGCCTTGTTCTGCCACGAAGTCGAGCACCACCGGGGCGCCCTTTCCCTTGGTCAGCTCCGCGACCGCGTCCCGCTGGCGGCCGTCGGCCACCACGGTGTGCTGCGCGCCGAGCTGCTCGGCCAGCTTGAGGGCGTCGGGGTTGGCGTCGATCACGATGATCCTGGTCGCGGTGAGGGTGGCCAGGCACTGGATGCCGATGTGGCCGAGACCGCCCGCGCCGATCACCACGCACGTGGTGCCGGGGTACAGCAGCGGGATGGCCTTGCGGACCGCGTGGTAGGCGGTGATGCCGGCGTCGGCGAGCGCCGCGACGTCGGCCGGCCTGGTCTCCGGGTTGAGCTTCACGCAGGCACGGGCCGAGGTAAGCAAGTACTCGGCCATGCCCCCGTCTCGGGATAGCCCCGGGAACGCGCTGTTCTCGCAGTGCATGTCATCGCCCGCCCGGCAGGCGTGGCACAGCCCCTCGGTCACCAGGGGATGCAGGATCACCGTGTCGCCCGGCTGCAGGCTGGTAACGCCCGAGCCCACCTCATGCACCCAGCCCGCGTTCTCGTGGCCCAGGGTGTAGGGCAGTGGCGTGTGCATCCGCTCGTCCCACTGCCCCTCCATGATGTGCAGGTCTGTGCGGCAGACACCGGCGCCGCCGATCTTCACGATCACGTCGAGCGGCCCGCCGATCGTCGGCTCGGGTACGTCGTCGATCACCGGGGGCTGGTGGAATTCGTGCAAGCGGACGGCCTTCATGGGTCCCCTTCCTCGTCACACAGCTGTCTGTCCCGCACCTGGGGTGCCGTACCTGTGCCGCAGCATGCCGCGGCAGATTCCGGAGTTCGCCTCGATGCTCACCCGGGTCAGGTGCGCCCGGCGCAGGTGCAGCGGCAAGGCGTCGGCGCCGACCGGCGCGCCCGTGGCGGGGTCGAGCAGCAGCGGGTCATCGTCGCCGGCCGGCAGGCCGAGACCGGCCCGGCGCTGGCGGAGCCGGTCCAGCGCTGGAGAAGGCGGCACCTCGCCGAGCCGCATCGCGAGCAGTGCCGCGGGGTCGTGTCCTGCCGCCAGCAGCGGCCGGCACACCTGGTCGGTGCCGGCCAGCACCGCCTTGCGCAGGAAGTCCGCGCGGAGTTGCTCCAGCTCGCCAGCCGCCTCGCCGTCGAAAGACCGGGCAAAGCCTGCCCCGGCGGCCACGCCGCCGTTGATCGGGTCCGAGGCGAAGTGGTCCTCCAGCACCACCTCGGCCGAAACGACGCCCGGGACCGCGGACACCGCGTCGTAGGCGTCGGCCACCATGAGGTAGGCGAAGTTGGGCGCGCAGAAATACGTGGGCAGCCGCAGCCGGACCCGCGCTTTGCCGTCCGGGGAGACGGTGCACGACGCGACGAACCCCAGCGAGGTGATCGGCTCGTCGAGCTCGGGGTCGCGCACCGTCTCCAGCGCCTGCAGCAGCATCGTCCGGGGGGGCTCCACCCGCCCGGACCCCCCTGGCACACCCCCCGGGGTCATGGCCCGGTCGGCTGCGGGCTGCCCTCGCCCAGTATCTCGTGCGCGCCTGGCGTGCCGGCCTCGGCGGGAAGCTGGAACTCGTCGGGCACCTTGATGTCGTAGAGCTTCGCCGCGTTGAGGCCCATGATCTTCTTCTTCGACGCGGTGGTCATCCGCGGGTAGTCGCTGAACGCCTCGTCATCCGGGAACTCCCAGTTGATGAAGCCCTCGACCTGCCACTTCGGCTCCCAGATGGCGTAGTCGCTGCCGAATAGCATCTTGTCCTCGCCAACCCAGAACAGCAGCTCGCCGATGACCCGGGCGAAGAACTTCGGCCGGGCGTGCATGAGCGCGCCGATGACCACGGCCAGGCCCGCGTACACGTTCGGCTCCTGGGTGGCCATGTAGCAGAAGTCGTCGATCCGCGGTATCGCCGAGTGCTCGACGATGAAGTTCAGCTCCGTGAAGTCGGTCGCGGCGTGGTCCACGTCGGACACGTCGAAGGCATCCTTGTCCAGCGGCCAGATGGTCGGGCCCTTGTGCAGGTGGACGTTCTTGATCCCGAGCTTCTGGGTTTCCTCCAGGAACCGGTAGGCCGCCGGGTCCGTCAGCTTCCAGCCCCGCGAGCCGGCGTTCCACTCGGCGGTGTACAGCTTGACGCCCTTGCACCCGAAACGCTCGACGTCCCGCCGCAGCTTCTCGATACCCGCGTCGCCGTCTCGCGGGTCCCACCGGGTGTTGCTGATCAGCTTGCCTGGGTGCTTCTCAGCCAGGCGCGCGTTGCGCTCGGTGGTGTTGAAGCCCTCCTTGTACCACTCCTTCAGGTACGTCGGCTGGAAGATTCCCACGTCCACGTGGCCGTCCTCGAAGGCGTCCTTCATCAGGTCTTCTTCGGAGTACTTCTGGAAGTGCTCCAGCGGCCAGTGTGTCTCCGGCGGGCCAAGTCCCATGTAGGCATGGAAGCACTCGATCCAGCCCTTGGCGTACTGCTCTGCCCCCGGCACCCAGTTGTCCGGCGCGGCGTTCCAGTAGTGCATGTGCTCGTCGACGACAAAGAACTTCTCGCCGTTGCTTTGGTACATGTGTCTCCTTTGACTCCCGCGTAGCCTGCCCAGTCCCTACGTTGCGCCGGAAGACGAGACTTGTCTAGATGCCGCCGGGCGCGCCATTCCCTTTCCAGGTCCCGGCACGGTCGCAGGCGGCTGCGATAACCGGCTGGGCAGCGGCACCCTCGCCACGCGCCGCCAGCCGCTGACCCCCTGGCCGGGGTCGGCCCACAGCTCCACCGCGTCGAACAGCAGCGTCAGCGGCAGCGTGATCCCGACATCGCCGAGGATCGCCCGCTTGCGTTCGGTGCCGACCCCGGAGTACAGCAGGCTCAGGTGCGGCAGGTACGGCGCCTGCGGCAGCGCCCAGGCCCGCAGTGCCGCCTCGCGCAGGGCGCCCAGCTGCGCGGAAGGCTCGGCGCGCAGGTACAGCGCCCGGAAGTACTCCTGCTCGTACCCGAACCCGGAAAAGCTGACGTCAAACGGCGGCAGGTCGGCCACCAGCGACGTCAGCGCCCGGGTGGCCTCGTGCTCGCCTGCCTCCGAGCCTGCCGCCACGGTGACGTGCGGCGCGAACCGCGGCCCGCCCTGCTCGGCGGCGAGCCGGTCGATGACCGCGGCCACCTCGTCCCGCCCGGGGCCGGCGGCCGGCGCCAGCCAGATCATCAAGGCCGTCATGGGATCTCCTCCACGGTGGTGTGCTCCTCCCAGGTTTCCTGGTTAGCCGCTGGTGTGTCACGTTCTGTTCAAACAGGTCTGTTTGACTCCTCCTGCCCGGCGACAGCGAGGAGGCAGCTGATGAACGGCGCACGGACAAGGCACCGGCTCAGGCTCGCGGTACCGTTGGTCCTGGTTGCGGCGCTGTCGGTGGTGCCCGTCGCCGCGGCCACGGCCGCGCGGGCAGCTGGACCGGGCCCGCAGCTCAATCACGTGTTCGTGATCATGGAGGAGAACAACGGCTTCAGCGATGTGATCGGCAACCCGGCTGCGCCGAACCTGAACTACCTTGCCCGCACGTTCGGGCTGGCCACCGACTACTACGGGGTGAGCCCGGACAGCAGCGAGTCCAACTACGTCGGCCTGCTCGGCGGCAGCACGTTCGGCGTCACCAGCGACGACCCGTACTGGAAGAACCGGATCGACGCACCCAGCCTGATCAGCCAGCTCGACCACGCGGGCGTCAGCTGGAAGGCCTACCTGCAGGCGCTGCCCCATCCCGGCTACCAGGGCATCTGCTACCCCGCCAAGTGCAACGGCGCTCCGGACAGCGACCCGCTGTATGTGTCCAAGCACGACGCCATCCAGAACTACACCACCTCGTGGAACCCTGCCGACTGGTCGCGCCAGGTGCCGATCTCCTATCTGGCCGGGGACCTGCGCACCGGCCAGGTGCCAGCGTTCAGCTACGTCGTCCCCGACGAGTGCCACGACATGCACGGCGACCCGCCGTACTGCCTGGACAGCGGCAACATCGGCGACCCGCAGAACCAGCACCTGGTCGCCGTGGGCGACGCCTACCTCGGCGAGCTGGTCAGCGAGATCACCCACGCCCCGTTCTGGGCCAAGGGCAACAACGCGATCGTCATCACCTACGACAACGGCGACAACAGCGCCGGATGCTGCGACGCAACGCCGGGCGGCGGCAAGATCGCCACGATCGTGGTCACCAGCCACGGTCCCCGCGGCGTCACCGACCCCAGCCCGGCCAACCACTACTCGCTGTTGAGCACGATCCAGCACATCCTCGGCCTCGGCTGCCTGCAGTTCAGCTGCGACACCGTCAACGTCAAGCCGCTGACCCCGCTGTTCGCGGCCACCGGCTCCAAGGCGATCGCCACCCCGGTACTGCCGGAACGGGCCTGGCCCACGCCGACCCCGTCGCAGCCGCCCGAGCCCACGTCGTCGACCTGGACCAAGGCGCCGCGGAGCGCGGGCGGCTGGACCGTGCAGACGGCCCAGCGACTCGGCGCGTCGGACAACAGCGTCGGCGCCGTCGCCGGCTCCTCGCCGGACGACGTGTGGGCGGCCGGCGACTACCTGCCCGATGCCAAGGGCAGCAACCAAGACGCCACCCTCAGCTTCGCCGAGCACTACGACGGGCACGCCTGGACGGTGGTGCGCACGCCGAACGCCGGGCCGAACTTCAACTCCTTCTACGGGCTGGCGGCCAGCGACGGCAAGGCATGGGCCGTGGGGGAGCGGCTGAACGCCCAGTACCAAGACCGCGCGCTGATCGAGGTGTGGAACGGGGAGAAGTGGAGCATCGCCGACATCCCGCAGCCCGGCTCAGTGCGCGACATGCTGTTCGCCGCCTCCGCGCTGTCGCCGGCCGATGTATGGGTGGTCGGCGACCGGGAAGGCAGCAACGGCCTGTGCGAGACCCTGGCCGAGCACTGGGACGGCCGTTCCTGGTCGGTGCTGCCCATCCCCGACCCGGGATCGAGCGGCAACCACCTGTACGCGGTCGACGCGGTAAGCCCCGATAACGTCTGGGCGGCCGGGCAGCAGCTCGGCGTCACGTCCCCCGACAACGGGCTCGTCGAGCACTGGGACGGCCACTCGTGGTCCGTGGTGGCCATGCCGCCGTCCGCCACGGCATCGGTGATGCTCGACGCGGTCACCGTGACGCCGACCGGGCAGGTGTGGGTGGCAGGCGAGGCGGACAGCCCCGCCGGCGGCGGCCGGCCGCTGATCGAGTCCTACGCCGGCGGCACCTGGCAGACGGCCAGCCTGCCCGCTGCGGCCGGCTCGATCTGGACGAACCTGTACGGCCTCGCCGCGGCCGGCGGCACGATCTGGGCGGTCGGGACCTACGTCGACCCGACGACCGACAACAACAACACCTTGATCCTGCAGGGCAACGGCGCCGCCTGGACGGTGGACGCCGGCCCGGAACCAGGCTCCGGCGGCAACATCCTCGGCGGCGTCACCGCCGTCGACGGGAAGCTGTGGGCGGCCGGCATCTACGACAACGGCGGAAGCGAGATGCCCCTGATCGAGCACCGGTAGCGACGGCTAGAACTGCTGGCCGCCGACGTCCGCCTGCCCGTTGGCCACGAGCCAGGTCAGTGCCTCGTGCAGCGCATCCAGCGTGCTGTACCGCGGCGCGTAGCCGAGCACCTGCGTGGCCCGGGCAATGCTCGCGGTAATGCTGCGGACGGTGTGCTGGCGGGTGGTCTCGGCGTGCTCCGGGCCGACCCGGCGCTCGAACACCGCCCAGTCGGTGAAGTCGAGCACCGGCTCGCGGCCGAACCAGTGCGCGACGCCGGTGGCCAGGCCGCGCAGCGTCATCGACCGCTCGGCGACCACGTGGAAGCTGGACCCGATCGCCTCCGGTCTGTGCAGCGCCAGCTCGAAAGCCTGCGCCACGTCATCGGCATGCACGTGGTGCAGCACGCCGAGCCCGTGGTCGGGCAGCGCCAGCGGCTTGCCGGTGGCCAGGTGCGTCCAGACGTTGGGATCGGTGTTGCCGGCCGGCGTGATGACCGGCCAGCCCGGCCCGCTGATGTGACCCGGGTGCAGCACGACCGCGGGCACGCCGCCCGCCAGCGTCTCCCGCTGCAGCAAGGCCTCGATCTCCGCCTTGCCGGTGCCGTACTCGCCGAAGGGGGCCCGCGGCTCGTCCTCGGTGACCGGCACCCGCAGCGCCGGGCCGTGCACCCAGATGGTCCCGCAGTGCACCAGCAGCGGCCGCGACGGGTGCAGCGCGTCGACGAGCTGGCGCGCCGATGCGGCGGTGAAGCAGATCAGGTCGATGACCGCGTCGGGGCGCAGCGCGGCGATTCGGGCACCGAAGGTTCCCGCGGCGTCCTCCGCGTCCCGGTCCGCCGTCACGGTGGTGACCGACTTCCACAGCGGGCTTTCGTGGTAAGGGCCCCGGCTGCCGCGGCTGAGCGCAATCACCTCGTGCCCGCCGCGCACCAGCCGCGGCACCAGGTAGCTGCCGATGTGTCCGGTGGCTCCGATGACAACGACGCGCGGCATGACACCATCGTCGCAAGGCTGCGGCGTTACCGGTGCAGCGCCCAGATCGTCGTGCGCTTGACGTCGCTGTCTTCCACCGCGCCGAGGCCGGCAACATCGTAGGCGGCCAGCGGCGCAAGCCGGCCCCGGGGCAGGTAGGTCCGGCCGGGGTCCCCGAGCAGGACGGCGACGCCGCGGGCATGGCCCCGGTCCGCGAACCGCATCACCCGGTGGGCAAGGCCACGCTCGTAAAAGGCGTCGGCAATCAGCAGCAGGTCGGTACCGGGGGAGGGAAGGCCAGCCGAGTCCAGGATGTCCGCGCGCACCGCACGGACCGCCGCGCCGTTGACCCTGGCGTTCAGCGTGATGGCCGCGGCAGCAAGCGGGTCTGTGTCGTAGGCGCTCACCAGCGCCGCCCCCGCCTTGGCCGCGGCGATCGCCACCAGCCCGGAGCCGGAGGCGAGATCGATCACCCGTCGGCCGGTGACCTCCTGCGGGTTGTCCAGCAGGTACCGGGCCAGTGCCTGGCCCCCCGCCCACGCAAACGCCCAGAACGGCGGGTCAAGCCCGCTGCGGCCCATCGCCGCCTCCATGCGCTCCCACAGGCCGACCAGCTCGTCGGCGCCCTGGTGCAGCAGGATCTCCGGGACCAGCGGCACCGGCCGGAGCTCGGTGAGCTCCCTGATGAGCTCATTCGCCGCCGGTTCCGGCTCACCGCCGATCATGCTGGTCCTCCGGTTCTCGCCTTCGTCCGGCCGCGCCGCAGCGCAAGCTCACCAGGAGGCTAGGGCTTGTAGTCAGCCGTGGGTCAAGTCCGTATCCTGACCGCGTGACCGATCCATCCTCTCCATCCTCCGGATCGGCGGGCATCCAGTGGCGGTCCGCCGACATTCCCGCGGCCTGCAGCGAGGCAGAGGCCGACGGCAAACTCTTGCTGGTGGACTTCTTCTCGCCCACTTGAGGCGGCTGCGCGGCGCTGAAGAAGGTCAGCTACCGCGAGGCGGCGGTCGTCGCCACCATCACCGAGAACTTCGTGCCGGTGCGGATCGACACCAGCGATGACGCCAACGCGCCGCTGATCGAGCGCTTCCGCGAGATCTGGACGCCGGACCTGCGCGTGCTCGGCGCCGACGGCTTTGAGTACGACTCCTGGCAGGGATACTGGCCGCCCGCCGAGCTGACCGCAAGGCTCATTCTCGGCCGCGCCCGTGCCCTGGCGCGGCAGCGGCGCGAAGCCGACGCCGAGGCAGCCTACGAGGACATCCTGCTCCGTTTCCCCCGCAGCTACGCCGCGCCGGAGGCCGCCTACTGGCGGGCGGTATGCCGTTACAAGCGGACTCATCAGCCCAACGACCTGCTGGGCGAATGGAGGCGTACCTTGGTGATCCGGTATCCGGACAGCCTGTGGCGCACGGCGCAAGCCTGGTCCGAGCCGCCGCTGCGCGAATAATGGGCATGCTCGATGCGGTGGGAGAATCACTTGTGGAGCTCACTGCAGAGGAGGCGGCCATGTCCGGGGGCAACATGGGGATCATCCTGGGCGCGCTCGCTGATGTGTTGCGCACCCAGGACAGCGAGCCCCTGGCGGGGCTACTCGCCCCTGACGTGGTCTGGGAAGGCGTGCATCCTGATCAGCGCTGCGATGGCCGTGCCCAGGCGATGGGCGTCATCCGGGGGTTTTTCGCCAGCCGCGAGCTGAGGTTCGACGCCGTGGAAGTGATTGCGCGGTGACGCGGTCGTCGTAGGGATACGCGGGCCAGGGTTCAACGGGATGCCCGGAGACGTTGAAACTGTCGGTCAGGTGTTCCATGTTCTCGCGCTGCGCGACGGCGTGGTCGTCCGCTGGAAGGCCTACCGCGACCGCGAAGACGCCCTCGCGGCGGCCGAGTCGGGCGGCCCGGTGCCTGCGCCGAGCGCGTAGGGTTCCGGAGCCTACAGCGGCCCGCCCTCGATCTGCCCGGCTGGGACTGTCCTGCCGCAGAGCATCAGCGCTAGGTCTTCGGCCCGGCCGCGCAGCACCGAGCCTGATCCGTATGACCAGTCCAGGTTGGTGGCCTGCAGGCTGCGGCCGCCGATGCTGGTGCCGAAGTGCTGGTGCACTCCGCCCGAGGTGAGATCGTCCAGGACGATCCGGATGGTGTCGTCGGCTGGCCGGCGCGGCACCCCCAGCGGGACGGTCACGTCTAGGCCGTGGATGACCACGTGGTTGAGCGCGCCGTGATACCCCCCGCCGGGCGGCGTCCAGTGCTGCATGACCTCCGAGCGCAGGTCGCCGACGAGCTGGCTGGCCGGCAGCCCGGCGTCGCGGCTGGCAACCTCGTTGGACAACCGGCTGAAGTCAAAGTCGCAGCGGCGCAGCTCGGCCATGAACGCGTCCTCGGAGTAGCGCGCGGCCATGGTCATGTGCGCAATGACCTCGCGGACCCGCCAGCCCGCGCACAGCGAGGGCGTGTCCCACTGCGCCTCGGTCGCCGAATCAAGCACGTCAGCGAGGGCCAGGAACTCGGCGGCTACGGCAGGTTGCAGGTCGGCGTCATCGTTCATGGTCGGCCTCCGTCTCACGTCGCGCCTGATGGTTTGTCACCACGTCAGACCATCGGCCTGCGTCAAACTCATCGCGCACTCAGCTGCGGGTTCGCCCGCACCCGGCCGACAAGCTCGACGTGACTCCCGCCGACGAGGAACCGCGGGGCCCGTTCGTCTGCCGCGACCGGTGACTTCTAAGCTGCGGTTGCGTCTATCTGGCGGGACACGGGAAGGAGGCTTGCTGTGACTGTGACCGTGATCAGCGGCGTGACGCTCGACGGTGTTGTTCAGGCGCCCGCCCGCCCGGAAGAGGACACCCGGGACGGGTTCACCCGCGGCGGCTGGGCAGTGCCTTACGGCGACGAGGCGGCGACCGCCGCGTGGGGCGAGGTCATAGCCAGGGCAACCGCGGGCGGTGGATTCCTGCTCGGCCGCCGGACCTACCTCGGCATCATGGAAGCCTGGCTGAAGCGCGCCCCCGACCACCGTTACACCGCCACGCTCACCAGGACGCCGAAGTATGTTGCCTCAACCACGCTCACTGAGCCGCTGCCGTGGGAGAACTCCATCCTGCTGACGGACCCGGTTCAGCAGGTGCCTGGCCTGAGGCGGGATAAGGACCTGGTCATCATGGGCAGTGGCGCGCTGATCCAGTCGCTGAGCCGAGCCGGGCTGATCGATGAGTACTTGCTGACGATCACCCCGCTGGTGCTCGGCGAGGGCCGGCGGCTGTTCCCGCCGGGTTTCCCGTACACCAAGCTGACGCTGACAAGCGCCAAACCGTCCACGACCGGGGTGATCATCGCGACCTACCGCTCGGCGGATCCGCACGATTGAGTGATCAGCTGCCAGCCAGCAGACGTCCGCCGAGGATCTGCTGGAGGCGGCGCCGCGAATGCCTGGCCGATCAAAGGGAAGCACATGAGCCGGCGGGCAAGCACCTGCGAGGTGTGCTGGTTCAGCCGGCCGATCTCGGTGGCGGATCCGCTAATCTGTCGGGCTGACTGTCAGCTCGCCCAGTTGTGACCAGTCGTCTTGCGGGACCTCGAAGTTGACGATCCTGGGCGTCTCGACCAGGTGCGGTGGCAGTGTCTGCTGCGCCTTCCTGAAGTGCCCGGACTGGACGTGGGCAGCTCCGGCCGCACCATCACGGAACGCCTCAACCAGGACGTACTCGCTGGGATCCTCGATACTCCGGGACCAGTCGAACCACAGGCAGCCCGGCTCCCCCCGCGTGGCGCTGGTGAACTCGGCGGTGATCTGGCGCCAGTTGTCGGCGTCCTCGGGCCTCACCTTGAACTTGGCAGTGATGAAGATCATTGGGCTCCCTCATTCGATGACGCGTGTTGCCATCCTGCCGCAGGCCGCGCAGGCGGTGTCAACCAGCGCGCGGCGCGCGGCGCTGCGGACTCGGATCGGGGCGGGCTCCCGAGCTCACGCACCGCGGAACGCCGAAGCACGGGCATGGCCGCGGATCGCCGGTCAGGTGATCAGCTGGTCCCGCTGGGCCTTCGGCAGCCGGGCCACTACCAGGTCATAGGAATGGTCGATGAGCTCCAGCACTTCCTCCTCGGGCACCGAGCCATCCAGCG
>JAFAPY010000254.1 GCA_019246795.1 Streptosporangiaceae bacterium | reverse complement strand
CGGGCGGCCCGGCTCAGTGCTTTCCGAGCGCGCGTCGGGCAAGCCGCCGCGCGGCCGCTCAGTGCCTGCCGGAGCGCGCGCGTCGGGCAAGCCGCCGCGCGGCCGCTCAGTGCCTGCCGGAGCGCGCGCGTCGGGCAAGCCGCCGCGCGGCCGCTCAGACGAGGATGCAGGGGATGTTGGTGTTCTCGTCGATCCAGTAGCTGGCGCAGACGCGATGGTAGCCGTCGGCGACGATCAGCGGGCGGCGGCGGGTGCCGCGCACCAGCAGGATCGGGGACAGCGGCTCGCCCCGCGCGACTTTGGCCAGGTCGGATGCGACGTGCTTATTGGTCGCGTCCAGGAGGTCCAGCCCGCTGGCCCGCAAGATGTCCTTGGCCTTGCGGTGGGTCATCTCGCCGGCCGCCGCGGCGAGCTTCTGCCGGTGCTCGCCGGCCCGCTTGGCGGACATGACCAGCGACAGGTAATCCTCGGCTGCCGCGTAGTCGTGTTCTTCCGGCTTAGGCAGCCATTTCACAACCCACGCCATCCCGGCCCTCAGTGGCTGTCCGCGATCGCCTGGGCCGCCGACTTGTGCACGCGCTCGGGCAGTTCGTCGAGCGGGATGGCGACGGTGGAGCCGGGGGCACCGCGTTCGGTCAGCTCCGCGGTCCCGGCAGCCAGCCCGCGCCTGCCGACGGTGACCCGGAATGGGATGCCGACTAGCTCGGCATCGCTGAACTTGACCCCGGCCCGCACCCGCCTGTCGTCCACGATGACATCCACGCCGTCGTCGAGCAGCGCCTGATACACCTCCATGCCCGCCTCGTCGACCTCAGGGTCATCTTGCTGCGCGATCGTCACCACGACCTGGAACGGCGCGACTGCGGTCGGCCAGATGATGCCCGCCTCGTCGTGGTGCACCTCGACGATCGCGGCCATCGCCCGCTCCACGCCGATCCCGTATGAGCCCATGATCGGCTTGACCGGCTTGCCGTCCGGCCCGGACACGTGCAGGTCCATGGCGTCGGCGTACTTGTAGCCGAGCTTGAAGATGTGACCGACCTCGATCCCTCGCTCCACCTGCAGCGGGGCGCCGTCGCGGATGCACGGCTCTCCCGCGGTGACCTCGCGCAGGTCCGCCCACAGGCCGACATCGATATCGCGCTCCACGTCGACGCCGCGCAGGTGCACGTCGTCGGTGTTGGCGCCGGTGTACATGCCGCGGCGGCCACGCAACGCCTGATCGGCGATGACCGGGTACCCGGTGACGCCGACCGCGCCGAGGCTGCCGGGCAGCGCGCCGAGCGCGTCGCGGATCTCCTCCGGCTGCGCCTGCCGGATCGCGGCCGCGCCGGTGGCGTCGACGAGCTTCTGCTCGGCCAGGGCGTGGTCGCCGCGCAGCAGCACCAGCATGAGCCGGCCGTCCAGGAAGTACGCAAGCGTCTTGATCTGCCGGTAGGCCGGGGCGCCGTACCGCACCGCAAGATCCTCGATGGTCCGCACGCCCGGGGTGGGGAACGGCTCGGGGGACGGGAGCACCACCGTGCGTTCGGCAGAATCGTCGACGGGGACCAGCCTGGAGGTGGCCTTTTCCAGGTTGGCCGCGTAGTCGCCGTCGGGGCAGAGCACGATCAGGTCCTCGCCGGCCGGCGACGGGCAGGTGAACTCGGTGGAGTCCGACCCGCCCATGGTGCCGCTGGATGCCTCGACCGGGATGGCGGGCACGCCCAGCCGCTCGAAGATCCGCGCGTAGGCCTGGTAGTGCAGCCGGAACGACGTGTCGAGCTGCTCCGGTCCCAGGTCGAAGCTGTAGGAGTCCTTCATGGTGAACTCACGGGTGCGCATCAGGCCGGCCTTCGGCCGCGGCTCGTCGCGCAGCTTGGTCTGGAACTGGTACCAGATCTGCGGCAGCTCCCGGTACGAGCTCAGCTCGGCGGCCAGCATGGAGATGATCTCCTCGTGGGTCATGCCCAGCGCCAGGTCGGCACCGCGCCGGTCCTTGAGCCGGAACATCTCCTCGCCCATCAGCTCCCAGCGGCCGCTGCGCTGCCACGGCTCGGCCGGGTGCATGACCGGCATCAGGATCTCCTGCGCGCCGATCCGGTCCATTTCCTCGCGGATGATGCCGATGACCTTCAGCCTGACCCGCTGGCCCAGCGGCAGCAGCGAGTAGTGACCGGCCATGAGCTGGCGGATGTAGCCCGCCCGCAGCAGCAGGCGGTGGCTGGGCGCGCCGGCGTCGGCCGGGTCGTCGCGCAGCGTCGGGATGTGCATCGTGGACCAGCGCATGACGCCGTAGTGTAGTCGCGCCCGAAGGCCTGCGCGGAGGCGCTTTCAGACCAGGCGGGCTACCTCGGCGAGGGTGCGGACGTGCCAGTGGCCGTCCGGCGCCGGGCAGCATCCGTACGGGTCCAGGTGCACGGGCCGGACGCCTGCGGCCAGCGCGCCGGCCACGTCGTACCTGAGGCTGTCGCCCACGTGCAGCACTGTAGCGCCCTCGGGGACCCCCAGGGCGTCGAGCGCGATGCGGAAGATGGCCGGATCGGGCTTGGCCACGCCGACGACCGCGGAGTCGACCACGACCCCGACCGGGACTCCGGCGGCCTCTGCCGCCGCTGCCGCCTCCGGCGGCGGGGGGCGCCCGTCGGGGACGTAACAGATGCCGAGGCGGCACAGTTCGGACTGCACCGAGCCGTCGGAGTTCGACACCACGCCGATCGGCAGGCCCCGCGCCGCCAGGGCGCGCAGGCCCTCCAACGCGCCGGTACCGACGTGCGTCCAGGTGGAGCCGGTGGACGCCCGCACGATCTCGGCGGCGAGCGCGCCGCACCGGCCCCCGGTCACGCCGCAGGCGGTGACGTAGCTGGCCAGGTACTCCCGCCACCAGGTGCCGTCGGCGGGCGACGGCCTGCCTGGCAGATCCTGCGCCGCCATCGCCCGGTAGTGCGCCCGCTCCAGCGCGGCGACATCAGCCGAGATGCCTGCCGCTTGCAGCGGCGGCAGCATCAGTTCCGGCGCCGGGAAGATCAGCACCCCGCCCGCGTCGATCAAGATCGCGCTGACCGGCCCCGGATCCACACCCGCACTATACGCACGGCCCGTCATAATCGCCGGACGGCGCCCATCAGGCGTGCCGTGGCCTGCCCTGATGCCTGAGGGAATCCTGGTGTTGCTGCGTCGAACAATCTGGGAGGATTCGGGCTCCGGGGAGTAGGAGAGTATCTGGTGCATCATGCCGCGCCCGTTGGCAGATGCCGAACAGGACGCGGCGGTGATCAAGCTCCGCGGACTTGCCGCGGACGTCCCGATCTCTAGGCCAAGGTCGCTGTGGGGCCACCCGGAGGCGGTCCCGGCGTAGGTCGAGGAGAGGAGGCGGCGGCGAGCCAGGGCAGGGTTCCCGCCGTTCAGCCGACCTTGGCAAAGGGGGCAGCCGCGAGGGCTTATCTTTGCCCTTACGCACTGAAAGAGAAGAGAACATCATGATCTGCCCGAAGTGCGGAGCCGACCTGACGGGAGTGATAGAGCACGAGCGTCCCGCCGCGAGAAGAAGCATCATCATCCCCGGAAGGCTCGTTGCCGCCGGACTCGCCGCTCTGGCAATCGCGATCCTTGCCATCATCGCCGCGGTGATCACCCATAACAACAACCGGACACCCGTCACGCCTGTCCGGGTAGTGACGGTGACCCCCCACGTCACGGTGACCCCACATCCCACCGTCACCACCGTGACCGCTGGCGCTTCCTGATATGCCGGCTGGCCTGCCGATCCCGGACCAGCCCGGCGATCCGTGCTCCGGTCGTGGTCAGCGCTGCTCCTGCCGTGACCGCGATCTAGCGCCAGCGGTAGGTGACGGCGCGGGCGAGCCAGAAGGCGACGGCGGCCTGCACGATGCCGAGGAGCAGCGTGCCCGCGACGCCGACCGCGGCGTAGGGCGGCAGCCCCGCCAGGGCGGCGACGGCGCGCGCGGTCGCCCCGGCGGGGGCACCGGCCAGGGCTGGCCACCACAGCGCCGTGCCCCAGCCTGCCGCCGTGGCCGCGACCACCAGCCCCAGCGCCGGGCGGGCCCGCCACGGCCCGGCTCCGGCGATGATCCCGGCCGCGAAAGGCCCGAACCACCAACCCAGCCAGGCCGCCAGGCCGAGCAGGGCCGCGGCGGCGACGCAGCCGGCCAGCCACCAGGCCACCGTGCCGCGCGGCCGGCGCGGCCCGAACGACGGAGTGCGCGCCACCCGCGGGCGGGCAGGCCTGGGCCCGGGGCCGCGCAGCTCCCCCAGCCGGTACGCGCCCCGCTTGCCGAGCCGTCGCGGGTCAGCCATCCGGGGCAGCGCTCCCTCGGGGGGACAACCCCTGCAGACCCCCCCGCTCCAGCGTCCAGCGCACCGGGCCGGCCGGGCGGCCGGGGACGGGCACCGGCAGGTAACCGCCGTCCCACCACAGCCGGACCTGGTCGGTGTACCACGGCGAGCCTGGGTTCTCGTCCTGGCCGCCCGGGTACACGCCGACGGCGCCGACCCCGGACCTGGCCAAGGTGACGATCATCCGCCAGCTCGGGCCGGCGGTCGAGACCAGGCCGCCGTCGGCGGCGTCGGGGGTGAATGGGTCGCCGCCGGCGGGCGCCGGGCCGTAGCCGAGGCCGGCCGCCCCGCTCAGCGCCGGGAACTCACGGGAGTGCAGCCTGCCCCAGGTCCAGTCGGCGGGCGTACCGCCGAGCCGTGACGACAGCTGCGCCACCGCTGCGGCGAGCGCCTGCCGCATGACCTGCGGCGCGGTGCGGCGCCGGCCCGACGGCAGCGAGAACGCCGGGTTCGCCGGGTCGGCCAGCGTCCACGCCTCCAGGTCCTCGTCCAGGCTGACCTGGGCCGGCGACACCGCCAGCCCCGCGCTGTCCTTGCCGACCGGGACCTTGGCGCTGTGCCACCACGGACCGAAAACCGCGGTCAGGTAGTCGCCCCAGAACGTCCACCACACCGAGGCCGCCGCCGAGCCGGCCGCCATCGTGTGGTTCCAGGTGGCGAGCAGGCGCATCACTGTTCGTTCGGTATCAGAAAGAGCAGAACCGCGCACGGCGGTCAGCAGCGCGGGGACGATGCGCGCTGCGAGCTGGTCGGTCAGGCTGGCCTGCAATGCGGCGAAACTCCCCGGCGTCGCCCGGCCCGCCAGCGCGGCGTCGATGGTGGCGGCGCGGTATCCGGGGTCGAAGAAGTCGGCGCTGGTGCCGATGTAGTACGGGTAGGCGGCGGTGACGGGGCGCTGGTTGGCGGTCGCCACCACGTGCGAGGGCGGGTCGTAGACCTGCGGTACCGCGGCGTAGGGGATGACGCCGCGCACGTCGCAGGCGCCGGTGCCCGGCATCGGCAGCCACGGCTGGCAGCCGGGGCCGACCTGCGGGTAGTAGCCGGCCGAGATCGCGCCGATGTTGCCCGCGGCGTCGGCGTAGACGAAGTTCTGCGACGGCGCGTACCAGGAGGCCAGGGCTGCGCGGAACTCCGCGAAACCGCCGGCCTGGTCGACGGCGAGCATTACCTGCAGGTCCGGGGAAACCACGTTGCCCACCCAGTCGACCGAGGTGGTCTGCCCGGCCTGGGTCAGCACCGGCCCGTGCACGGTGGTGTCCACGGTCAGGTGAGCGGTCGCCGCGCCGCGCACCGGGATCGCGTAGTGCAGCACCTGCATCGAGCGCCACGCGCCGTCCCAGTAGTACCGGCCCGGCCGCGTCTTCTCGGCGTAGAAGAACGTGGCCTGGTTCTGAGTGTCGGTGAGCGACCAGGCGATGCGGGCGTTGTGCCCGAGCAGGATCCCGGGCAGGCCCGGCACGCTGACCCCGGCGACGTCGAAGCCCGGCGCGGACAGCGCCACCTCATACCACACCGACGGGATCGTCTGCGGCAGGTGCGGGTCCCCCGCCAGCATCGCGCCGTGCCCGGTGGCCGCCGCCCATGCGTTGCTGTCCGGGTAGCGGTGCACCCGCCCGGCCGGGAGCCGGCTGAGCCGAGCGAGCAGCGTTCCCGCCGCGCGGGCTTGCGCCGAGGAGACTCCAGAACGAACCGTGGCGGCTGGCTGCGTCATGCTGCGCGGCGCAGCGGCGAGCGGGACCAGGGGGAGCTTGCGGTACGGGCCCGGGTCGTAGGGCGCCTGCGCGTTCTTGGCGAGGACCGGGAACCAGTCCATGGTGCGGGCCGGGCCGAGGGACCGCTCGAGCAGCGCGTAGTCGAGCGGCGTGGTGGTGAAGTCCAGCTCCTGGGTGAGGTCGCCCTGGATGACCAGGCTGTCCACCGGCGTCCACGCCGACGGGTACACGCCGGCCAGGGTGAAGACGGCCGGCCACTGGCCGCTGGCGCGCAGCTGCGCGAGGCGATCGTTGACCCCCTGGGCGTAGGCGGTCAGCGCCTGGGCGGCGAGGGTGTCCTTCGGCATCGCGTGCCAGGCGGCCTGCGCGGTGCGGAGCAGGCCGAGCTGCAATTCGAACTCATCCGAGGCCAGGTCGGGCGGCCCGGCGAGCTGGGCGAGCCGTCCCTCGCCGAGGCGGCGTTCTTCGTCCATTTCGGCCAGCCGGAACCTGGCGTGGGTGTAGCCGAGCGCCAGGAACATGTCGTGGTCGGTCGCGGCGGTGATCGAGGCCACGCCGTGGCCGGTGAACGAGACGGTGACCGGGTGCTGCAGGCCGTTCAGCCGCAGCGCCTGTGAGCGCACGGGCTCGCCGCCGGCCGCCGATGTCCACACGCCGCGGCCCGGGTCGAGCGCGGGCCCGAGCGCGGGGATGGTGCCGTAGCCGAAGCCGAGCACGCCGAGCAGCACCACCGACGCGGCCAGCGCCGCGGCGATGTTGGCGGCCCGGCGCCAGCGGCCGGACTTTACCTGCCTGCGCCCGATGCGCAGCGTGCGCGACCGCATGACTCACCAGAGCGGGGGGTGCCGGTCCTTCCAGGGACGGGCGGCTTCGAGCTGGGCGGATAGCGAGATCAAGGTGCCTTCCTCGCCCACCCGGCCGGCCAGCATCACCCCGATCGGCAGGCCGACGGCGGTCCAGTGCAGCGGGACGTTCACCGCGGGCTGGCCGGACACGTTGTAGGCCGCGGTGAACGGGGTGAAGCGCTGCTGCCGGTCGAAGTTCTCCGGCGGGTCCACCTCCTCGAACCAGCCGACCGGCGCCGGGGGCATGGCCAGCGTGGGGGTGAGGATCGCGTCGTAGGCGTCAAGCGTGGTCAGCGCGGCGCGGGTGACCGCCTGCAGGTACGCCTGGGCGAAGATCAGCTCGGGGGCGCTGGTGGCCTGCCCGCGCCCGCGCAGGTAGCGGGTCAGCGGCCGCAGCATGTGCTCGGCGTCCGGGGCGACCGGGGCCAGGGTGGCGTAGGCAGACCACAGGGTCTCGAAGAACGGCACCACGTCGGGGCCGAACGGCGCCGCGATGTCGGTGACCTCGTGCCCCAGCCCGTCCAGCAGGGTGCTCGCCGCCTCGTATGCCGCGACGCAGTCCGGGTGCACCTCGGCGCCCTCGACCGCGTTGCGCAGCGTCCTGCCGATGCGCAGCCTGCCGGGCTCGCGGCGCGCGTAGCCGAGGAACGACTCCCCCGGCGGAAGCGGCGGCTGGGTGTACATGTCCCCGGGGAAGTTGCCCGACATCACGTCGAGCAGCAGGGCGGCGTCGGCGACGGTCCTGGCGATGGGACCGTTGACGCCCAGGCCGGCCAGGTCCGGCATGAGCGGCCCCTCGGAGATGCGCCCGCGCGACGGCTTGATCCCGAACAGCCCGCACACGCTGGACGGGATGCGGATCGACCCGCCCCCGTCGCTGCCCTGGGCGGCGGGCGCCAGTCCTGCGGCCACCGCGGCGGCCGCGCCGCCGCTCGACCCGCCCGCCGACCGTGCCGGGTCCCAGGGTGTCCTGGCCGGCGGTCCGATCGCGGTCTCGGTGTAGCAGGGCAGCCCGAACTCCGGGCAGGCGGTCTTGCCGGTGATCACGGCGCCTGCCTGCCTGATCTTGGCCACCACGTGGTCGTCGGTGCCGGGCACGTTGGATTCGAACGCGACCGAGCCGAGCGTCTGCCGGACGCCGGCGACCATGTTCAGGTCCTTGATAGGGATCGGCACGCCGGTCAGCGGCGGCAGCGCGTCGCGCACGGCCGCCTTGGCGACCGTCTTCTCCGCGGCGCGGGCCTGCTCGGCGGCGAGTTCGGCGGTGATGGTGAAGAAGGCACCGACCCGGTCGTTGAGCTCCTGGGTGCGGCGCAGGTAATGATCGGTGACGGCGACAGGCGACAGTTCTCCGTCGCGGACGGCCGCGGCCAGCTCGACCAGGGTGAGCTCGTGGATCTGGCCCATGACAGCAGATGCTAGACCACCGGGCCGACGCCGGGCCGGCCGCCGCCGGTGCCGCGGCCGGGACCGCCGGAGGGAAATCCGGATAACGTGAACCCTTTAAAGGGCGCGGTGGCAGGGCACAATCGCGGTAAAGGGCCGGTTATGCGATCAGTCCTCAGGTAGTTACGCTGAGGTGATAGGTGGGTGCCGATGGCGTTGCCGAAGCTGAGACGTCGCAAGCAGCCCGGGCCGCTGCCCGGCAGCCGCGACGGCACAGCAGCGGACACGGCCCGGCCGGCCGCTGGCGATCCGGCCGGTGCGGCTGGCTCGCCGGACGCCGACTCCTCCTCCTCCTTCTGGCAGTGGGTGAGTTCGGAGTACTACGAGCCCCCGGGCGAGGAGGACCTGCCAGGTGCCTCCGGCGGTGACACGGACCTGCGCGGTGATTCCGGCGGTGACACGGACCTACGGGGTGATTCCGCGCCGCCGCAGGAGCCCGTGGGGAGGGTGGCCAGCGGTGAGGATGCCGACGCCGAGCCGCGGCAGCCCGGCATCGGCCAGCACCTGGGCAGCCTGGCGCACCTGTCGGCCAGCCCGAGGAAGCGTGCATGGCAGCGGCGGGCCATCCTGGCCATCGTCGTCGGCGTGGCGTTCTCCATCGCGTTCTCCTGGCGGGTCGGTCTCACGCTCGCGGTGGCCGCAGCGATCGCGGACACCATCTACCGGTCGCGGTCCGGGTTCCCGCGCGCGCAGGACGCCAGGGCCACCGCCGCGCAGCGGCTCACCCGCAGGCAGCTTCCCGGGCTGCAGCGCACGGGGTACCGGGCCCTGAACGGCAGCCTGATCCCCGGCAGCAATGAGCAGATCGACCACCTGGTGATAGGCCCCGCGGGCGTGTTCGCCATCGACTCCGAAGGCTGGGACAAGCGGATACCGGTGCGGGCCCGCAGCCACAAGCAATTGTGGCATGGCGCGGAGAACAAGAAGGACCGGCTCGACCACGCCCGCTGGGAAGCCCAGCGGGCCGCCGAACTGCTGTCCGACGCGCTGGCCAGCCCGGTCAGCGTCCGGCCGGCGATGGCCGTCTACGGGCCGGCGATCCCGTGGGACGTGCTGACCATCAGGGACGTCGACGTGTTCAGCGGTCCGCGGCTGCGGAAGTACCTGCGGCACGCCGCCAGGCGCAGCGGCGTCCGGATGCTCAGCGAGCCGGAGATCGAGCGGATCTACAAGGCCGCGCAGGCGGCGTTCCCGCATCTGGGCTCCGGAGCCTGATAGCCGTAGACCGCCCGGCCGCGGGTAGGCTTGTGCGCTCCGGCAAATACTGAGCGGCCGCGCGGCGGCTTGCCCGACGCGCGCGCTCCGGCAAGCACTGAGGGGAGGATCGGCATGCCGCCGCTTCGGTCGCGCACGGTCACGCACGGCAGGAACATGGCGGGGGCGCGCGCCCTGCTGCGCGCCACCGGCGTGGCCAGGGAAGACATTGGCAAGCCGATCATCGCGGTCGCCAACAGCTTCACCGAGTTCGTCCCGGGCCATGTGCACCTGCGGGAGGTGGGTCAGGTGGTGGCCGACGCCATCCGGGCCGCCGGGGCGGTACCGCGGGAGTTCAACACGATCGCGGTGGACGACGGGATCGCGATGGGCCACGGCGGCATGCTGTATTCGCTGCCCAGCCGGGAGCTGATCGCGGACTCGGTGGAGTACATGGTGAACGCGCACTGCGCGGACGCGATGGTCTGCATCTCCAACTGCGACAAGATCACCCCGGGCATGCTGATCGCGACCATGCGGCTGAACATCCCGACGGTGTTCGTGTCCGGCGGCCCGATGGAGGCCGGGGTCGGGCCGTTGCCCGGCGGCGCTGCCAGCGGCCGCAAGCTGGACCTGATCGACTCGATGGTGGCCGCCGCCGACTCCGCGGTGTCCGACGACGAGCTGCTCGCTTTGGAGGAGTCCGCCTGCCCCACCTGCGGTTCCTGCTCCGGCATGTTCACCGCCAACTCGATGAACTGCTTGACCGAGGCGATCGGGCTGGCGCTGCCGGGCAACGGCAGCACGCTGGCCACGCACACGGCGCGGCGCGGGCTGTTCGAACGCGCCGGGCGGCTGATCACCGAGATCGCCCGGCGCTACTACGCCGAGGGTGACGACTCGGTGCTGCCCCGGTCGATCGCCAGCCGCGACGCGTTCGAGAACGCGATGGCGCTGGACGTGGCGATGGGCGGGTCGACCAACACGATCCTGCACCTGCTCGCGGCCGCGCACGAGGCCGGGGTCAGCTTCGGGCTGAAGGACATCGACGAGCTGTCGCGCCGGGTACCCTGCCTGTGCAAGGTGGCGCCGAGCAGCTCCTACCACATCGAGGACGTGCACCGGGCGGGCGGCATCCCCGCCATCCTGGGCGAGCTGGACCGGGCCGGGCTGCTCAACCGCGGCGTGCGCACCGTGCACAGCGGCTCGCTGCGGGAATTCCTTGACGCGTGGGACCTTGGTTCGGCGTCGGTCGGCGACGAGGCGGTGCAGCTGTACCACGCGGCGCCCGGCGGCATCCGCACCATCCGGCCGTATTCGCAGTCGGCGCGCTGGCAGACGCTGGACACCGACCGGGCGGGCGGCTGCATCAGGGACGTGGCGCATGCCTACACCGCGGACGGCGGGCTGGCCGTGCTGTACGGGAACCTGGCACCCGAAGGCGCGATCATCAAGACAGCCGGGGTACCGGGGGAGCTGTGGCAGTTCTCCGGGCCCGCCGTGGTGTTCGAGAGCCAGGAGGACGCGGTGGCGGGCATCCTCGGCGGCGCGGTCACGGCGGGCGACGTGGTGATCATCAGGTACGAGGGCCCGCGCGGCGGCCCGGGAATGCAGGAGATGCTGTACCCCACGAGCTTCCTCAAGGGCAGAGGGCTCGGGCAGGCGTGCGCGCTGATCACCGACGGGCGGTTCTCCGGCGGAACCTCGGGCCTGTCGGTGTGTCACGTCGCGCCGGAGGCCGCGACCGGCGGCGTGATCGCGCTGGCCGCCGACGGCGACACCGTGGTGATCGACATCCCGCGCCGCGAGCTCAGACTGGACGTGCCGGACAGCGAGCTGGCGGCCAGGCGGCAGCGGCTGCTGGCCGGCCTCGGCTCATACCGCCCGGCGGCGCGATCGCGGCCGGTCAGCGCCGCGCTGCAGGTCTACGCAGCGCTGGCGACGTCGGCGTCGACCGGCGCGGCACGTGACATCACGCCGCTGACCGTGGTGGCGCCTCCGGCAACGTGACGGCTCCGGGAACGTGACGGCTCCGGGAACGGGTGCGCAGGCTCCGCGGGCGGCCCGGTTCGTGCGCCGGGCCCGCGCCGCCGATGCCGGTGACGTGGCATGCGTGCAGGTGGCGTGCTGGCACCGCGCCTACGCGGGGATCGTGCCGGACGGCCTGCTGGGCCAGCTGACCGGCGGCGAGGCCGAGAGGG
>JAFAPY010000010.1 GCA_019246795.1 Streptosporangiaceae bacterium | reverse complement strand
GGCTGGCCCCCGATACGCACCTATGGGCGCGGCGGCGGCACGCCTACGGTGGTGTTATGCGGCTGGTGTCACTGCTGCCGTCGGCGACCGAGATCGTCTATGCGCTGGGGCTGGGCGACGAGCTGGTCGGCGTCACGTTCGAGTGCGATGAGCCGGCGTCTGCCCGGGCCGAGAAGACCGTCGTGGTCGGCGGGCTGGACACCGGGGGGATGACGCCGCGGGAGATCGACGACTACGTCCGCGGACGGCTCGCTGATGGCGGCGACCTGTACACGCTGCATGAGCGGGCACTGGCCGACCTGCAGCCCGACCTGATCGTGACCCAGGACTTGTGCCGGGTCTGCGCGCTGCCGTCCGGGCAAGTCGAGACCGCCCTGGGCTATCTGGGCTGCCAGGCCCCGGGTGCTCACCTTGGACCCGCGCTCGCTGCAGGAAGTGCTGGACTCGATCCTCGCGGTGGGCCGGGCCGCCGGGTCCCCGGCGAGCCGAGCGGCTGATCGCCGGCCTGGGCGCCCGGCTGGCCGCCGTGGCGGCCCGCGTCGCGGGCCGACCGCGGCCGAAGGTGGCGGGTGATCGAGTGGGTGGACCCGCCGTTCACCGCCGGGCACTGGGTGCCCGACCTGGTCACGGCGGCCGGGGGAACGCCGGTCGCGGCCAGTCCCGGTGAACCATCTGCCGCGGTGAGCTGGGCAGAGATCGCCGCCGCGGCGCCCGACCTGGTCGTGGTGGCGCCCTGTGGCTACCACCTGACCGGGGCGGCCGACCAGGCCCGCATCGCAGCCGCTGCGCTGCCCGGCCTGCCGGTCTGGGCCATCGACGCCGACGCGATCATCGTCCGTCCCGGCCCCCGGCTGGTCACTGGCGTCGAGGCGCTCGCGGCGGTACTGCACCCCGGCACTGCCGAGCCCGCCCCGCCCGGCACCGTGGTGCGGGTCGCCTGAAACGAGGCGATGAGCCTTCCCTGGCGGCGACGTCATAGACCCGGGCCGAGGTGACCGCCAGGACCGGCACTGGCGCGAAGGCGAGATCATGGGTACCGCAACCGAGCTGACGGCGGCGGAGCCGCAACGGCTGCCAACGGCCATGCCGGGAGATGTCCCAAGGTGCCCGGAAAAGTGTGCACGGTGGTTCCCGAAAGTGGTTCCCGGGTTGGCATCAAGATCGCCGCGGCCCGGCGCCCGAACTCGCCCGCGCGCGATCGCGGGGCTTGCAGCATGACCATCCGTGCCCGGTTGCCCTGGCGCGCCTCGGCTTACGCCGGGAATCATCGGTGGTCCTCTTTGTGGAACCGTAAGGTCATAATCAGCTCAGCATCGGCCTCCCCTGCAAGCGGAGCCGAACTGACGGCCGATCAGCTCGCGGACCATCTCCGTGGTCCACAGCGCAAAGTCGAACTTCAAGCTGCCGGGCGCGGTCGGCCGCTCGGCGGTAGCGTAGAACCAGACAGGCAGGAGGCAGCAGTGAGAGCAGTGCATGTCCCGGTCACCGTCGAGCAGGACGAGGACGGCGTGTGGTGCGCGCATGCATGGCTCGGGTCGTCCGGCGGCGCGAACGCCTACGGCGACACGCGCGAGGAGGCCCTGGCCAGCCTGCGCGATGCCGTGCGGATGGTGCTCGATGAGGACGGTGTACCCCCGGAACTGGCCGAGACCCTCGACCTCGAGGTGGCCTAGCTTGCCGCTCCCGGCCGTGACGGCGAAGCAGGTCATCGCCGCCCTGGAGCGCGCCGGGTTTCAGGTCACCACTGTGCGAGGCAGCCACCACCGGCTGCGCCACCCGGACGGGCGCGCCACCACCGTACAGTTCCACGCCGGACGGGACATCCCGAAGGGCACGCTGCGAGCGATCATCCGCGACTGCAGCATGACCGTCGACGAGTTCTGCGACTACCTACGCTGACCAGGCGAAATAAGGCCAGGATCGCACCACCGCGACCCTGCTCAAGAACCTGGGCGTCCCAGCCCGCGATGCCCAGCTCATCCTGGGCCACTCCCGCATGGCCGTCACGCTGGAGATCTACACCCACGAAGACAAGCAAGCCCAGCGTGACGCGCTGGGAAAGATCGGCGATGCGCTCCACGGAGACGACTGGACTGCGCCGTGACAGGTGGTCAATGGGTGTCGATTACTGGTGTCAAGCACCTCGACAACAAACTTCAAAAGAAGCGTTTGCGCTGGTGGGCGCAACTGGGTTCGAACCAGTGACCCCTCGCTTGTAAGGCGAGTGCTCTACCGCTGAGCTATGCGCCCGTGGCCGCCGAACACAGGACGCCAGCTAGCGTACCGGGAAACCCGCGCGGCAGCCCGCAGCGACCGATCCGCCGTCTCTTGCGTATCGTGAACGGCGGTGGCACGAATTGACAGGTAAGCGGCGGCAGACGGTCCTCGGAGCCGTCTGGCCGGTGCGGCATCGGCCAGGCCCGGCGCGGACGATGCGCGGGCTGTGCGCGGCCGGGCTCCTCGCGGGCATCGGTGCGATCGCCGGCTGCAGCTCACCGGGCGCGACACAGGCGTCTCCCACCGCCAGCAAGCCGGCCGCAACCGGTGCTCCGGCAAGCCGGACCGCCACGACGGCCAGGGCCACTCCCCGTGCCAGCGCGCAACCGCCGCCCGCTCCGCGGGTCACCGTAACCCGGATGCGGTTCGCCGACGGCGCGCTGGTCACCGTCGCCACGTTCAGCGGGCCGGTGGAATACGTGCTGCACGACGGGAGCGCAGACCCCGGTCCCGCCGCGGGGGCGGTACGGGCCGGCCCGGCCGTGACCGGCGCCGAACGCGAGCGGCTGCTGGCCGCGTTCAACGGAGGCTTCAGGGTGGGCACCGGGGCGGGCGGGTACGAGCAGGAAGGGCACGTGGCCAGCCCGCTGCTGCGCGGCTACGCCAGCCTGGTCATCGGCAGGTCCGGCCGGGCCAGCATCGGGATCTGGGGCGGCGGCGTGCCCGCACCGGCCAGGCGGTCTACAGCGTGCGGCAGAACCTGCAGCCCATGGTCCTGAACGGCAGGCCGACCGCGGCGGCATCGGACTGGGGCCTGTGGGGCGCGACCCTCGGCGGCGGCGAGTACGTCGCCCGCAGCGCCGTCGGCCAGAACGCATCCGGCGATCTGGTCTACGCTGCCAGCATGTCCGCCTCCCCGTACGACCTCGCGGAGGCCCTGACCCGCAGCGGGGCCCGGATCGCGATGGAGCTCGACATCAACCCCGAATGGGTGCAGCTCGACGTGGCGCGCCAGCCCGGCGGCCCGCTGACCGCCGCGGTGCCCGGCCAGGACCGGCCGGCCGATCAGTACCTGTGGGGGTGGACCCGGGACTTCGTCACCGTCCTGACCGCATCCAGCCCCGCCCCGTCCAGCCCGGCGCCGGTGCCGAGCCAGCGGCTGCAGCCATGAGCAGGACCAGCTCACGGTATGAACAGACGTATGAAGGAAAAGGCAATCAGCGGCGCTGCGGAGCTGGAGGCGGTCGCTGACGAGGTGGAACGCGGCGGCGGCCCGATAGCCCTGGTGCGGCCCGGGCATCCCCCGGTCGTGGTCGTCTCCGCCGAGGAATGGCAGCGCCTCGGCAACGCCGGCGGCGCCGAGGACCGGCCCGGCCTCGCCGGGGACGACTTCCCGCGGCCCGGGCCTTACACGGTCGACGACCTCGATGACCTGGCGCGGTTCCCGCCCGAGGACGGCGCATATGAGATGCGCGACGGATGGGTGATCCTGTCCGGATGGCACAGCCTCTCCGATGAGGTCGTCATCGACAACGTCAAGGCACTGTTGCGTTCGGCCGCCGGGCGCGCCGACGCGAACGTGCAGGTCCTCACCCCCCGGATCGCCACCCCGGATGGGGTACGGAACAGCCGCATCCCGGACGTGGCCGTCGTCGACGCCGCGGCGCTCGCCGCCGACATGGGAGCCGGGCGCAGGTACCTGACCGGCGGCGTGCTCATCGTCGCCGAGGTCGCTTCCCCGGACCGCGCCACCGAGGACCACACCGCCAAGGTCGCCGACTACGCCCGTGCGGGCATCGAGTGGTACTGGCTCATCGACACCTCCCCGGAACTCACGGTGACGGTGCTGCGCCTGGCCGGCGCCGGCTATGTCGAGCACGACGCCGCCCGGGCCGGCGAGACGCTGACCCTCAGCGAGCCGTTCCCGGTCGCCGTGGACGTCGCTGCGCTGCGGGACCACTGAGCGGCCGCGCGGCGGGCTTGCCCGACGCGCGCGCTCCAGGCAGCACTGAGCCGGCACGCCGGCCGCTGGCACCGTCGCGCGCAGCCCGGGCCGTATCATGACCGTCGGTTCGGGATCATCATCTTTTCTTTTTCCGAACGGGCGGTGACTGCCGGGCACGGAAATCCCCGGACGTCCCCGTGTGGCGGCTTGGAAAGGCCGGGCCGGTACGTTGGAATCGGGCGGTACGGGTGGGCACCCGCGTGGCCGATCCGGTACGTTGGCGACCGTTGACGACGGGAAGGGAGGATCGCCGACCGGCGCGGCTGCAGTGCGCACTGGCGAGGCGGTGAACGGCGGGATGCAGATCACCTGTGTGGGCCACGCTGGCCTGTACATCGAGACCTCCTCCGGGACGATCCTGTGTGACCCGTGGACGAACCCGGCGTACTTCGGCTCGTGGTTCGTCTTCCCGGACAACAGCGGCCTGGACTGGGACCGTTACGGCCAGGCCGACTTCCTGTACGTGTCGCACCTGCACCGCGACCACTTCGATCCAGATCTGCTGCGCGAGCGCGTCTCCCGGCAAGCGACGGTGCTGCTGCCCGATTTCCCGGTGGACGACCTGCGCACCGAGCTGGCGCGGCTGGGTTTCACCCGTTTCGAGGTGCTGCCGAGCAACAAGGCGGTGAGCCTCGGCGGCCTGCGGCTGATGGCGCAGGCCCTGGTATCCCCGGCCGACGGGCCGCTGGGCGACTCGGCGCTGGCCGTCGACGACGGCAGCGCCGTCATCTTGAACCAGAACGACGCCCGGCCGGTCGACCTGGACGCGCTGCGGGCGTTCGGGCCTTACGACGCGCATTTCCTGCAGTACTCGGGGGCCATCTGGTGGCCGTGGACATACGAGCTGCCCGAAGCCGCCAAGCGCGCCTTCGGCGCGGCGAAGCGAGCCAACGGCATGAGCCGGGCGCTGCGCTACGTCGAGGCCATCGGCGCCCGGTACGTGGTTCCCTCGGCCGGCCCGGCCTGCTTCCTGGACGATGACCTGTTCGGGCTCAATGACCTGACCGGCGACCCCGCCAACACCTTCCCCGACCAGACGGTGTTCCTGGACTACCTGCGCGAGAACGGCATCAAGGGCGGCACGCTGATGACCCCCGGCGCGGTGCTGACGGTCGGCCACGACCGCGCCGAGGTCCGCTGGCCAGCCAGCGAGCAGGAGGCGATGGAGCCGTTCACCGACAAGGAGCGCTATCTGCGCCGCTACGCCGAGCGCACGCAGGAACGCAGGGCCGCGATCAGGCGCAGCTGGGCCGCCGGGCGCACCGACGTGGTGGCCGAGCTGAAGGCCTGGTTCGAGCCGCTGCTGGACCTGGCCGACCACATCCGCGCCGGCGTCGGCGGCCCGGTGCTGCTGCGGATCGGCGACGACTGCCCGGTCGTCATCGACTTCCCGGCCGGCGAGGTTCGCTGCTACGCCGGGGAGTCGTGCCGCTACCAGTTCGCCATCCCGCGGCCGCTGGTCGAGGAACTGATCGCCACCTACCAGACCGACTGGGTCAACAGCTTGTTCCTGAGCCTGCGTTTCCGCGCCCGCAGGATCGGCCCCTACAACGAGTACGTCTACACGTTCTTCAAGTGCCTGGCGCCGGACCGGCTGATGTACGCCGAGGGCTGGTACGCCGAGCAAGACCACGACGAGGAGGACATCCAGCTCGACGGCTGGATCATCCAGCGCCGCTGCCCGCACCTGCGGTCGGACCTGGGCCGGTTCGGCCAGATCGAGGGCACCACGCTCACCTGCACCATGCACGGCTGGCAGTTCGACCTGCCGACCGGGCGCTGCCTGTCCGCCAACGCGGGCAACCACAGCCTGCGCAGCCGGCCCGCAGCCCCGGAGCCGGGAGCCTCGTGACGGCGGAGACGCGTCCGCCGGTCCTGGTGACGCGGCGCCTGCCGCAGCAGGCACTGGACCGGATCACCGCTGTCTGCGACATGACGCTGTATGACGGCGAGGACGCCATGCCCCGGGGCAGGCTGCTGGCGGAGGCGGCCGGCAAGGCGGGAGCGGTCACGCTGCTCACCGACCGGGTCGACGAGGAGTTCCTGGACGCCGCCGGGCCCCAGCTCACGATCGTGGCGAACTACGCCGTCGGCTTTGACAACATCGACGTGGACGCCTGCACCCGGCGCGGCGTGCTGGCCTGCAACACCCCTGAGGTGCTGACGGAGACCACTGCCGACACCGCGTTCGCCCTGATGATGGCCGCGGCCCGGCGGATCGCCGAAGGCGACCGTTTCCTCCGCTCCGGCACCGCGTGGATCTGGGGCCCGCTGATGATGCTCGGCCAGGACGTCCACCACGCCACCGTCGGCATCGTGGGTTTCGGCCGGATCGGGCAGGCGGTGGCCCGCCGCGCCCGCGGGTTCTCCATGCGCGTCGTTTACCACGACACCGCCCGGCCGCCCGCCGAGGTCGAGCAGGAACTCGCAGCGGAATACCGCGACCTGGAGGACCTGCTCCGCGAGTCCGATTTCATCTCCCTTCACACCAGCCTCAGCACGCAGACCCGCCACCTGATCAACGCCGAGCGGCTGGCCCTGATGAAGCCCACCGCCGTGCTGGTCAATACCTCGCGCGGCCCGGTCGTCGACGAGCAGGCCCTGGCCCGGGCGCTCGCCCGGCGGCAGATCTTCGCCGCCGGGCTCGACGTCTTCGAGCGGGAGCCCGAGGTCCATCCCGGACTGCTCGCGTGCGACAACGCCGTGCTCATCCCGCACCTGGGGTCAGCGACGGTGCAGACCCGCCTGGCGATGGCGAACCTCGCCGTCGACAACCTGCTCGCCGGGCTGCAGGGCAGGCGCCCGCCGGCCCTGCTCAACCCGCAGGCCCGGGACCCCGAACCTCGGTGAGGCACTGGGAGACGAGCATGGCGTTTTCGCCCAGCACCGACAGCCAGTAGTTCATCCGCTCCGCGTTCGTGGTGTCCCGCCAGTGCGGAAACAGCCGCGCGGCGTCGGCCAGCGGCAGCCGGCCTTCGACCTGGTGGATCTCCAGCGTGCAGGACACCTCGTGCGGCCGGCACGCCTGGGCGGCCGCCGACACGATGGACGCCACGCCGCCCGGCCCGTACATCATGGCCAGCGACTCGCGCCCCCGGTAGCTGAACGGAATCGGCAGCCGGGTCAGGAAAGAGAAGTGATCCTGCAGCCCCGCGACGAGGGGATGGCCGTCGTGCAGGTGGAAATGCACGTGCTTGCCGAGCCGGCCGACCGAGCCGATGACGCCGAGCACGTCCGGCAAGGCGCCCGCCACCGCGTCCTGGATGGCTGCGACCAGATCGGGAAGCCTGCCGTCGCCGGGGTCCAGGCCGGTGAAGCTCAGACCGGGATAGCTGCGCGCGAACCGGGCCGACGCCTGCCTGATGCCGATGTGGCCGACATCGATGCAGCAGCTGACCCGTTCGGCGTCGCGGAGCCGCTCCGCCACCTCGACGAACCAGTCCGGCTCCAGGCCCGCGGCGTATTCCAGGAAGACGAAAGGGCGGCCCGGCCGCTCGCGCAGGCGCGCATCGAGGCCGCGCATCGCGGTGACGAACTGATCCGTCTGTGCCGCCATCTCGGCTTTGTCGTGGACGACCAGGCCGGTCAGGCGGCCTGCGAAGCGTTCGGCGAAACCCGCGACCACGGCCCGGTCCCGCTCGTGCAGCAGGTTGAGATCGCGGTTGAGGTGAACCACGGGCAGGGACCGATGCGGAGGCACGAACCGCAGCACATGCTCCAGCTCGTCGGGCGTATCCGCGTACGTCTCGGCGGCCAACCCGAGCTGGGCGAACCGGAGCCCGGCCAGTTCGAGCAGCGCATCGTCGCCTGAGTAGCGCCGGCGGAACAGGCCGTGAACCGGCGCGAGTGCGTCGGTGTCCGCGCTTGCTTCGGCGATGCTGAACCCGCCGCGATGCCCGTCGCCCGGCAGGGCATGACTCATGGTCCTCACTCCACGGTGTCGCCGTTACTGCTCTCCACCGCTATCGTCCGCCACGTGCTCATCCAGGGCAGCGGCGGGTCCTGGCCGCCACATGGCGGCCAGGACGGCGGGGCCGGGCCGCTGGGCATGGTGGCGGCCATGGCCGACGGGCGGCAGGATGGCATCGGTGGGCCGCGACCGCCACGGCTCGTTCGGTAGAAAAAGCAAGCGCAGCTGGTGCGGAGCAGACAGGGAGGAGCGGGCCTTGATGGTGCGGGACGAGCAGGGCAGGCGGCCACTGACCATCCTGTTCATGCCGGAAAGCGCCTACGGGCCGACCAACAACTGCATCGGGATCGGCGACGTGCTCCGCCGCCGCGGGCACCGCATCGTGTTCGCCGCGGAGGCATCGTGGAAGGGGCGCCTGGAGCGGCTTGGCTTCGCCGAAGACCTCGTCGACCTGCAGCCGCCCGCCAGCAGTCCAGCCGGCCAGGACGCCGGGCAGTTCTGGAAGGATTTCGTCCGCGACACCGCACCGGAGTTCCGCAAGCCGACGATCGAGCAGCTCGGCACCTGGGTCAGGCCGGTCTGGGAGGAGCTGGTCAGCGGCGCGCGTTATTGCCAGCCGCAGCTCGCGGCGATCGTCGAGCGGACGCGGCCGGATGTGATCGTGGAGGACAACGTCGTCGCGTTCCCCGCCCTGATGACCGCAGGCGTACCGTTCGTGCGGATCGTGTCGTGCAACCCGCTGGAGATCAAGGATCCGGGCATCCCGCCCGCGTTTTCCGGCTACCCCGCCGGCGACCAGACCGGCTGGCGGGCATTCCGCGAGGAGTACGAGCGGGTCCACCGGCCGGTGTGGGAGGAGTTCAACGGCTGGGTTGTCGGGCAGGGCGCGCCGGCATTGCCGGAGCTGGAGTTCATTCACGAAGGCGCGCTCAACCTGTACGTGTATCCGGAGCTGGCCGATTACCGGCGGATCCGGCCGCTCGGACCGTCCTGGCACCGGCTGGATTCCTCGGTGCGGAGCACCGATGAGGCATTCACGGGGCCCGGGTCCCTGGCAGCCGGAGACGGCCCGCTCATCTACTTCTCGCTTGGCTCACTGGGCTCGGCGGACCTGCAGCTGATGCGGCGCGTCATCAGCTGCCTGGCCGCCACTCCGTACCGCTACATCGTGTCCAAAGGGCCGTTGCATGCCGAGATCGAACTGCCCGCCACCATGGCCGGGGCGCAGTTCGTGCCGCAGACTTCGGTCATCCCGGTCTGCGATCTGGTGATCACCCATGGCGGCAACAACACCATCACCGAGTGCCTGCACTTCGGCAAGCCGACCATCGTGTTGCCGCTGTTCTGGGACCAGCACGACAACGCGCAGCGGATGCACGAACTGGGCCTGGGCATCCGGCTGGACCCCTACCGGTTCACCGACGACGAGATGCACGACGCCCTTGCCCGGTTGCTCGGTGCTTTCCGGAGCGCGCGCGTCGGCCAAGCCGCCGCGCGGCCGCTCAGTGACGCGGGCCTGCGCCGGCGGCTGGCCGGCGCGGCAGCCACCATCCGGCAGCGCGACGGCGTGCGCCACGCGGCCGACCTGATCGAGGAGACCGCCCTCGCCTCGGACAGCTGACGCGGGCCCCGGCAGCCCTGCGCCGGAGCCTGGTCCGGCTGCCGGGCAATTTCGGCTGGGCGAAGGCGGCCCGGGCCGGCCACCATGGGTGGGTAGGCAGACAGCTGCGGGAGGTCGGCATGCACGCTGACGGGGAATCGATGGAGACAGTGGCGGTCCACGGCGGGGAACGGCGGCCGGGGCCGGAAGGCTCAGCGGTCTACCCCATCTACCAGGGCACGGTGTACTCGGTGGCGCCTGGCACCGGGTACCACGACATCCCGTACATCCGGCTGAACTCGACGCCGTCCCAGCGGTACCTGCACGACAAGCTGGCGGCGCTGGAGGGCGCGGAGGCGGCAGTCGCGACCGCCTCGGGCATGGCGGCGGTGACCACGGCACTGCTCAGCGTGCTGCGCGCCGGGGATCACCTGCTGGCCAGCGACTGCCTGTACGGCGGCACCCATGACTTCCTGACCCATCACGCCGGGGACCTTGGCTGGCGCTGCACGTTCGTCGACGTGCACCGGCCGGAGGCCTGGGCGGCCGCGCGGACGCCGCAGACCAAGGCGTTCCTGGTGGAGACGATCACCAACCCGCTGATGCGGGTCGGGCGGCTGCGCGAGATCGCGGACTTCGCCCGCCGCGAGGGCCTGGTGTCGGTGATCGACAACACCTTCGCGTCCCCGGTCAACTTCCGGCCGCTGGCGGCCGGGTTCGACCTGTGCTTCCACAGCGGCACCAAGTACCTGGGCGGGCACTCCGACCTGGTGGCCGGGGCTGTCATGGGCAGCGCTGAGCTCATCGACCGGGTCCGCAGGACCCTCAACCACTACGGCGGCAGCCTGGACCCGCATGCCGGCTTCCTGCTCGCCCGCGGCATCAAGACGCTGGCCCTGCGGGTCCGGGCGCACAACGCCAACGCGATGGCGCTGGCCGGCTTCCTTGCCGCGCACCGGGAGGTCGCGGCCGTCAACTACCCTGGCCTTGCGTCGCACCCGGACCACGCTTACGCGGCCGGGCTGCTGTCCGGGTTCGGCGGGATGCTGAGCCTGCGGCTGCGCGGCGGCGCGGCGGCCGCGCAGGCGCTGCTCGACGCGGTCCGGCTTCCGCTGGTGGCGCCGAGCCTCGGCGGCGTGGAGACGCTGATCACCCGGCCTGCCACCACGTCGCACGCGGGCATGCGGCCCGAGGACCGGGAACGGCTCGGCATCACCGCCGACCTGATCCGGGTCAGCTGCGGCATCGAGGGCGCCAAGGACCTGATCACCGACTTCGACCAAGCCCTGGCCAAGATCTAGGTCCGGCGGCGGGCTGCCGATGCTGGCTGCCTTCGGGCCACCAGCAGCGACTGGGCTGCCACCCCGACCGGGCCGCCGGTGTCGGACAGGACGGAGGTGGCCAGTCCCGCCCCGCCCGGCGAGATCGTGGTCTGGGCGTCCAGGCAGATCCACCCCCCCGCTGGCTCCCGGTGCAGGTGCACGGAGAGTTCGGGGTTGATGAAGTGCCACCGGGCCAGGTCCAGCTCCAGCTGACGCCGTTCCCGCTGTCGGCGGTGGCCAGGACCCGCTCCAGCGGTCCGGGCTCCTCGTCCGGCACCAGCGGGTACCGCATCCGCGACCAGACCGTGGCCGGGCCCGGGGAGCCCGTGCTGCCGCGGACCGGCCGCCATTCCATGGCGGAGAGGTATCCGCCGCTCCACGTGCCGGACAGCGCCGGCCCGGCGGGGGCCGCCCCGGCGGGGCCCGTCTCGGCGGGCAGCTCCGGCGGAGCCGGGAGCTGCGCGGGCACCGGGCCGCTGCTGGTCCGCAGCACCCGCCAGGCGGCGGCCCGCGCCACCTCGCGGCCAGCCGCGCTGGCCACCGCCTCCAGCAGTTCCACGCTGCGGCCCGGCCGAGCCAGCCGCGCTGTCACCTGCAGTTCCCCGACCGGGATCGCCCGCAGGATCTCGCAGGTGAACCTGGCCACGATCATGTCGTCCCGCGGCGCGCAGCGCTGCACGGCCCGGCCGAGCAGCGCGCAGGGCGGCCCGCCGTGCTGGGCGGCGGGATCCCACGGCCCAGTGGTGTGCGGCGTGGCCAGCCAGCGGTCGCCTCCCAGCGGGACGTAGAAGCTGTCGGCCACGCAATGGATGTTACCGGCCGGTCGGGAACGGGACCGCGCCGGAGCGCATGCGGGCCGGCGACCCCGCCGCGCCTGGCTCAGGCGTGCCTGGCTCACGCGTGCCCCCTGGGGAATACTGGCCAGCAGCGAACGGTGGACCGGCGAGCGAGGCGGGCATGGACAGGCAGAACCTGGCGCGGCAGGCGGAGGTTGCGCTGGAGAAGCAGGGCGATTACGACTCGCTGTGGTTCGAGGGCCGCTGGCATTCCAGTGGCTCGCTGGCCGACCGCGCGGCCAGGCTGGCCGCCGGGCTCGCCGATCTCGGCGTCCGCCCCGGCGACCGGCTGCTGGTGCTGATGACCAACTGCCCGGAGGTGCTGATCAGCTACAGCGCGGCATGGCGGGCAGCCGCGGTGGTGACCCCGCTGATCTTCCTGGTGACCGAGGATGAGCTCAGGAACGCGCTGGCCGATTCCGGCGCCGTCGGGGTGGTGACCACGGCGGAGTTCCTGCCGAAGGTCGCGGGCACGCTCGACGGCGCGCCCGCCGTCCGGTTCGTTATCGCCCCTGGCGCCGCGGCGGGCGCCGCTGGCCCGGCGCGGCCCGGGGTCCCGGTGCTGGACTTCGACCAGGTGACCTCGGCCGGCCCTGCGCCCATCACCGACCGGTCCGGCAGCGACCTGGCGGCGCTGCTGTACACCGGCGGCACGACCGGGAGGTCCAAGGGCGTCCCGCTGAGCCATGCCAGCCTGCTGTGGTGCGGATCGGCGGCACACGAGGTCACGGTCCGGGCAGGCGTCCGCACCGCGGTGCTGCCGCTGCCGCTGGCCCACGCTTACGGCCTGCTGGTGCTGTGCGGCGGCATGCACCGCACCGACCAGGCCAGGACCATCCTGATGCGCTGGTTCGACCCGGCGGGCTGGGTGAAGCTCGCCGCGGAGCACCGGGCACAGGGCAGCGCGCTGGTGCCCTCGATGATCCAGATGCTGCTCGGCCAGCCGCTGGAACACGCTGACCTGTCCGAGCTGGCCGCGGTCTCCTCAGGGGCAGCCCCGCTGCCCGAGGAGGTCCGCCGGGAGTTCGAGGCCCGGGTGCCGAGCGCGACGATCTACGAGGGCTACGGGTGCACCGAGGCGGCGACGCTGATCTCCGCCAACCCCAGGGACGCGCGCCGGGCCGGCAGCGTCGGGCTGCCCGTTCCCGGCTGCGAGGTGTCCATCTGCGACGACGCCGGCCGGATGCTGCCGCCCGGAACCGACGGCGAGATCTGCGTCCGGTCCCCTGGGGTGATGCGCGGCTACTGGCATGAGCAGGACTCCGGGGTGCTGGCGGGCGGCTGGCTGCGCACCGGCGACATCGGGCACACCGACGCCGACGGCTACCTGTACGTGGTGGACCGGAAGAAAGACCTGATCCTGCGCGGCGGCTTCAACGTGTACCCGCGCGACGTCGAGGACGTGCTGCTCGCCCACCCGGCGGTGACCCAGGCCGGCGTGGTCGGGCGCCCTGACCCTCGCCTCGGCCAGGAGGTGGTCGCGTTCGTGGCGCTGAGCCCGGGCGCGGATACCACGGCCGGCGACCTCATCGAGCACGCCAGGCGGCACCTGGCCGCGCACAAGTACCCCCGCCAGGTCAGCGTTGTCCCGGCGCTGCCGCTGACCAGCGTGGGCAAGCTGGACCGCAAGAAGCTCCGCGAATGGGTCACCGCCGACCCCCCCTCGGCGGGTTAACACGGCCCGGCGCACTCATCCGCGGGGCAACTCAGGCGCTGTCGCCGTCCATGTGGCGCAGCCCGCAGCCGACGTAGATCTGCCTGGGCCGTGAAATCTTCTGCTCCGGGTCGGCCATGCCCTCCTCCCACTGGGCGAGCCACCCCGGCATCCGCCCGATCGCGAACAGCACCGGGAACATCGCCACCGGGAAGCCCATCGCCTGGTAGATGATCCCGGAGTAGAAGTCGACGTTCGGGTACAGCTTGTGGCTGATGAAGTAGTCGTCCTCCAGCGCAATCCGCTCCAGCTCCAGCGCGATGTCCAGCAGCGGATTGCGCCCAGTGACCTCGAAGACCTGGTTGGCGACCTCCTTGATGATCGTGGCGCGCGGGTCGTAGTTCTTGTACACCCGGTGCCCGAACCCCATCAGCTTCAGCTCGCCGTGCTTGACCCGGTCGATGTAGCCGGGCACGTTGTCCACGGAGCCGATCTCCCGCAGCATCCGCAGCACCTGCTCGTTCGCGCCGCCATGCAGCGGGCCGTACAGCGCCGCCGCGGCCGCCGCCGCCGCGGAGTAGGGGTCGGCGTGCGAGCTGGCCACCGACCGCATCGCGTTCGTCGAGCAGTTCTGCTCATGGTCGGCGTGCAGGATGAACAGCACATCCAGGGCATGCTCGAGCACCGGGTCCGGCTCGTACTTGGGCTCGGTCATCTTCCGCATCATGTTCAGGAAGTTGCCGGCATAGGACAGGTCGTCGTCGGGGTATGCGTACGGCAGCCCGAGCGCGTGCCGGTAGGCGAAGGCGGCCAGCGTGGGCATCTTGGCGATGAGCCGCACCACCTGCTCATCGCGGACGGCCTTGTCCAGCACCGCCTTGGCCTGCGGGTAGAAGGTGGACAGCGCGGCGAGCGTGCTGACCAGGATGCCCATCGGGTGGGCGTCGTAGTGGAAGCCGTCGATGAACTTCTTGATGTTCTCGTGCACGTAGGTGTGCTGGGTGATCTCCCGCGCCCAGGCGGCGGACTCGGCCTTGTCCGGCAGCTCGCCGTTCAGCAGCAGCCAGGACACGTCGAGGAACGTCGAGCGGCGGGCCAGTTCCTCGATGGGGTAACCGCGGTAGCGCAGGATGCCCTTGTCTCCGTCGATGAAGGTGATGGCGCTGCGGCAGCTCGCGGTGTTCTGGAAAGCCGGGTCATAGGACAGCAGTCCGAAGTCGTCATCGGACGTCTTGATCTGCCTGAGGTCGATCGCGCGGATGGCGCCGTCGACGATGGGGAGCTCATAGCTGCGTCCGGTCCTGGAGTCGGTGACCTGCAGCACGTGATCGGTGGTCATGACTAGACCATAGGACGTCATCGAGGGTCCTTGACAGACCCGTTGCTTTTCAAAAGCTGGCCTTGTTCACGCCCGAATGCAGCGATCAGGCGCCTCACGAAACCCGCGTCACGAACCGCGCCCGACCGGGGGACTCGCACGGTCGGGCAGCCGCTGCGGGGTATGACAGGCACGTGGAACCGGCGCGAGCATTGCGGCAGATCGCATTCCTGCTGGAGCGGGCCGGCGCGCCGACCTACCGGGTGCGGGCGTTCCGGCGTGCCGCCGCGGTCGTGGACGGCCTGCCGGCCCGGGAACTCGGCCGGCGGGTCGGCGAGGGCACGCTGCAGGAGCTGCCCGGGATAGGCACGGTCACGGCCCAGGTCATCGCCGAGGCGGCCGGCGGGGCAGAGCCCTCCTACCTGTCCCGGCTGCTCGGCGAGCAGCCGGCCTCGGCACGCACCGGCCTGCGCGCGGCGCTGCGGGGAGACTGCCACACGCACTCGGACTGGTCCGACGGCGGCAGCCCGCCGCAGGAGATGGCCGAGGCAGCCCGCGACCTGGGCCACGAGTGGATCGCGCTGACCGACCACTCGCCGCGGCTGACCGTGGCCAACGGGCTGTCCGCCGGGCGCCTCGCGGCCCAGCTGGACCTGATCAGCGAGCTGAACGCGCGCCTGGCGCCGTTCCGCATCCTGACCGGGATCGAGGTGGACATCCTCGAGGACGGCTCGCTGGACCAGGACGGGGATCTGCTCGGCCGCCTCGACGTCGTGGTCGCCAGCGTGCACTCCAAGCTGCGCATGCCTGCCGGGCCGATGACCGAGCGGATGGTGGCCGCGGTCGCGA
>JAFAPY010000302.1 GCA_019246795.1 Streptosporangiaceae bacterium | reverse complement strand
GCCCCTGACGGACAGTCGTCAGCACCCTGACGCAGCCGTAAACAACCAAGTACTCTCGTACGTTCTGACCTGACCTGGGCATCCGTTACACCTAGCGGAAGGTCAGCAGGTGTACCTGTCCTTGGGGCCGGCTGTTAGCGGCCATTTGTCATAAGGCGTCCACCGGGGGAGAGGGGTCGGTTATCGGAGCCCATGGAGGCGAGGGCTCGGCAACGGGGGCGATTGGCTCAGGCCCGCTCCTGGCAAAGTTCTTGAACTCCTGGCGGTCGAGGAACTCTACGGTGGAGCCCGACACCTTCTCATGCCTGCCCTTGCAGCCCCGGGCCGCAATCGCTGCCCTGCAACGGGCCATGGCTCCAGGCAGCCAGCGATCGTGCCACTCGATTGCAGCCGTGCCCGAGGACGCCTTGTCTCGGTAAGCGGCCAGCCATGCCGCGTGCAGCGCAGTCAGCTCATCGAGTATGTCTGGATGCCAGAACCAACACGACCCAAGCTCGTTGTAAGCCTCAGGATGGCGGCCACGGAGCACCTCATCGACCCAGCGACCGAGGGACTGCAGGGCTTCAGCCCGCTCCTGCCCCGCAGGTAGGTCGGGCCACCAGGCAGCTCTTTGAGCCTCCGGACGCTTAGCCAGCTCGCCCGCTAGCTCAGCAACATCATGTACCTCGTCGCGCAGCTTGCCGACTTCAATCCGGAGCTTGTCCATTTCACCGACAGCTTCGACAAGCTTGTCCAGCCGAAGCTCCAACATGGTGAGGTCGTGGGCCGCCACTTCCTTGGCGACACCGGCCAGGATCTCGGCGAGCTGCTCGACGTACGCGTGCAGCTGGCCAAAATCGCCTACTGATTCATGGAGTTTCCCGACAACCTCCGCCAGTTCTTCCTGACGCTGCCCGATGATGCCGATCCGGGCAGTCAAGTCCGCCACCGGGCCACCTGAGACCAGGCGCCGCGCCTCGGCCATCGGCTACTCCTATCACTTGCTGCTTCAGTGGCTCCTGATCCTCGCCCATCCCCAGCGCGCAGCGAACGAAACACAACGATGTCGACGACCCCGGCCTACGACCGGCGGCCACCGGGCCTGACGCATAGATCGGCAAAATCCAGGTCAGCGACAGTATCGGACAGACGGGTCGTATCTTACAAGCGAGGGTCACTGGTCCGGTCCCAGTTGCGCCCACCTTACCAGGCAAAACGTGGTCACAAGAAGCCGAGGAACGGCCGCTGACCACCAAGGTTGACCACAACGGCTGCCTCCTCAGTCCCCGCCGACCTGGCTCGGTACCTCGGTCAATTCGGCCCGCAGCCTGGGCCGGCCCTCATCGTCGGCGGCACGGCCCTGGCCAGGTCTGGCTGTTCATCGTGGCCCCGCTGATCGGAGGCGTGCCGCCTTTGCGGCGGCAGCGCACCAGTCTCACTGATAAGACAATTCCGCCCGGCCGCACCAGCAGATCCGGTCCTCGCGGATGCAAAAGCGCGCTGCAGGCCGAAGTCAGGTCAGCAGGTCACCGATCATCGCCCGGAGGTCCTTGCCGTCGTCTGGCCGCGGGACCAGCCTGGCCCGGTCGGCGGGGTCACGGGTCAGGACATACAATCGGCCGTCGCGCCGGGCCAGGATCAGGTCCGTGCTGGCCCCGGCGATCTCCGCCGATCCCTGCGTCGTGTACCGGGTCACGGTAACCAAGGCGGAACGACCGGCCGAGCCCAGCAGGCTGTCGGCGTCGACCGCCGGGTCCGGGCCGGCCCGCGGGCCGCCGGGCAGCCAGTCGGCCAGGAAATCCAGGGCCTGGTCCAGCTTGTACAGGCCGATCTGGTGGATCCCGAGAGCATCGATGCGGTAATGCAGGCAGATCTTTTCCGGCTGGGGAAGCAGCAGGACGCGCCACGGCTCACCTGGCTCCGTGCCGGTCAGGCGGGCATCGAGCACCATGTGGGCCCGCTGCTCGAAGGCGACAGCGATCCCCAGGTCCCCGCGGACCTGCACCTGATCTCCGTCACCGGCCACAAGGAGCTGCCGGGCGGCCAGCGAGCGGACTGCCTCGGCCAGGACCTCATCCGAGGGCCGGGCCTCCAGGAAATCCACCACCGCGTCCACCGCGGTCAGTTCCGCGATGGTGTAGGCACCAAGCAGCACCGGACCGGTGTTCACCAGATTGACCACTGCTGAGACCAGGCCCTCGGGCACCGACGCCTGCTGCGCGCCTGCCGGCCCTGGCCGCCCGTCTGGCTCACTCATTACCGCTCCAGGCCAGTGGTTCGGGACGCTGCTGGAAGACCGAGGCCGCCAGCGGGGACGGGGTCTGGGTGACCCATACGTCGGAGCTGCCGAACAGGCCGCGCCCTGCCCGGCCGGCGAGCGAGCGCCCCAGCTCGACCGCGGGGTCGGCCCGCTCAGGTGGCGGGAACCGGCGGGCCAGGTCCTCGGACGCCGAGGTGACGTCGTCGTCGGCCTCGATCCGGCGCAGCGCCGCCGCCAGCGACTCGGCCACAGGCGGCGGCAGCGACGCGGGGATCGCCACCGCGGGGGAGAGGTACATCGGGCGCCGCTCGGTCAGCCGGGACAGGCCCCACGGGCCGACGTTGCTGCGGGTCACCCGGTAGATCACGTAGTCGATGAGGTGCCGGATGTCGTTCAGGCTGGGCAGCTTGCGCTTGCCGAAAGCGGCCGGGGTCTTCTCCAGCTGTACCCAGGTGCCCTGCGCCGTCCGCCCGTGCAGCTTCTCCCTGACCAGCGCGCCCCGCATGCCGATGTCGGGGTACTTGGCCTTGTCGATATCGCGGTGGTGGCTGGAGATGCGGGGATGGCTGACCTTGGCGAACCGCCAGTCTTCGTACAGCTGCGGGTCGTCGACCAGCACATGCCCGCCGCACAGGACGTCCTTCAGCTGCGGCACCTGCAGGCCGTGGCGCGCGAGACCGGCGATGATCGCCGCTTCCTCCGGGCTCAGTCTGGCCGCCGCGGCCAGCAGCCCCTTGCGGTACTTCCCGGCCCGGGCCGTGATCTGGATCAACAAGCGGACCCGGGTCCGCACCTCCTCGGTCTGCCCGGCGGTCAAGCCCTCAGCGGGCACCTCATCCGCCTTACCGGGCGAAGTGCCCACAGTAACCACATGCATCCGATCCACCAGCCAAGTAAAACACAACGCCTGCCGCGGCATCGATACCCGGCCAGCTAAAGGAAACGGCCCTGCCGCCGCGCCTGTCAGACCCAGACGCCGCGCTGATAATTAGGATGCATGCCGGAATTCACCAACCCAGCAAGGGCCTGCGCGGTGACGCTGATCAGCTCAGCCCCGGCAGTGTCGCGTTGGCCGGCGGAGTGAATCCCGTCCCGTTTTTCAGCTGGTCAAACAAATTGCTCGTGCCATTGATGTCGCTGTCAGTGGCGGTGCCGTCTTTGAGTTTGCCCCCCAGGCTGCCCAGGCTCCCTTTGATGGTGTCGATGTTCGGCACGTATTTGCACAAAGTGGGATCCGCGGCAGCATTCTTGCTCGCATCGCTGAGCAGCTTGATGATGGCGGCGGTCGCCAGGCCAGCCTTGACAATGGCCGTGACCCGTCCGGGAGGGTGGACGGTGTGGGCAACCACGAGCCATCCCCCGGCGAGGCTGATGTCAACGGCCCTCACTCACCGGGGCTGACGGCAGGGTCCGGTGAACATGCCGGTCCTGCCGTTCAGTTGCCGGTGGCCGTACCGGCTGGGCCGCCTGGGTTGCCGGTGGCCTGGGCGTGGATGAAGGCGGCGATCCGGTCGTTCAGCTCGTCGATCCGGTTGAAGCCGCCGTGGCTGCCGGGGACGACGGCGATCTGCGCGTGCGGCATGAGGCTTGCCCGGTCGTGGGCCTGCGCCGGGGTGATGAGGGCGCTGCGCGCGCCGGTGATCAGCATGACCGGAACGGTGATCGCGCGGAGTTCGTCGTCGGTGAGGATGGCGGGGAACTTCGGCTCCATCCGGTAGCCGCGGCTGCCTGCCCACATGAGCGTCATCAGTTCCCGTTCCAGCATGACCGGGCTATCCAGCCACCGGGCGAGGCGGCGGCGCAGCGGCATCGGGGTCAGGCTGGCCAGGCCGCTGATCGTAAACCACCACCAGAAGCGGGCGCTGAGCCTGGCGAGTCCGGCGGGGTCGAGCAGCGTGATGGAGCGGCAGATCGCGGACGCGCTGCTGCGGACGGCCGCCACGCGCGGGCTGCACGCCGCCGGGATGCGCGAGGTCGCGGCCGAGGCAGGGGTGTCCCTACGGCTGGTCCAGTACTACTTCGGCACCAAGGAAGAGCTCCTGCTGGCCGCCATGCAGTACCTGGCGGCCCGGTTCAGCGCGCGGGCTGTGGCACGGTTCAAGCAGGCCAGCGGGTCAGGCGGCTCGGCTAGCCCGCGCGACGTGATCGCGGCCATCCTGGCCGAGGCGCTGCCCGCCGACGACGACAGGCGCACCTTCTACGTCGTTTACACGGCCTACCTGGCGCTCTCACTGACCGATCCGGCGCTGGCGATCGCGCCCCTGGTCAAGAACTCCGACACGGTGACCAGCGTGGTGGCCGCCCAGTTGCGGGCCGCCCAGGCCGCCGGCGACACGCCGGCCCACCTGGATCCGGACCTGGAAGCCTTCAGCCTGGTGGCCATGTCCGCGGGACTTGCCACCAGCGTCCTCGCCGGCCAGTCCTCGATCAAGCAAGCCCAAGCCGTCATCGACTACCACCTGGACCGCCTGTTCCCCGCGTCCCGGCCAGCGTTACGCCCAGCGCCCGTGAAAGGTACCAGCTACCGGGCAGCGCAGACATGCCATTGACGAAACCTCCTGTTAGCGCGGGAGCTGCCGGGGCGGTCGCGGAGCTCCTGGACTCCCGCAGCGGGAACACGCTCGAAACGTACCGGGCGAGGCGAGCAGGCGCGAAGGGTTTTCGGGGTCCTCGCCTCGCCCGGCCGGGCCGCCGGGCGAGGACCGTAGGCCGCGCAGTGGGCAGTTGACTTCGGGTGCGCCCTAGGCCAGCGGCGTCAGCTCCCGTCGCGGCCAGGTGCGGACAGAACCGGCGAACATCGACCCCGCCGATTCGGAGGGCGCGGTACCAGTCCCGAACAACTGCGGGCGGAACGCGACCAAACCAACATGCACTACGAGTTCAACCCGGGTAGCTTGCGAGCTTGTCGGCCTCGTCGATCGGCTGCTTGGCCCGCTGAAATAATGGCCAGGAAGATAGCCTATACTATGGCCATGATGGTTCTTTCGCTTGCTGAAGCCAAGGACAAGCTGTCCGCGGTTGTCAACGACGTGACCTCCACGCACGAGCACTACACGATCACGCGCAATGGCAGACCTGTCGCGGTGGTACTGCCCGTGGACGACCTAGAAGCTCTCGAGGAGACGATTTTCTGGCTGGAACGGGAAATCGCCAGGCTGCGAGCGGGCCAGGCCGTCGATGACGGCCCTGACACCTCCGGCGATGAGATGGCTGCAATCATGGAACGGCGGCGCCAGGAGAACGGCGCGGCGTGAACGAGCCATACGGGCTCATTGTCTGGGCGCAGGCACGCCGAGCGCTTGAGCGCACACTCCCCTCGCAGGTCGCCTTCGCCGCCTGGGAGTTCATCGCGGGCACGCTCCGCGACAATCCTCACCGGGTAGGAAAGCCCCTGGTGGCACCGTTCCAGGGGGACTGGTCGGCACGCCGTGGGCACTACCGCATCCGGTACCGGATCGACGACGAGAAACACCTGGTCACGGTAATCGACATCGCCGACCGCTCAGGCATCTACTTTCCGGGACGTTAGCGTACCGACCTGCACAGTATCCGAGACACCGGGAGCAGACATGAGCATACGCATCGGATATAAGGCATCGGCGGAACAGTTCGGGCCACGTGAGCTGGTGGAGTACGCAGTGCGGGCAGAGGAGGTCGGCCTGGACAGCGTGATGGTCTCCGACCATTTCCTGCCATGGCGTCATGAGGGCGGCCATGCGCCGTACTCGTTGTCGTGGATGGCGGCGGTCGGCGAGCGCACCAAGCGCGTCCTGCTGGGCACCTCGGTGCTGACCCCTACATTCCGTCATAATCCGGCGGTCATTGCGCAGGCGTTCGCGACAATGGGGCTGCTGTATCCCGGTCGCATCATCCTCGGTGTCGGCACGGGAGAGGCTCTCAATGAGATCGCCGTGTCGGGGATGGAGTGGCCGGAGTTCAAGGAGCGGCTTGCCCGGCTGCGCGAGGCGATTACGCTGATCCGGAAGCTTTGGGCGGGTGAAACACTTAATTTTGATGGCCAGTTCTATCATACTGTCGAGGCGGCGATCTATGATCGCCCCCAGGTCCCGGTCCCTGTATATATAGCAGCAGGTGGCCCGGTGGCCGCGAGGTATGCCGGGCGCTCCGCAGATGGGCTCATCTGCACGTCCGGTAAGGGCATGGAACTTTACTCCGACAGCCTCCTCCCGGCAATGCACGACGGTGCTCAGCAGGCCGGGCGCGATGCGAACGCGATCGACCGTATGCTCGAGGTCAAGTTGTCCTATGACCGCGAACCGGCCCGGGCGCTGGAAAACACCAGGTTCTGGGCGCCACTTTCGCTGACCGCGGAGCAGAAGCACACCGTCAGCAGTGCCGTGGAGATGGAGCGGCTGAGCGACGAACTGCCGATCGAGCAGGTCGCCAGGCGCTGGATCGTCGCATCCGAGCCCGAGGAAGCCGTGGCGCAGATTCGCCCCTACATCGACATCGGCTTCCGACACCTCGTCGTCCACGGCCCGGGCCATGACCAAGAGCGCTTCCTTGCTCAATTCGCCGAGGACGTGCTGCCCATGCTGCGCAACCTGAGCTGAGCTCACCGGGCGCGGGATGGAACAGGATACAGGCATGGCGTTGGGCCAGCCCGCCGATGTAAGCGGGGTCACCCGCCTATAGCGCTGCGGAGTTACATGGCCTCGACCTTCGGCATGATCTCCTCCTTCAGCCGCTTGAGGTCGTCGAGCGTCTGCGCGGCTGGTGAGATCTTCGAGTTCCTTGACGGTACCATGTCACGGAAGTTCGGCAGGTCGCGGAGCAGGTTGCCGAAGTCGGTGACCCCCGCACGGATAAACCCCCCGTCGACACCGGCCCTCGACGAACTATCATCACACCGCGGAAATCACTCCTCACCACGCCGCGAAGGGTTATGACACAGACCGCATGTCCATAGCTACAGATCTACTGCAATGAGGCTCGCAGATCACGAGGCGCGGGCAAGGCTTGCGTCGCACGACCACGGGATCCTGTGCACCGTGCAGCCCGAGCGGGGAGTAGACGCCGTGCCCGTCGCGTACGCGGTGGACGACGACGGCTACCTGGGCGTGCCCATCGACCGGGTCAAGCCGAAGGCGTCGCTACGACTACAGCGGGAGCGGAACCTGGAGGCGGATCCGCGGGCGGCACTGCTGGTCGAGCACTGGGACCCTAGCGACTGGTCACGGCTGTGGTGGGTACGAGCCGAGCTGCGCTGGCAGGGCGACACCGCCGCTGGCCGGGCGGCGGCCTTTGCCGCCCGGCTAGCAGGGCGCTATCCGCAGTACCAGGAGCAGCCCTTCGCTCGGGTACTGGTACTGCACATAGTCGGCGTGGTCGGCTGGGCCGCCGATAGCCGTCACTGCTCAAGTGGATCAGGCACGGACAACTCGGGCTGACCGCCTACGGAGAGGGCATGGGCGCAGCCGAGAGGACTGCAGCAGTCTCCTCGGCCCAGCGAAGGCTGGCGCGGTGGACCGCCAGCCCGTGACCGAGGGCAAGGCGCGGGTGGCGGCCTTCGAAGCGGGTGACCGTCGTGTATCGCTCCAGCTCCGCGGTGAACGCCGCGAGCGCGTCTTTGAGGTTGTCCAGGAACGCGAGTACCTCTTCGGGAAGGAACGTGTGTTCCATCATCACGAAGCGCATGAGGTGCAGGCCGAGGTCCCGCGAGACCGTGGCTGGTTCTACGGGCGTGCGGAGCCAGCTCACGTGGGCTGCCCGGCCGGCCTGCGTCGACTCATATACGCGGCGAGGGCGGGCTGACTCGCCATCGCGGTCCGGGGCATGTGTACGAACCAGGCCTTTCAGCTCCAGGCGGCGCAACGCCGGATACAGCGCACCGGAGCTGGGCTGGTAAACGCCCATTGGCGTAGCCGCCATGATCCGCTTCAGGTCGTAGCCGGACGACGGCGACAGGCAGATCAAGCCCAGCAGTATGTGCTCGAACGAGGTCAGCTGACGTCCGGCCATGACACGCAATCTACCTTGCCGCATAGGTCGTTTCGACCTATGCTACTGGCGAAGACAGCGGAGAGCGCGGACAGGTCATCTGGCTGAGCGAAGGAACCAAGCCCCGGCCAGCCAAGGGCCGAGGTCCGCGGGACACCACGAAAGGCCCTTTGCCGTGGACACAACCCGCGAGGCCAGGCCAACCGCAGGAACCGGCCCGGCGGCAGGAGGCCGACTCCGCTCGATCGCGATGATCGTGATCTTCGACATCGCCGCCCCGCTTGCGGCCTACAGCCTGCTGCGCTCCGCCGGCATGACTGCCGTGGCGGCTCTGCTGCTCAGCGGGGTGTTCCCCGCTGCAGGCGTGGCCATCGGCGTCATCCAGCACCGTCGGCTTGACGTGGTCGGCGCCGTGGTCCTAGCCGGGATCCTCATAGGCACGGTGCTCGGGCTGGTCAGCCACAGTGCCAGGCTCGTGCTGGCCGAGGGATCGGTGCCCACGGCCGTCTTCGGCGTGGTCTGCCTGGGCTCGCTGTGGGCACGGCGCCCGCTGATCTTCAGCGTTGTCCTGGAGTTCACAGGGCCGGACACCGCGAAAGGCCGCGAGATGACCAGGCTGTGGCAATATGAGGGCTACCGGCACGTATTCCGGGTCATCACGGCCGTGTGGGGCATTGCGTTTCTCCTCGAAGCCGCCATCCGGATCGTTATCGTCTATAACACCTCGACCGGGACAGCTCTGGCCAGTTCCAAGGTCACGCCGTTCCTGGTCGCGGGCATCATGTCGGCATGGACAGTCGCCTACGGAACGCGCCAGAAGAAGAAGGGTGAACGCCTGGCCGCCGTCACCGGCGAAGTACCAGGAGCAAGCCACGTCCATCCTCCTTCCCCGGAGATCACGAAGACCGCAGACCCCGCCTGACTGCCGGCGCCGACCGACGAGGGCCGGCTCGTATGCGGTGCCCACGACCGGTAAGTTCGGTGACCCGGTTGCCGTTCCGGTTAGGTTGAGCAGTTCGTGGAGTACGTCCGAGGCGATGTCGGAAAGGGACCGCGTTTCGCCTTCGCGGATCCACTGCGCGAACGCGATCCCGAACACGGTGGCGCCGGACTGCGCCGCCAGGGTGGCCGCCGGCTCGCCGATGCCTCGCGCGCGCAGGGCCTGGGCGACCGTGGCGGCGAGGCCCGCGAGTTTGTGCAGTTCGCGTTCCCGCAGCGCGGGGTTCTGGTCGATCACGGACTGCCGCATGCGGGAGTACGGGCGGCGTTCGTCGGGGAACAGCAATGCCGCCGCGTGAAGCGCGGAGGCGATGACCTCGAGCGGGGATGCGTCAGGCGCCGCGGCGTCCACCCCTTCGGCGAACGCCTGGAGGAACTGTTGCTGCCCGTAGAACAGCACCTCGCGCTTGTCGCTGAAGTGCCGGAAGAAGGTGCGCTCGGTCAAGCCGACGGCTTGCGCGATCTCCGCGGCGGTCACCTGCTCGAACCCACGGGTGGCGAACAGTTCGAGTGCCGCTGCCTGAAGGCGCTCTCTCGCACCCGGCTCCCAGCGCACCATGGTGCCCAGTCTAGTGATGACAGCGACTGCCGTATGGGTGTATGGTGATGTCTGTGGCTGACATCAGTTACTGACATCACCATATCGGCCGCTCCGCCAGTGACGGAGCCGAAGGGAGACAGCGCCATGCGCGTTTTCGTCACCGGAGCCTCGGGATGGATCGGTTCCGCCACCGTCGATGAACTCCTTGCCGCCGGGCATGAGGTCACCGGGCTCGCCAGGTCCGACGCTTCCGCCGCTGCCCTGCAGGCAAAGGGAGCGCGCGTCCGCCGCGGTGACCTCGACGATCTTGCGAGCATCCGGGCTGGCGCCGAGGCCGCCGAAGCCGTCATCCATCTGGCGAACAAGCACGACTGGTCCAACCCGGCTGCCTCGAACACAGCCGAGCGAGCCGCCGTCCAGGCCATAGGCGATGCGCTCGACGGCACCAACCGCCCCTTCCTGCTCGCCTCGGGCGTCGCCGCCCTCACCCACGGCAGGCCTGCCACCGAGGACGACGTGTCCCCGTTGCATGGCCCGGACTCGCCGCGCGGGGGCAGCGAGAATCTCGCGCTGGAGTTCACCGGCCGCGGTGTGCACACCGTAAGCCTGCGCTTTGCGCCCACCGTGCACGGACCTGGCGACCACGGGTTCATCGCGGCGATCACCGCGGTGGCCCGCGCAAAGGGCGTCTCCGGTTACCCGGGAGACGGGACCAACCGGTGGGCGGCCGTGCACCGCTCCGATGCCGCGCGCCTTGTCGCCCTGGGACTCGCGAAGGCTCCGGCCGGCGCCCGCCTGCATGCCGTCGCGGAAGACGGCATACCCACCCGCGACATCGCGGAGGCCATCGGCCGCGCCTGCGGCCTGCCCGTCACGTCGATCGCCCCTGAAGACGTCCAGGGTCATTTCGGCTGGATCGGCACCTTCTTCGGCATGGACCTCGCGGCGACCAGCATCGCGACACGGGAACTTCTCGGCTGGGCACCCGAAGGCCCGACTCTCATCGAGGACATCGACGCGGGTGCGTACTCAGCGCGCACGCCGGAGTAAGACGCTCCGCGGTGTTGCCCGCTCGTGTCATACGCGCTATCGTCGATGTATGACGATGCTGAGCTTCCGGGTCGGGGAGGCAGAAGCGCGGCAAGCGCAGGAATGGGCCGACCGTCTGGGTGTCGATCGGTCCGAGTTGCTGCGCGATGCTCTCCGCCGCCAGCTGAACCGTCTCGCGAGCGAGAACGACGCCGCGACCTGGCAGCGGCGTCCACTGGACGAAGGGGAACGCGCGTTGTCGGACATCGCTGACTGGGGCCCGGCAGAGGACTGGACAGACTGGGCCAATGCGGCGGGGTGAGATCTGGTTCGCCGCCACACCCGGCGGCGACCGGCCGGTGCTCGTCCTGACTCGCGACCCGGTAGCGGACCGGATCGGCGCTGTGGTGGTAGCTGCGCTCACGCGAACCGTCCGCGGCCTGGTTTCTGAACTGGAACTAACGCCGGATGACGACGGGGTGCCGACGCGCTGCGTCGCGAACTTCGACAACCTGCACACGCTGCCTAGGGATACGTTCCGGCGGCGTGTGGTCCGGCTTCCATCTGCGCGGATGTCCCAGACATGCCGGGTGTTGCTCGCAGCGACCGGTTGCTGACCGGCACTTCTCATAGCCTCGGTGGTGCTCCTTCTACGGGTTGAAGTTCAACGAGTGATACCGAGCGCGGGTGAGAGCGGCGCTGTCGGGAGGATCCTCACCCGACATCCGCTGGCCATTTGCCGTCGGCCTGTACGCGACATATCGTGTCAGCATCAGCTCCTGGGGGACGCCGAGGAGCGGACGGGAGGGTCTCGTGGTGAGGTACGGCGCGATAGTGACGGACGCGGAGCAGGACGCGGCGGTCGCCCTGCTGCGCGAGCACTACGCGGCGGGCCGGCTTTCCCTGGATGAGTTCCGGGAGCGGCTGGACGCGGTGTACCGGGCGCGGACCGCCCGGGAGCTGGGCACGGTGACCGATAGCCTGCCGCACGAGGGACTGGTGATCCCGCCGGGGGCGCCGTGGGGCAGCTACCCGGGCGGTTACCCGCTCAACGTGGCGGAGATGCGCGCCGCGATGGCCGGGGCGGCCCGCCGGATCATGCTGGTGTTCGGCGTCGCGACCGCTGGATGCCTCCTGGTTCTTGCCCTGCTGATCACCGCTTTCCTGGCGCATGGCGGCCTGCTCGGCGTGGTGGTGGGCGTACTGCTGGCGGCCCTCGCCGTCGGCGTGGCCGCCGTGGGTGGCCTGGTGTGGCTGGCCCGGCGGCTGTGGCGGCGCCACGCCTGGATCGAGGCGGTGCCGCTGCTGGCCGGAGCGCCGTGGCTGACCCGGGCCGCGCGGATGGCCCGCCTGCTGCTCACCGGCCACGCCCTGTGGCGGCTGCGCGCCCGCCTTGCTTCCCGCGCCTGACCGTCCGCAGAGCCAGGGTCCGGTCCCGTCGTCGGTGCAACGGCGCCTCACGCAGTGCAAGCGCAGATCCGCTACAAGTCTCCCGCTTCGGGTAAGCAGGGTGGAGGACAAAGCCCGAAGTCTTCCCCGGGCAACCAACAAGCCATCCCGTTCGTGTGGTGTGCATGAAGCCGAGCGGATCTGCCGCGGAGAGCCTCGCCGAAGTGTTCCGGTGCCGCCGGTCGGAGCTGATCCGGCTGGGCGCGTTCATCCTCGGTGACCGGGCGGCCGCCGAGGATGTCGTGCAGGACGTGTTCCTCCGGATGCACGAGCGCAGGAACCGGATCGCCGATCTGGATGATCCGTTGCCGTACCTGCGCGGCGCGGTGGTCAACGGCTGCCGGTCGGTGCTGCGCCGCCGCCGGCTGATCCGCCGTCATGCCGACAAGGATGAGCCCTACCCGCCGCTGTCCGCCGAGGAGGCAATGCTGCTGTCCGAGGACCGCAGACAGATGCTGGCGGCGCTGGCCCGGCTGCCCGCGCGCCGCCGCGAAGTCCTCGTGCTCCGCTACTACGCCGAGCTGTCCGAGGCGGAGATCGCCGTCACGCTCGGCATCAGCACCGGCACCGTCAAGTCCACAGCCGCGCGAGGCCTGGCTGCGCTGGCGCGCGCCCTGAAGGAGATCTGATGATCACCCAGGATGAACTGGCCCGCACCGCGGAGCGGCTCAGGGGCGCCCTCACCGCCGCGGCAGACGTCATGGCCGAATGCGATGCTGCCCCGGTCATCACCCCCGTTCCGCAGCGGCCCGGCAGGCTCAGGCGCGCGAGGGCATGGCTGATCCCGCTGGCCGCCGCGGCGTGCGTGGTCGCGGTCATCGCAGCCTCGGTATTGCTTACCACGAACCTCACCCGAACGTCCTCGCCCGCCAGCCAGCCTGCGTACCCGCGGTTCTCGATCTGCGAGCCGCTTCCGGCGGCCGGACCGGGAACGGCCATGCCACGGTTCTATGTGACGACTGACGTGGCGGCCCGTCAGATTCAGCTGCAGGTACGCCGCACCAGCGACTGCGCGATCACCGCGGTGGTGCCGTTGCCAGCCGGCTGGCTGCTGACCGGAGGGATCTCGGCGACCGCCGACGACCGCACCTTCTTCGCGGCGGCGTTCAGCGCCAAGAGATGTCCGGCCCAGGCGGGAGCCAGCGGCATCTCCTTCGCCGCGCATGAGACACGGTTCTTCAGGTTCGCCATCAACGACCAGGGCCGGGCCGGGCGCCTTACCGTGGTCGGGCCGCCCGTCGCGGGGCTGGTCGGCCCGATCGCCGCCTCGCCGGACGGTTCCCGCATCGCGTTCAACGCCGCCGGCGGGAACTTCGTGGGACCCGGGGGGGCCTGCGCGGGCGGGGAAGTCTCAGGCGCCGCCATCAGCGTCATCGACCTCGCCACCGGGAAGCTCCGCACGTGGCAGACCCTGTACATGCCGCCGGCTCCCGCCGGGACCTCGATCACTCCCCATGAGGTGTCGTGGATGGCAGACGGGCGCACGCTGGCGGTCAGCTACGTGTGGCCGCCCAACCCGTCCGGCCCGCAGCTCTCCATGGCAGTGGCCGCACTCGACACGACCAGCGGCGGCGGTTCGCTGCAGGCGCACAGCCACGTGCTCTGGAGCGAGCCGCAGAAGTACGACTTCAGCGTGGAGGAGGCGCTGATCAGCCCGGACGGGAAGAGCCTCACGGCGGCCGAGGTGCAGCAGACCGCGCATGGCTACCGCTATGTACTGCTGCGGATCGCGCTCCCCTCAGGGCGCTACCGTGTCCTCTACGAGTCTCCCCCGGAGAGGAACTCGGGCTTTACCACCTTCACCCAGGACGGCTCGGGCCAGCATGTCATCGTGGTGTCCGGCTCCGAGGCGGGCTGGATCAGCGCAGGCAAGCTGGTCCTGCTGGGAGCACCCGGCAGCGCGCTGGAGTTCTCCGACGGAATCACCACCATTGCCTGGTGATCCGGTTCAGATCGAGAGGGCATACCGGTCGCGGTGACCGGGGCGCCAGGGGCGCCGGTGACCGCGGGCTGAGCTGGTCTGGCGGATTACCAGCAGCCCGGACAACGTTAGCTAAGATAATGAGCAAGGCTAACGAAAGCGACCGCTTCGCTGTCCATGACCACAGTCATCGCCGTTCTGGCGGAACGCGGCTTGCTGGCCCGCGCGGCGCGCCTGACGGAGCAGCTCAGCCGGTCCTGACCGCCCCGGCGCCCGCGGGCCGCAGGCAGGCCGCCGGACTGCGCGCGGCAGCGCGGCTGCTGACAGCCAGCAGGACGTTCCGCTCGCTGGGCAACCGCAACTACCGGCTGTTCGCGGCCGGCCAGGTGGTCTCCAACACCGGGAGCTGGATGCAGCGGGTGGCCCAGGACTGGCTGGTGCTCGAGCTGACCCATGGCAGCGGCACCGCGCTGGGCATCACCACCGGGCTGCAGTTCCTGCCGATGCTGGCGAGCCCGTGGGGCGGCGTGATCGCCGACCGCTATCCCAAGCGGGCCATCCTCATGGTCACCCAGGCGCTGATGGGCGCCCTGGCGGCGATCCTCGGCATCCTCGCGCTGACCGGGGCCGTGCGTATCTGGCAGGTGTACCTGCTCGCGCTGGCCCTCGGCATGGTCACCGCCGTGGACAACCCGACCAGGCAGGCATTCGCCGCCGAGATGGTGGGCAAGGACGCGGTGCCGAACGCCATCGCGCTGAACAGCGCGGTGTTCAACCTGGCCCGGATCCTCGGGCCTGCCGTCGCCGGGCTGGTCATCAGCGTCGCGGGAACGCCGGTGACCTTCCTGATCAATGCCGCGTCCTACGGGGCGGTGCTGGCCGGCCTGAAGCTGATGCGCCCGGCCGAGCTGCACGCAGCAGAGCCGGTGCGCAGGGCCAGGGGCCAGCT
>JAFAPY010000299.1 GCA_019246795.1 Streptosporangiaceae bacterium | reverse complement strand
TGGACCAGTCGAACCAGGTGATCTCGTTGTCCTGGCAGTAGGCGTTGTTGTTGCCCCGCTGGGTGCGGCCCATCTCGTCCCCGCCGAGCAGCATCGGGATGCCGAACGACAGCAGCAGCGTGGCCAGCATCGCCCGGGACTGGCGTTCCCGCAGCGCCAGCACCGCGGGATCGTCGGTCGGGCCCTCCACGCCGCAGTTCCACGAGCGGTTGTCGTCGGTCCCGTCGCGGTTGCCCTCCCCGTTGGCCTCGTTGTGCTTGGCGTCGTAGCAGACCAGGTCGCGCAGGGTGAAGCCGTCGTGGACCGTGATCAGGTTGACCGAGGCGGTCGGGCGGCGGTGGGCACGGCCGTACATGTCCGCCGACCCGGCAAACCGGTTGGCGAACTCGCCGATGCCGACCGGGTGGCTGCGCCAGAAGTCCCGCATGGTGTCCCGGTACCTGCCGTTCCACTCCCGCCAGACCGGCGGGAACCGGCCCAGTTCGTAGCTGTCCATCTGCCCGACGTCCCATGGCTCGGCGATCAGCTTCGCTCGCGAGACCACCGGGTCCTGGGAGACCAGGTCGAAGAACGCCGAGCGTTTCTCGAACTCGCCTTCCTGGCGGGCCAGGGTCGGTGCCAGGTCGAAGCGGAACCCGTCGACGCCCATCTCGGTCACCCAGTAACGCAGCGAGTCCATGATCAGCTGCAGCGTGATGGGATCGCCGACGTTGAGCGAGTTGCCGCAGCCGGTCGTGTCCTGGTAGTAGCGCAGGTCGCCGGGGTCCAGCCGGTAGTACGCCGGGTTGTCCAGGCCCCGGAAGCAGAACGTCGGGCCGAGGTGGCTGCCTTCGGCGGTGTGGTTGAAGACCACGTCGAGCAGGACCTCGATCCCGGCCGCGTGCAGGGTGTCCACCATCGCCTTGAACTCCGCGACCTGGCCGCCGGGGCCGCCCGCGCGGACCGCGGCGGAATAGCCCTGGTGCGGCGCGAAGTAGCCGATCGTGTTGTAGCCCCAGTAGTTGGTCAGCCCGCGCTGGACCAGGAACGGCTCCGGGATGCTCTCGTGCACCGGCAGCAGTTCCACGGCGGTCACGCCGAGGCCGAGCAGGTGGGCGACGCCCGCCTCGTGGGCGAGGCCGGCGTAGGTGCCGCGCAGTTCGGGCGGCACGTCAGGGTGGCGCATGGTGAAGCCCTTGACGTGCACCTCATAGATGATCGTGTCCTGGTACGGGCGCGCCAGCCGGGCGCCGGCCCGCCGGGGCGGCTCATCGGCTGTGACCAGGCTCCGCGGCACGCTGGCCGCGGAGTCGGTCTCGCTGGGCGCGTCGGGGTTGCCCTCGGCATATCCGTAGACCTCCGGCCCGAACCTGACCGTGCCGGTCAGCGCCCGCACATAGGGGTCAAGCAGCAGCTTGGCCGGGTTGCAGCGGATGCCCTGGGCCGGGTCGTACGGGCCGGTCGCGCGGTACCCGTAGCGCTGCCCCGCCCCGATTCCCGGCACGAAGACGTGCCAGACGTCGGCGTCGCGGTCAGGCATGGGAATCTGGGTCTCGGCGCCTGCCTTGTCGAACAGACACAGCAGCATCCCGTCGGCCACGGTGGATGCCACGGCGAAGTTCGTCCCGGTCTCGGTGACCGTCGCTCCCAGCGGGAACCGGCTTCCGGGCAGCGCGCCCGCGGCACGGTCTGGGTCGGCGGTCATGGCCGTGACTCCTTGGTCTCCGCCTCGATCCGGCGGATGACGTCTCCGACGGCGTCGACCTCGCCGTGCCGGCGGCGGATCACGTCGGCGATCACGCCGGTCCAGCCGGTCTGGTGGAAGGCGCCGATCGCGGCGCCGTTGTCGCCGTGGAAGTACTCGCTGAAGATCAGGTTGTCATGCCACGCCGGGTCGGTCTGCATCAGCTCGGTACCGCCGAAGCAGGGCCGGCGGCCGTCCGGGCCGTTGGTGAAGATCGAGATGAGCCGGTCGGACAGGTCGGCGGCCACCGTGTCCAGCGTGAGCTGCCTGCCCGACCCGGCCGGGTACTCGACGGTGAAGTCGCTGCCGTAGAACCGGTGGTAGCGCTCCAGCACGGAGATCATCAGGTAGTTCAGCGGGAACCAGATCGGGCCGCGCCAGTTGGAGTTCCCGCCGAACATCGGCGTGGTGGACTCGGCGGGCTCATAATCGATGCTCGCCTGCACGCCCTCGACGTCGATCGCGTAGGGGTGCTCGCGGTGGTAGGCGGACAGTGCCCGCAGGCCGTGCGGGGACAGGAACTCGTTCTCGTCGAACAGCTTGGCGAACAGCCGCTCCAGCCGGTCCGGCCCGGCAAGGCTGAACAGCATGCGCTGACCGCCGGGCTGGCCGCGCAGTACGCCGCGTTCCCGCAGTTTCCCCGGGTCGTCGAAGCCCTCGCGGGCCAGCAGGTCGGCGAACTGCTTCCCGGCCATGAGCGAGCGCCGCATGTCGTTCTCTTCGACGACGAAGGCCGCCAGCGCCGGGATGATGCCCACCATCGAGCGGACCTTGACCGGCACGGCGTACCCGGACGGCGTCACGAGCCTGTCGTAGTACAGCCCGTCGGCCTCGTCCCACAGGCCCTGGGCCGCCAGGGCGTCGCGGATGGCGGCGAAGTGCTCCAGGAACTTCAGCACGAGATCCGACGCCGGCCGCTGCCCGGACCGGTTCAGCACCATGGCGATGCCGCCCATGGCGATCGCGTAGCAGCCCATCCAGCCGGTCGCGTCGGACTGCTCCAGGGTGCCGCCGACCGGCAGGTGCGACCGGTCCAGCGGGCCGATGTTGTCCAGGCCGAGGAAGCCGCCCTCGAACACGTTGTTGCCCTCGCGGTCCTCCAGGTTGACCCACCAGGCGAAGTTGACCAGCAGCTTGTCGAAGACCCGGGACAGGAACTCGATGTCGCGGCCTCCGTCGATCGCGAACACCTCCAGCGCTGCCCACGCCTGCACCGGCGGGTTCACGTCGGAGAAGTCCCACTCGTACGCGGGCAGCGCCCCGTTCGGGTGCTGGAACCACTCCCGGCACAGCAGGATCAGCTGGTACTTGGCGAACGCCGGGTCCACGTGCGCCAGCGCCACGCAGTGGAACGCCAGGTCCCAGGCGGCGAACCAGGGGTACTCCCACTTGTCCGGCATCGACATGATGTCGAAGGCATCGAAGTTCCGCCACCGGGCGTTGCGCCCGTTGCGCCGTTCCGGTGGCGGCGGCGGCTGGGCCGGGTCGCCGTCCAGCCAGCGCTTGACGTCGTAGTAGAACAGCTGCTTGCTCCACAGCATCCCGGCGAACGCCTGGCGCATCACCAGCGCCTCATCCGCGCTGGCCGTCCGCGGCGTCAGCTCGGCGTAGAACTCGTCGGCCTCGGCCCGCCGTCCCGTCATCACCCGGTCGAAACCGGCGCCGAACGCCGCTTCCTGTGTTCGGCCGCCCGCCTTGCCGGTCGGCCGCAGCCGCAGCCGCAGCTCGGCCGTCCCGCCGGGCGGCACGGTGACCTGGTACCAGAACGCGCACTTGGTGCCGGCGCGCTCGGGGTTAACGGTGGGCGCGCCGGCCACCACGTGGTCGTTGATGCCGTCCTTCGGGTACGGCGTGATCGGCTCCGATCCGAACAGCCGCCTGGTGTTGGTCTCGTTGTCGCAGAACAGGACCGCCGGGGGCTTACCGTCGGGGCCGGCGTCGCCG
>JAFAPY010000255.1 GCA_019246795.1 Streptosporangiaceae bacterium | reverse complement strand
GACGTGGGCATCCCGGAGAAGTTCACCGACGTCAAGCAGGACACCTACTCCAAGAACAGGCTCGGCAAGGGCCCGACCAAGTTCTATGAGAACTCGCCGGTGATCCACGGGAATGACCAGGACATCGACCGGATTACCAACCACGTCCTCGGCGACGCCTGCACCCCGGGCAACGCCAAGGAGTGCACGTCCGACACCGTCCGCCCGGTCGTGGACCATTGCATGAACGGCGACCTGGATGATCTCCTCAGCTGAGAGCCTGCCGCAGCCGTTCGGCCCGGTGCTGGCGCACCGGGCCGAACGCTGGGCGCGACATGGAGGGCGAATGCCGTACTTCGACACCGTCGACGATGTCATCGGCGCCCTTGCCGACTACGGGTACATCGCCGACCGGCAGCTGGCCACGGCGGTGTTCGTCCAGGCGCGGCTGGACAAGCCCCTGCTGGTCGAGGGCCCCGTGGGGGTCGGCAAGACCGGACTGGCCAAGGCCGTGTCCGCGGCCACCGGCCGGCGGCTGCTGCGGCTGCAGTGCTACGAGGGCCAGGACGACACCAAGGCCCTGTACGAATGGGACTACGGCAAGCAGCTGCTGTACACCCAGATCCTGCGGGAGAAGATCGGCCAGCTGCTGGAGGACGCCCCCGACCTGCACACCGCGATCGAGCGGGTCGCGCAGCAGGAGAGCGCCTTCTTCTCCGAGCGCTTCCTGGCCCCGCGCCCGCTGCTGGAGGCGGTGCACTCGCCGGACCCCGTGGTGCTGCTCATCGACGAGGTGGACCGCGCGGACGAGGCCCTGGAGGCGGTCCTGCTCGAAACGCTCGCCGAGTACCAGGTATCCGTGCCGGAGATAGGCACGTTCGTGGCCCGCCACCCGCCATGCGTCATCCTCACCTCCAACAACACCCGCGACCTGTCGGCCGCCCTCAAGCGACGCTGCCTGCACCTGTTCCTCGATTATCCGAGCGCCGGACGCGAGATGGAGATCCTCAGGAGCAAGCAGACCGGCCTGCCCGAAGCGGCCGAGCAGCGCCTCGTCCAGGTCGTCCGCGGGCTGCGCGGGCTCGGCCTCCGCAAGGCGCCCAGCATCTCCGAGACGGTGGACTGGGCCAGGACGCTGGCGGTGCTCGGAGTGGAGGACATAGCCCCGCAGGTCCTCGCCGACACGGTGTCCGTGGTGATCAAGTACTCGCGCGACGTCCAGCGCGCGCTGGGCGCGCTGCCGTCCCTGCTGGACCCGAACGCCGCGCTGGCCGACGACCCCGGACACGGCCACCCGCACCGCCATGATCACGGCCCCGGCGGTTTCCCGCACGGTCACGCACCCGGCGGTGACGCCGATCCCGACGCGGATGCCCGGGCCGAGCGGGGCGCCAAGGACCGCCCGGGACGGCACGACCAGGACTATTACGGGGCGCCGACAGCGGCGGCATCAGTGGGATCCGGCAGCCGCGCCGTGCCCGCCGGGCAGGGCAGCCGCTCGTTCGGCAGGGCCCTGGCACGGCGCCGGGCGCTGTAGGCCGCCGTGGAGCACAGCCTGCACCGGTTCGTGAGGCTGCTGCGCTTTCGCGGGGTCCGCGTCTCGGTGACCGAGGCGCTGGACGCCATGCGCGCCGCCGCCGTTCCCGGAGCCCTGGCCGACCGGGAGACCCTGCGGTGCATGCTGCGGGTAGCGCTGGTCAAGGACCGGCGCGACCAGGAAACCTTCGACGAGCTGTTCGACCGCTACTTCCGGCTCGAGCCGGTCGCGGCGCCGGACCGGCACGGCCACACCCACGGGCACGAAGGCCTGGCCGACCAGGGCACCGCCGAGTCGTTCACGATCTCGGCGGAGCTGTCGCAGACCCCGCAGCAGGGCCATTCACACGGTAAGCCCGCGGACATCCGTGACTACTTCCGCCCGGAGGACCTTGCCACCTCCTACAACCTGCACCAGGAGGCCAGCAAGATCGACCTGGCGTCGATGACGGACCAGATCGTGCTCGCCAGGGAACGTGGCCGCACGGCCTCCTCCAGCCCCCGCATCCAGCTCGATACCTCCCGGCTGCGCAGTGCGGGCATGCCAGGCAAGCTGCTCGACAGTCCCGGCACCCGGCTCGACGCTGGCCTCACCGTCGCCGAGGAGCAGGCGCTGCTTGACTGGCTCGAGGACCCCGACGCCGAGGTGCCGGCACCGGCGCTGGCGGCGCTGGCCCGCGGGCCGGGCGCCGAGATCGCGAACCTCGGCGAGCTGCTCAAGCGCCACCTGGAGGCACTGGCGGCCATGGAACGCCGGTCCGTCGAGTCACCGGAGCGTCACCGAGCCGCGAGCACCGGCACGCCGGCGGTGGGCGAGGCAGAACGTGACCGGCTCGAACAGACCCTGCGCCGGCTGGCCAAGACCATGCCCGGAGCCCTGACGCACCGGCGCGTGGTGGCCGGCCGCGGCCGTGTCGACCCGGGGCGCACCATGCGCGCCAACATGCGCTTCGACGGGATCCCGTTCCGGCCGGTGACGGTGGTACGCAGCCAGGACAAGCCCCGCCTCGTCGTCCTCGCCGACGTGAGCCTGTCGGTGCGCCATACCGCCCGCTTCACCCTGTATTTCCTGCATGGCCTGCACCGCCTGTTCGCGCAGGTGCGCACGTTCGCGTTCGTGGCCGGCACGGTCGAGGTCACCGACCTGTTCTCCGAGCATCCGGTCGAGCGGGCCCTGGACCTGGTGCTCGGCGGCGACGTGCTCGACACCGACGCGGACTCTGACTACGGTGCCGCGCTGGGACGGTTCCGCGAGGAGTTCCCCGACATCGTGACCCGGCGGACCACGGTGGTCGTCCTGGGCGACGGGCGCGGGAACGGCAACGACCCGAACCTGCCGGCCTTCGAGGAGATCGCCAGGCGGTGCAAGCGGCTCATCTGGCTGACGCCGGAACGGCGGAATATGTGGCGGCTGGGCCGGTGTGACCTGCCGCGCTACGCGGAGTTCTGCGACCGGGTGGACGTGGTCCGTGACCTGGACGGCCTGGACCGCGCAACCGATGACATCCTGGCCGGCACCTGACGCCGGACGCCGGCGGCAAGAGCCAGGATCAGCGCAGTTTTCGCAGGAACGGGTCTTGTGGCTGGTACGGCGCGACCTTGACCCTGGCGTCGACCACGAACGCCCCGTCCGCCCTGGCGATGACCGGGTTGAGGTCGAGTTGGGTGACCTGCGGCAGGTCGTCGGCGAGCCGGGCGACCCGCAGCAGCACGTCGCGCAGCGCGCCGAGATCGGCGGCGGGACTGCCCCGGTGCCCGAGCAGCAGCGGCGCGGACTTGGCCGACCGGATCAGCGCGTCGGCGTCGGTGTCGGTCAGCGGCGTGAGCCGCGCCTGATGGTCGGCCAGCACCTCGGTGGCGACCCCGCCCAGCCCGAAGATCACCAGCGGGCCGAACACGTGATCGTCGGCCACGCCGACGATCACCTCGGTGCCGCCGCTGATCATCGCCTGCATCAAGACCTGGTCCAGCTTGGCGCCGAATCGTTCGGCCAATCTGCGGTAGGCGGCGCGCACGTCCGCCTCGGTGCGCAGGTCAAGCTCGACCCCACCTGCGTTGGTCTTGTGCACCAGCCCGGGCACGTCGGCCTTGGCCACCACTGGGACCCCGCCGCCGGCCGCGAAGGCGGCGGCGGCTTCGTCCTCGCTGCGCACGCCGGTCAGCGGGGTCAGCGGTATCCCGTAGCAGCGCAGCAGCCCGGCGACCTGCCCGGGCGGCAGCCAGCCGCCGCCCGGCGCCTTGCCGAGGAACGAGCGGATCCGCGCGTGCGCGTCGTCGGCGCCGATGTCACCGAACTCCGGGACGACCCCGCGCGGCGCGGTGCGCCACGCTCCGTACCTGGCCGCCCGGGCCAGCGCGGCCGCCGCCGTCTCCGGGTACCCGAAGGCAGGTATGCGGTGTGTCCCTGCCTGGCCGTCGTCCTTCACCGCCGGCAGCAACCGCACCGACTCGGCCTGGTCGAGCAGCACGGCGGCCAGCGGCACCCGGATATCCGCATGCTGGATGGCCGCGACGAGGTCGCCGGTCGCGGCGGTGGGCAGCACCAGCGCGATCATGGCGGCCACCTGTTCGTCCGCCGCGGCGAGCTCGAGGACCTGCCGGAACTGGCCGGCGGAGATGGCCGCGGTGGTATCCACCGGGCCGCCGACGGCACCGGACGGGGGGATCAGCGCGCGGAGCCGGCGCCTGGTCAGCCCGTGCGGCTGATGCACGGTCAGGCCGAGGCCGGTGCAGGCGTCAGCCGCGAGCACCCCGGCGCCGCCGACGTTGGACACGATCGCCACCGTGCCGCCCGTGGGCACGGGCTGGGTGGCCAGCACCGCGGCGGTTTCGATCGCCTCGCCGAAGCCGGGCACCGCAATCACGCCCGCCTGGGCGAACAGCGCTTCCCGGGTGACCCACGGCGTGGCGACCGCCGCGGTGTGCGAGGCAGCCGCCCGCTGCCCGGCCACCGAACGCCCGGCCGCCACGGCGAGCACCGGCATCCGGGCACCCACGTGGCGTGCCGTGCGCGCGAACTTGCGCGGGTTGCCGAACGACTCGATGTACAGCACGGCCAGCCTGGTGATCCCGTCAGCCTGCCACCACATCAGCAGGTCGTTGCCGGAGACATCCAGCTTGTCGCCCACCGACACCAGCGAGGAGATGCCGATGCCGAGCCGGGACAGCTGTTGCGCGGCCGCGAAGCCCAGGCCGCCCGACTGCATCACCACCCCGGCCACGCCTGGGATGGCCGGCGGCGAACGTGGCGTCCAGGCCGATGCCGGGCACCGCCACGCCGAAGCAGTTCGGGCCGACCAGCCGCATCCCGTGCCTGCGGCAGGTGGCCAGCAGGTCGGCGCGGGCCGCCGCATCCAGCCCGGAGGTGATGACCACCAAGCACCTCGCGCCGCGCCGGCCGCACTGCTCGGCCGCCTCCAGCACCGCCCCCGCGGGCACCGCGATCACCGCCAGGTCGACGTGCTCGGGCAGCTGAAGCGGCGAGGCCAGGGCGGCCTCGCCGCCGATCTGCCGGGCATGCGGGTTCACCGGGTACACCGCCCCCTGGTACCCGGCGGCGCGGATGTTGTCCCAGATCGCCCGGCCCACCGTGCCGCGCTGCCTACTGGCGCCGATGACCGCGACCGACTCCGGCGCCAGCACGTGGCGCAGGCTGGCCACGTCGGCACGGCGCTCCCGCTCGGCCACCGCGTTGAGGTAGGTGTCCAGGTCGGTGCCGTCGACCAGGCCGGGCACCGGGATCGTCAGCTCCACCACCCCGTCCTCGGTGTGACGGTGCACCGGCAGGCCGGCGTCGGTGAACACCCGCAGCATCGCGGTGTTCTCGGACAAGGTTTCGGCGGTGAGCGTGGTGATGTTGTCCCGCCTCGCCCGCGACACCAGGTGCTCCAGCAGCAGCGTCGCGATTCCCTTGTGGTGCATGTTGTCCGCCACCGCGAACGCCACCTCGGCCAGACCGGACTGGCCGCCCGCCCTGCTGTAGCTGGCCACGCCGGCCAGCTCATCATCGGCCAGCGCCAGCAGCGCCACGGTCCCCGTCCCTTGCTCCAGGCAGATGCGGCGCGCCTCCCGCTCGGCCGCCAGCCGGCTGAGGTTGAAGAAGCGCAAGTATGCGTTGTCCGGAGACATCGCCTCGTGCATGGCCTTGACCGCGTCGAAGTCCTCGGGGCCTGCCGGGCGGATCTCCGCCGTGCTCCCGTCCGCCAGCAGCGCGTAAACCGCGCCGGGCGTCGGGGAGGGCCGGGCCGTCCGTCCCTCCCCGACATGCTGTTCTGTCATGTTGTCCCAGTCTCCTCCGCAACACCGACCAAAGACAGGGCCGAAGGTCCGCTCCCGCCGGGTTGAAGGTCATGGCCACGGGGCAGGGCGCTAGGGTCGTGAGTACGCGACCAGGCGGCACTGGAAGGATCCGGTATGGCTGACCGCACGATCGAACAGCTTGACCAAGCCGAGAGCCTGCGGCTGATCTCGCCCGGCGGAATCGGCCGGATCGCGTACCAGAGCCGGTTCGGCCTGGCGGTGCTCCCGGTGAACTACCGATGGTTCAACGGCGCGGTGGTGTTCCGCACCACCGAGCACAGCCCGCTGGATGAGGACCTGCGCACCGGGATCACCAACGCCGAATACCAGGTGGCATTCGAGATCGACGACTTCGACCTGGCCGAACGGGTCGGGTGGAGCGTGCTCATCCAGGGGCCGGCACACCACGTTACCGAGGCCGAGCGGGCCTCGGCGGTGCAGGCGGGCGTCGAGCCGATGGCACCTGGCAAGAAGGAGCTGTTCGTGCGCATCGTGCCGTCGCGGGTGACCGGCCGCCGCATCCGCCCTGCCTGAGTCAGGACGGCCCTGCCTGAAGTAAGGACAGCGGGCCTTGCTCGGTCACCTCGGCGGGCGGGCGGCGGGCGGTGGCATCGGCGGTATGCGAGACGCCGAGCTGCAGCACCACCTGCGGGGCGCCGGGCAGCGCCAGCCGTTCCCGGATCAGCGTGCGGATCGGCGGGATCTCCAGCGGCTGGGTGTACAAGCTGGCGAACACCCACCTGCTCGCGGCGTGCAGCAGCAGCCGGTTCAGTGCCTGCCCTGCCTGCAGCCAGTCGGCACGGCCATCACCGGTCGTCAGCAGCACCGCGGTGACGGCAGGGTCTCCGCCATCCCGCCCGGCCGGCTCCAGCAGCCCTAGACCGCGGCCCAGGTCGAAATCGCGCTGGCGCAACCGCCCGGACCGGCGGCCGGGCTGCTGTGCCGCGACGGCCGGGAATGCGCGCGCCGGGACGCCGTCGCGGGCGCCGCTGCCGACTCGCCGGGTCCACCGGCGTAGCTCGGCCCGGGCCCGCGGGTCCAGGTCCACCGTGCGGGCGGTCGCGCCGACGATATCGGCCAGCCGCTGGTAGGCCAGGCCGCGGTCGATGATGGCCAGCGTGGCGCCTTCTGCCAGCGCGTCGTGCTGCAGCCGGGGCAGCAGCCCGTCAGGCAGCGGGCCAGCGGCGAACGCGCCGCGGTGGGTGTGCCGGTGCGGCACCGCCTTGAGCATCTCGTAGTCAGCGGCGGTCATCGGCTCGGCCGCGCCGAGCGTGACCCGGGCGAGCAGCCGGCGCCGTCCCGGCTCGGGCAGCAGGTTGACCACGGGCCGGTAGCCCAGCGACCGCACCGCGAGCCGCAGCCCGAACAGGGCAGCGCCGCAGCTGATCAGCATCTCCCGGCCGCCGGGATCGGTACGCAGCCGGCGGCGCGGATCGCAGTACAGCTCGATCGCGTCGCCGTCCACCCGGAACCGCCACGGCTGGGTGTTGTGCACCGAAGGCGCCCGGGCCGCGGTGGCGATAAGGTACCTGCTGGCCTCACCGGCCAGCACTCCCGGGGTCGGCGCCGGTGCTGCGACGGTCTCGTCGGCCATGGTTCCACCGTCCTTTCCTGCCAGGCTGCCGCGCCGTGCCGCCGCCTCTTCGGCGGCGAGCCGGCCGGTCAGCGCCGGGGCGTCCACCGCGGCCCGGTTGCCAGCCAGTCCGCATCCCAGGCGGCCATCCTGCGCCGGTCCAGCGCCCGCCGGGCCGCCCAGCCGACGATGATCGCCGCGACGGCAAGACCGGTGACGGCAGCCGTTTCCGCCATGTCAGCGCAGGCCGCGACCTGAGAGCCCCGCAACGGGGGATTGGTGAGCCAGCCGGCCCGGTTGACCCACACGAGCACGGTGCTGCCCGCCGCGCCGCTGGGGACGAAGATGTATCCGGTGCGCAGGTGCCCGCCCGGCGCCCGCCACCGGATCGGTGTCTCCGGGGCGGCTCCCGCCGCGTTGGCGTAGCCGTTCCAGGGCGGCGCCGCCTGCAGCAGGGTGGCCTGCACCTGGTGCCATGCGCTTTGTGCCCGCTGTTCCCGCAGGAACACGGCGTAGGTGAGCCTCCCGGCGGCGCGGACGGCGAACGGCGCTCCGGCGAGGAACGCGGCAATCAGGACGCCGAGCACGGCGGTCTCAAACCGGTCGGACCTGCGCCGCAGTGGGTTGCGGTCCAACCGGTGTCCGCGGGCGCCCCTGGCCAGCCAGGTATCCCGGAGCCTGCGCCGTGGCCTCATCGGTCTCTCCTCACCTGCCCGCGCGACCTGTCCGCGCGGGCGGCCCGGTCCACGCTGGCACGGCACCGCCGGTGCGGCCAGGGTCCGATCGCCTCACCATGCCGGGACATTGGTCCCTGCCGTGCCGTCCCGAAAGTGCGGCCCACGGTCCCGCGCGTCAGTGCCTATCGGCGCTAGCCGCACCGCGGCAGGCAGAGCAGGCTGGCCAGCACGGCACCATAAGGAGGTTCACACAATGCGCAGAAGGACGTTCGACCTGCTGGCCAGCGGCGCGGGGCTGCTGATCGCGGTCGTGCTGATCGTGGCAGGCGCGCTGATGACCTGGGGATACACGTTCGTCAACAACCAGGTGACCACCCAGCTGACCGAGCAGCAGATCGTCTTCCCGGCCAAGGGCAGCCCGGAGCTCACCGCGCTGCCGCCCGCCGACGAGGCGGCGATGAGCCAGTACGCCGGCCAGCAGATGACCAACGGCGCGCAGGCCGAGACCTACGCCAACAACTTCATCGCCGTGCACCTGAAGGAGATCGGCGGCGGCAAGACCTACTCCCAGCTGTCGGCCGAATCGCTGGCCCAGCCGGGCAACCTGAAGCTGGCCGCCCAGGTGGACACCGTGTTCCGCGGCACCACGCTGCGCGGGCTGCTGCTGAACGCCTACGCGTTCTGGCAGATCGGCCAGATCCTGCTCATCGCCTTCATCATCGCCTACATCGCCGGCGCGATCATGCTGGTCCTGGCCGCGCTGGGGCTCTGGCACTCGCGCCGCACCCCGGAGCGGGCCGAGCTGTTCGGCAGGCCGGGCGCCCACATCGCCGACCAGCCCAGCAGGTAGCCCGCCGCGCGGAGCGGCAATCGGTGCCGGGGCCGCGGTAATGCGGCCCCGGTGCCGTCCTCGGGTTCTATGCCGTGCTGGCGGAGCAGGCCGCGAAGACGCCCGGTCTCCTCGCCAAGCTGGGCGACCCGTTCGGCGAGCGAGGCGAGATCCGGGTGCGCCGCCGCCCATCCCTCCTCGCGTTCGGCCTTCTCGGCGAGCAGCTGCCGTTCCCTGTCGCGCAGCACCGCCGCGTCCTCGTAGTCCTCCCTGCCCAGCGCGACCGTCTTATCCTGGCGGACGCGCCTGAGTTCCTGGTCGAGGTCGCTGGTGTCCGG
>JAFAPY010000250.1 GCA_019246795.1 Streptosporangiaceae bacterium | reverse complement strand
TCGGGACAGATCAGGGCAGGCTGTACCTGGCCTCGGTCTTGGGTATGGCCTCGAGGCGGGTGCTGGGGTTCGCGCTCGGCGAGCACCATGATGCCCAGCTGGCTTACAGCGCGCTGGCCATGGCGGTGGCGGTGCGCGCCGGCCAGGTGCCCGGCGTCATCTTGCATACCGATCAGGGCAGCGAGCCCGCCGTCATAGTCGCGGCCAAGTTCGTGATGTGCTGCTGCTGCGTCAACCCAGGGGTTGAGATGCGGATCAACCCTCATCCCCGTCTGTGGGCCGACGCGCTGAAAGGTGTGCGGCGGCAGGCTCAAGGTCATGAATACGACCTCTGCTTACATCATCAACGCGATCCTCGTCCTGCTGGTGGTCCGCCAGATCCGCGAGCACCGGATGGACCTGCGGGGGCTGGCTGGCCCAGTGCTGGCAGTTGGTGCCGCCGCCGTGTTCTTCCTCCGGTCGGTGCCCACCGGGGGCAATGACCTGCTGCTGGAGCTGGCCTGCGTGACGGCCGGTGCAGTGATGGGCTGCTTGTCCGGACTGTTCACCCACCTGCGGCGAGACCGCGCCGGTCAGGTTCTCGGCCACGCGGGCTGGGTGTCGGCGAGCCTGTGGGTGTCCGGGGTGGGCGCGAGGATGGCGTTCGTTTTCGGCGCCACTCACGGGCTTGGCCCGGCGATCGGCCGGTTCAGCGTCGCGCACCACATCACGAGTGCGCAGGCGTGGGCGGCGGCGCTGGTGATGATGGCGCTGGCCGATGTGCTCACGCGGCTGGCCGTGCTGTTCATCCGCAGCCGCAGGCTGGCTGCCGTCCCGGTTATCCCCGCTCCTGCCAGCAGCCGCGCGCATGCCTGACCTGGCCTTCCGGCCCGCCGCGGGCCACACTGTGACCATGAGGGCACGGCTGGCAGCGGCGGCCCTTACCCGTCACGTCCCTACCATGGCGAAGGCAGCGGCAGAGCCGGGTGGACCGCTCGGCGGGGGTGTGCCACAGTCCGCGCGGGTGACCGTAGCGCGGTCCCGGGCAGCAGAACGCAGCCGCCGTCAGCGCCAGCAAATGCGGCCGCTGGGCTGGGTGTTCATCGCCGCAGTGGTGATATCGGCCGAGCAAGGCCATCCTGCACCCGGCCTGAGCGGGGTGCGGCTGGGAATCACCGCAGCGCTCGCCGTCTTTGTCCTCACCGCCGCGGTCGCGCTGAACCCGCGGTGGGCCGAGCGCGGTCTTGCCGCCCAGGCGGTGGCGATCGGGCTGCTGGGTGGCAGCGGGGTGGCGCTGGCGGGATTGCAGCCGCACGGTGCAACCGGGCTCGCCGCCTCGCTGGGCGTGTGGATCGCCGCCGTCCGGCTTCCGGCTGGGCCAGCGGTGGTCGCCAGCGCGGTGATCACTGCGGCGCTGGCTGCAGTCGTCGCGCTGACCCAGCACCCGGCGGCGCAGCCGGTTATCGCGGTCAGCTTGTTTTGCGTGCTGCTGGCAGTGATCGGCCGGTTCATCAGGCGGAGCAGGCAAAGCCAGGACCAGACCGAGCTGCTGATGGCGCAGCTGCAAGATGCCCGGGACGCCGAAGCGGCAGCCGCCGCGGTGGCTGAACGCGGCCGGATCGCCGGTGAGCTGCACGACGTCCTGGCGCACGCGCTGTCAGGATTGGCGATCCAGTTGCAGGGTGCACGCAAGCTCGCCGACACCGAGGGAGCAAGCGCCGGGCTGCGCGCCGCGATCGGGCGGTCGGCAGAACTGGCCAAGGAGGGCCTTGCCGAAGCCCGGCAAGCTGTCGGCGCGCTCCGCGGTGACCGGCTCCCCACCGTCAGCCAGCTACCCGCGCTGATCGCAGAGTTCCGTCGCGACACCGGCACCGACATCAGCCTGGCGATCGAGGGAGCTCCGCGCCCGGTTCCCGCCGAGGGAGACCTAGCGATCTACCGCGGTGCGCAGGAGGCCCTGACCAACATCGCCCGGTATGCGCCGGGTGCCACCGCCGCAGTCACCGTATGCTACGCGGCGGACCGCACCATCTTGACGGTGGAAAACAGCCCGTGCCCATCCGCCGAAGGCGCCGCAGCCGCGGCCGGGCCCGGAACTGAGCTGCTAACCAGCGCAGGTGGCGGACATGGCCTGGCATCGATGCGCGAACGCGCGGAGCGGGCGGGCGGCAGCGCGCGCAGCGGCCCACACCACGGCGGCTGGCTTGTGGAACTGGAGATACCGTCGTGAGCTCGGCCAGCGGCCAGCACCCCATCCGGGTGCTGATCGCCGACGACCAGCGTGTGATCCGCGAGGGCCTGACCATGCTGGTCCGGCTGATCGATGGGGTCCAGATCACCGGGTCGGCCCGCGACGGGGAGGAAGCAGTGCGGCTGGCACAGGCGCAACGCCCCGACGTCATCCTGATGGACCTGCGCATGCCCGGCACAGATGGCATCACCGCAACCGCCCAACTGCGCGACCGGCTGCCCTCCGCCCGGGTGCTGGTACTGACCACCTACGCCGACCAGGACACGATCCTCCCGGCCCTGCGCGCGGGCGCCCGCGGCTACCTGACCAAGGACGCCAGCGCCGAGCAGATCGAAGCGGCGATCCGGGCCGTGCACGCCGGGCAGACCCACCTGGACCCGCTCGTGCAAGAACGGCTCGTCGCCGCGGTCGCAGCCGCACCACCGCAACCGCCAGCACCGGACGCCAGCCAGCCGCCAGCCGGACTGACCACACGCGAAGCCGAAGTGCTCACCCTGCTCGCCGCCGGGCTGTCGAACGCCGAGATCGCGCAGCACCTATTCGTCAGCAACGCCACCGTCAAAACCCACATCAACCGGATCTTCGCCAAGACCGGCGCCCGCGACCGCGCCCAGGCCGTCCGGTACGCCTACCACTTCGGACTGGCAAATCCTTCCGCCTGATCCTCGCCAGCCCAGCCCCCGGAATATCCTGCTCTGCTCCCGTCTTCCCCGCAGCCGCGAACCCCCGTAAATGGCGCCGGGTCTGGGCTCGACATAGCCGATCGCCAAGCGGCGCCCGCAGGGCGGCCTAGACGCGGTCGCCGCGAACAGGACAATCAGGCGACGAGGAAGACCGCACCCCTTGCATTTCGCTCCGGGCCGCTCCCGGTTGATCAGTGTCCCCTGAGCGTGGGTTGGCGCGCGCCGGCCGGGCCTGGGGAAGGCAGAGGCCGGGCGCTAGCGTCGGCCCGCGGCCCGCGCAGCGGGGCGCCTTGACTACTGGCTGGACAACATCGCCCGCCCCGCGATCCGGTCCACCACCTACGCCAAGTACGAAACGATCATCCGGCTGTACCTGCGGCCCGGCCTGGGACGCCACCGGCTGGACCGGCTGTCGGTGGCAACCGTGCAGTCCTGGCTGAACAGCCGCCTGGCGGCCGGGGACTCCATCGCCAAGGTCCACGTCATGCGCACCGTGCTGGCAGCCGCGCTCACCCGGGCCATGCGCGAGGAGCTGGTCCCCCGCAACGTCGCCCGGCTGGCCACCTTGCCTGCCGAACGCCCGGCCCGTCAGCAGCCATGGTCCGCCAGCGAAGCCCGCGCCTTCCTGCACGCCGCCCGCGGGAACCCGCTGTACCCGGCCTTTGTTACACGATTTGCGGCATACAACCGCCACCTTGCTCAAAGAATTGGGCGTCCCGCCCCGGGACACGATGGAGATTCTCGGCCATGCCCGCATCTCGGTCACGATGGAGATATACACCGCCGCCGATGACGCCAGCCGACGCGCGGCGCTTGGCAAGCTCACCGCGCTTTTCGGGACCACCCCGGATTGACCGTTGCTGTCACTTCTGCTGTCATCTGGTCCCGATGACGGGTCCTACGGCCTCGGATAGGGTCCTGACCTGGGTGGGGTTACGTGGACTTGAACCACGGACCTCTTCCTTATCAGAGTGTCGGCTCCCCTAGTCGAGACAGCGGTTTTGGCCTTCTGGCCTGCGGTTCAGCCGTTCCGCGGCCCTGTCGACTGCCCTGGGCTGTCCCGCATTTTCCCAGGTTGTCCCGAGCCCTGTAGGGCTAATGTAGGGCCAGCCCTAGGGGCGCGCTCCTGACGCTGGCGGGCGGCTGAGGTGGTGTATGGGTTTCTCCCTAACAGCCTCGGCGGGGGCCATACTTGGTGATGTGAAAGAGAAGCCGATCGGCGACCCCGGCGACTTGGATGCACTCGCCGATGAGGTCGAAGCCGACCGGGAGCGGCTGCACGAGCAGCATCAGCGTAGGCATACCGGGGCACATGAGCATGCGGCGTCCGTTCATAATCAGGCCACTGAGATGCATCAGGGTGCTGCGAAGTTCTTCGACGAGCATGATGAATCCAGCAAGGCTGATCGGGAGCGGGACCTGGCTGACCGGGAGGCCCGGGCGGCGGAAGCTGACCGCGGTGAGGCAGCGGCCGGGTTGGAGGACCGCCCGCCATCAGATCCGTAGGAGTGAGCAAGCCATCCAGCGTTGTCCAGCCGGGTCTGCTGCCTCGGGGCCTGTTCCATATGCGTCGCGGTGCGTCTGTAGCTGTTCACCGTATTGGCAGCAGTTTTGGCAGCAGTCGGAGCCTGGTCGGGGTCGGGCATGGTGACGAGGTCACCTGAAGCGGTGGAGCCAGGACTCGGCGACTGAGTGCAGGCGCCCGGTCTCCAGCCGGTAGACCTGCTCGCGTTCCGCAGGGAGATGGTGACGAGCCCGGCGTTTTCAAGCACGCGCAGGTGCTGGGAGGCACGTCCTGAGTATCGTGCCTGTTGCCGCGCTGGCAATACCGACAGCCCGCCGCTTGCGCCAGCCCCCAGTCCCGTTAGGCGTTGATTCCGGGCATGCAACGGACAACGTCGACTTCGGTCGCGCGAGCTGGTGTTAGTTCACCCTGGTCTTGGGATGGCCCTCGACGCCCCTGGCGATCTACACTACCGTCGGGTGATGGACGAGGGGGGCGGCGATGGCACGCATTCCAGCGTTGTCGGAGGACGACCCCGGCACGCCCACTGAGGCCAGGGATTTCCTGCTGAACACCAGGGACAACGTCACCGGGGAGATCTTCAACTCGCTCCGGCTGATGGCGAATCATCCCGCCCAGTCGCGCAAGCTCGTGGAACTCGTACGCTCGCTGCGAAAGGAGGGTGGCCTGACCCGGCCGCAGACCGAGCTTGTCTGGACGACGTCAGCGGTGGTCAACGGCTGCCACTATTGAGTGCCTCACCATGTGATGCTCGGTCGGAGCATCGGGATCACCGACGATCAGTTGCGCCATCTCGGC
>JAFAPY010000204.1 GCA_019246795.1 Streptosporangiaceae bacterium | reverse complement strand
CGGCAAACCCCTGCATTTCCCGGAATGCCAGATCGCTGGTCGCCGATCGATCCGCCTTACCGCTCAAGATCACCTAAGAAAAGTGCCTGACGCTGGAAAAGGGGCCGGATCCGGCGTTTTTCCTTAGGTGAAGCACAAATTCTCCGCGCTAAGGTTAATGCCGGCTGATCGCCGCGATGAGGATCACGGTATGGGGAGCCGGCACTGCGACAGCGCCGCGCAGGCGCCCGGGCCCCAGCTGGCGCCCGGACCAGTGCACTTTTTAGACTGAACGGGCGGCGGCTGATCGCCCTGGGGAAGGAACCGTCGCCCGCGGTGGTTGCGCGTATAGTTAGTTGATGCCAAGCAAGTTGTCTGCTGCCGCGGAACCGCAGTTGGGGGCATACCAGCTATGACAGCCAAGGCCGGCGTGACCGGCGCGGCGCCGGGCGGCGGCCGGGCCCCGGCGATCGGGCCGCACTACAAGTGGATCGCGCTGTCGAACACCACGCTGGGCGTGCTGATGGCCACCATCAACCAGTCCATCGTGCTGATCGCGCTGCCCGACATTTTCCGCGGCATCGGGCTCAACCCGCTGAGCCCCGGGAACACCAGCTACCTGCTGTGGATGTTCATGGGCTTCCTGGTGGTATCCGCGGTGCTGGTCGTCTCGTTCGGACGGCTGGGCGACATGTTCGGCCGGGTGCGGATGTACAACGTAGGTTTCGCGGTCTTCACCGCGGCGTCGGTCCTGCTGGCCGCCACCTGGATGCACGGCACCGCGGCCGCGCTGTGGCTGATCACCTGGCGCATCGTGCAGGGCATCGGCGGCGCCTTCCTGTTCGCCAACTCAACTGCGATCCTCACCGACGCCTTCCCGGCCAACCAGCGCGGCACCGCACTGGGCATGAACTCGATCGCGGCGATTGCGGGCTCGTTCATCGGCCTGCTGCTCGGCGGCCTGCTCGGCCCGGTCAACTGGCATTACGTGTTCCTGGTCTCGGTGCCGTTCGGGGTGTTCGGCACCGTGTGGGCCTACTTCATGCTGCGCGACATCGGCGTGCGCCGCCGGTCCCGGATCGACTGGTGGGGCAACATCTTGTTCGCCGCCGGGCTGATCGCCATCCTGGTCGGCATCACCTACGGCCTGCTGCCCTACGGCGGGCATCCCATGGGGTGGACCAACCCGTGGGTGCTCACCGCCCTGTTCGGCGGGGCGGCGGCGCTGGTGGCGTTCGGCTTCGTGGAGACCAGGGTCGCCGAGCCGCTGTTCCGGCTGTCGCTGTTCCGCATCCGGGCCTTCGCCATGGGCAACGTGGCCAACCTGCTGATGGCCCTGGGCCGCGGCGGCATGCAGTTCATGCTGATCATCTGGCTGCAGGGCATCTGGCTGCCGCTGCACGGCTACAGCTTCAGCCGGACCCCGCTGTGGGCGGGCATCTACCTGGTGCCGCTGACCATCGGCTTCCTGGTCTCCGCGCCGGCCTCCGGGGTCCTTTCCGACAGGTTTGGCGCCAAGGCGTTCACCGTGGGCGGGGCGCTGCTGAGCGCGCTGAGCTTCTTCTTCCTCATCTTCATCCCGGTGAACTTCCCCTACTGGGTGTTCGCGCTGATCGTCCTGCTCAATGGCTTCGCCTCCGGCGTGTTCACGGCGCCGAACCGGGCCGAGATGATGAACGCCGTCCCGGCCAACCAGCGCGGCGCGGCCGGCGGCATGATCGCGACGTTCATGAACACCGCTTTCGTCTTGTCGATCGGCATCTTCTTCACGCTGATGGTGGCCGGGCTCTCCAGGTCGCTGCCCTCGGCCCTGTCCGGCGGCCTGACCGTGCAGGGCGTCCCGGCGGCGGCGGCGCACGCGCTGTCGCACCTGCCGCCGATCGGCGTGCTGTTCGCGGCGTTCCTCGGCTACAACCCGATGAAGCAGCTGCTCGGCCCGATCGTGGCGCACCTGCCGGCCGCCCACGCCGCCTATGTCACCGGGCGGCAGTTCTTCCCGCAGCTGATCACCGATCCGTTCCACGACGGTCTCGGGGTGGCCTTCGGGTTCGCCATCGCGGTGAACATCCTGGCCGCGATCGCCTCGGCGCTTACCGGCCGCCGTGCGTCGGCGGGGGACCCGGCACAGGCCCGGGCCGAGCCGCTCGGCGCCGAGCTCGCCGCGGTGGCGGGCGAGGGCAGCTTCGAACCGAGCGAACTCGTCGCTCCGGACTCCGCCGGGCAGGCGCCGCAGCGCGGCGACCCGGACCTCCGGGACCTCCCGGCGCCGCGGCGGGGCGGCCAGCGGCCCTAAGGGTCTCCGGGAGCTGGGGCTGCCGCGGATGGGATCGGCTCACGGCAACCGGGCGGTATCCTGCCGATGAGGGGCGGGTAAACTAATCCGCCGTGTCCGGGAACCCAAGCGTCCCCAAGCGCGTCGGACGAAGTTCCTGACAGGCCCGCGGAAAACGCAGATGTCGGCGCTACCCGAGGAGGCCAGCCGCGTGAGCGAACCTCGCCCGGTCGCTGTGATTGTCCTTGCCGCCGGCGAGGGCACCCGGATGAAGTCAAGGCTGCCGAAGGTGCTGCATCCGCTGTGCGGCCGCAGCATGCTCGGGCACGTGCTGGCCGTTGCCCGCGAGCTCGGTCCGCAGCGCCTGGTCGTCGTCGCGGGACAGGGCAGGGACCTGGTCAGCGCCGAGACGGCCACGCATGCCCCGGACGCGCAAGTCGTGGCCCAGGAACCGCTGGCAGGCACCGGCCATGCGGTGCGCACGGTGATCGAGGCGCTGGGCGTCCCGCACGGCACGGTCGTCGTCAGCTACGGCGACATGCCGCTGCTGCGGGCGCAGACGCTGCGCGCGCTGGTCGGTGAGCACACGGCCGCGGGAAACGCGGTGACCGTGCTGAGCGCCCGGGTAGCCGACCCGTCCGGGTACGGGCGGATCGTCAGGGACGAGGCGGGCTTGCTGGCCGGGATCGTCGAGGAGGCCGACGCTACGGCGCAGCAGCGGGCGGCCGATGAGATCAATTCCGGCTGCTACGCGTTCGACGGTGCGCTGCTCGCCGACGCCGTCAAGCGGATCGCCGCCGGAAACGCCCAGGGCCAGGAGTACCTGACCGACGTGGTGGCGATTCTCCGCGGTGACGGCCACCGGGCCGGCACGGTGACCGCCGCGGACCCCGCCGAGGTCCAGGGCGTGAACGACCGGGTCCAGCTCGCGGCCGCGCGGCGCGCTTACAACGGCCGGCTGCTCGAGGCGTGGATGCGGGCCGGGGTCACGATCGCGGACCCGGCGACCACGTGGATCGACGTGGACGTGACCATCGGCCAGGACACCGAGATCGGGCCTGGCACGCAGCTCGAGGGCCGCACGGCCATCGGCCGCGGCGCGATGATCGGCCCGGGCTGCCAGCTCCGCGACACCGCGGTCGCCGACGACGCCACCGTGACTCACGCGGTGTGCGTGCAAGCCGAGATCGGTCCCGGCGCCACCGTCGGGCCGTACGCCTACCTGCGGACGGGCACCCGGATCGGGGCGGGCGCGCACGTCGGCTGCCACGTGGAGCTGAAGAACGCCGTGGTCGGCGCCGGAGCGAAGATCCCGCACCTGTCCTACGTCGGGGACGCCGACATCGGGGAGCACGCCAACATCGGAGCGGCGACGATCTTCGCCAACTACGACGGCGTGGCCAAACACCACACCACGATCGGAGCGCACGCGTTCATCGGCAGCGACACGGTCCTGGTCGCCCCGGTGGCCGTCGGCGACGGCGCCTACACCGCGGCCGGCTCGGTGATCACCGGTGACGTTCCCCCCGGCGCGCTCGCCATCGCCCGCGGGCGGCAGCACAACTCCGAAGGCTGGGCGCAGCGGGGGCGCCGGCGGGCACCCGGGCAAGATGAAGGCGAGGGAAAGGGGGCGCAGGCACGGTGAGCGAGGTGCTTTCGCTGTCGCCGGGCGGGAAGAGGATGATGCTCGTCTCCGGCAGGGCCCACCCCGAACTGGCCGACAAAGTGGCCTCCTGCCTCGGCATCGAGCCCACGCCGCGCAAGCTGTTCGACTTCGCGAACGGCGAGATCTTCGTCAGGTTCCTCGATTCGGTCCGCGGCAACGACGTGTTCGTGCTGCAGAGCCACACCGCCCCCATCAACCAGTGGATCATGGAGCAGCTGATCATGGTCGACGCCCTCAAGCGGGCCTCGGCCAGGCGCATCACCGTGGTGGCGCCGTTCTTCGGCTACGCGCGCCAGGACAAGAAGAACCGCGGCCGCGAGCCGATCTCGGCGCGGCTGATGGCCGACCTGTTTGCCACCGCGGGCGCCGACCGGCTGATGGCGGTCGACCTGCACACCGCCCAGATCCAGGGTTTCTTCGACGGCCCGGTAGACCACCTGTTCGCGTTGTCCACCCTGGCCGGCTACGTCGAGACCAAGCTCGACCTCAGCCAGGTCACCGTGGTCGCCCCCGACGCCGGCCGGGTCCGGGTCTGCGAGCGGTGGACGGACCGGCTCGGCACCCCGCTCGCGATCATCCACAAGCGGCGCGACCCTGATGTGGCCAACCAGGTCAGGATGTTCGAGGTGGTCGGGAAGGTGGCCGGGCGCACCTGCATCCTGGTGGACGACATGATCGACACCGGCGCGACGATAGCCAAGGCCGCAGAGGCCCTGTTCGAGCAGGGGGCCGCGCGGGTCATCGCCACGGCCACGCACGGAGTGCTGTCCGGCGCCGCCGTCGACGTGCTGAAGAACTCTCAGATCAGCGAGATCATCATCACCAACACGCTGCCGGTCCCGCAGGAAAAGCGGTTCGACAAGCTGACGGTGCTTTCCATCGCGCCGCTGCTGGCCCGCGCGATCGGCGAGGTGTTCAGCGACGGCTCGGTCACCAGCCTGTTCGACGGCCAGAGCTGAGCGGCCGCGCGGCGGCTTGCCCGACGCGCGCGCTCCAGACAGCACTGAGCGGCCGCCCCCCTCTTCGCGGTGTGGTACCGGGCGTTCGTCGGCTACACTTCGAACGCGCGTCGCACGCAGAGGTAAGGAGTCAGCACCGTGCCCGAGGTACGCATCGCCGCGGAGACCCGCGAGGAATTCGGCAAGGGCGCCGCCCGCCGTATCCGCCGCGCGGGCCGGGTGCCTGCCGTGCTGTACGGGCACGGCACCGAGACCCGGCACCTGAACCTGCCCGGCCACGACCTGATGCTGGCGCTGAAGACGCCGAACGTGCTGCTGCGTCTGGACGGCCTGAACAACGGCAGCGAGATCGCCCTGCCCAAGGCGGTGCAGCGGGACCCGATCAAGGGCTTCCTCACCCATGTCGACCTGATCCTGGTCCGGCGCGGCGAGAAGGTCACCGTCGAGGTGCCGGTCCGGGTGACCGGCGAGGTGTTCCCCGGCGGCGTGCTCGACCAGCAGCTCGTGCAGATCCCGGTGGAGGCCGAGGCGACGCACATCCCGCAGGGCATCGACATCGACGTGGACGGCATGCAGGTAGGCGAGGCGGTGCACGCCGGCGACCTCAAGCTGCCGCACGGCGTCAGCCTGCAGGTCGAGCCGGACACGCTGGTCCTGCACGTGATCGCCCCCGCCGCCGAGGAGGCGGCCGAGGAGGCAGCCGAGGAGGAGCCGGCCGCGCCCGAGCCGGTGACCGAGGCGGCCGCGAGCGGTGAAGGGGAGCAGGGCGGCTGACCGGGGAGCGCTGGGTCATCGCGGGCCTCGGCAATCCGGGGCCGGAGTATGCGGGCAACAGGCACAATGCGGGGCGTATGGTGACCGCGCTGCTCGCCGAGCGGGCGTGCGGGCCCGGCGCGCGGTTCCGGGCGCACCGGTCGGGCAACGACATCGCCGAGGGCAGGCTCGCCGACGCCCCGGTCACCGTGGCCTGGCCGCGCAGCTACATGAACGTCTCCGGCCGGCCGGTCGCCGCCTTGCTCGCGTTCTACAAGCTCCCGCCGGAACGGCTGGTCGTCGTGCACGACGAGCTTGACATCGGTTTCGGCACGCTGCGGCTGAAGTTCGGCGGCGGCGACAACGGCCACAACGGGCTGCGCTCGGTCACCGGCGCGCTCGGCACTCCTGGTTATTACCGGGTCAGGTTCGGCATCGGCAGGCCGCCGGGCCGGATGGACCCGGCCGCCTACGTGCTGCGCGACTTCAGCGCGGCCGAGCGCAAGGACCTGCCCGTTTTCCTGGACAGCGCCGCCGACGCCACCGAGGCGCTGATCACCGATGGGCTGGCCGCCGCGCAGAACGTCTACCACACCGATCAGGGCGCGCAGGTGCCCGAGCCCGGGGAGAAACGATGACGGGAGCAGACGATCACGTGCTTGCCCGCGACCTTGCCGGGCAGGCGGGCCGGCGGCTGCTTGACCTGCGCGCGCGCGGCGGCGACCCAGACGTGCTGCGCAAGGCGGGCGACCGGCTGTCGCATGAGTTCCTCACCGCCGAGCTGGCCGCCCGCCGCCCAGGTGATGCCGTGGTGTCCGAGGAAGCCGCCGACAGCCCGGCGCGGCTGACCGGCAGCCGGGTCTGGATCATCGACCCGCTCGACGGCACCAGGGAGTTCGGCGAGCCCGGCCGCGCCGACTGGGCCGTCCACGTGGCGCTGTGGGAACGGCCCGGGGCCGCCGGCCTCGGCGACTTGACCGCCGGCGCGGTGGCGCTGCCCGCCCAAGACAAGGTGCTGTCCACTGCCGCCCCGCCATTCCCGCAACGATGCGACACCGATGAGGTCCGGATCGTGGTGAGCCGGACCCGGGCGCCGCGGTTCGTCGGTGATGTCGCCGCGCTCATCGGCGCCGAGCTGATGCCGCTGGGCTCCGCAGGCGCTAAGGTAGCGGCCGTGGTCTGCGGTGAGGCCGACGCATACCTGCACGGCGGCGGGTTTTACGAATGGGACACCGCCGCGCCGGTCGCGGTGGCGCGGGCGGCCGGACTGCACGCGTCCCGGCTGGACGGCTCCGCGCTCGCCTACAACCAGGCACACCTGCTCATGCCCGATATCCTGGTGTGCCGGCCCGCGCTGGCCGCCGTGCTCCTGCAAGCGATCGGGGAAGTCACCGATGCGTTCTGATTACCGGCTTTCTCAGCTTGACGTGCTCGAAGCCGAGGCCATCCACGTCATGCGGGAGGTTGCCGCGGAGTTCGAGCGGCCGGCGCTGCTGTTCTCCGGCGGCAAGGACTCCATCGTGATGCTGGCGCTGGCGGAGCGGGCATTCCGGCCGGCCCGGATCCCTTTCCCGGTCATGCACGTGGACACCGGGCACAACTTCCCCGAGGTGCTGGAATTCCGTGACGGCAGGGTGGCCGAGCTCGGCGTCCGGCTGGTGGTCGCATCGGTGCAGGAATCCATCGACTCCGGCCGGGTGACCGAGGAAACCGGCAGGCACGCCAGCCGGAACCGGCTGCAGACGGTGACCCTGCTCGACGCGATCGAGGAGCACAGGTTCGACGCGCTGTTCGGCGGGGCGCGGCGCGACGAGGAGAAAGCCAGAGCCAAGGAGCGGGTGTTCTCCTTCCGCGACGAGTTCGGCCAGTGGGACCCGAAGAACCAGCGGCCGGAGCTGTGGAACCTGTACAACACGCGGCTGCGCCGCGGCGAGCACATCCGGGTGTTCCCGCTGTCCAACTGGACCGAGCTTGACGTCTGGGCCTACATCGAGCGCGAAGAGCTGGAGATCCCCTCCATCTACTTCGCGCACCAGCGGCAGGTCTTCGAGCGCGACGGCCTGCTGCTCGCCGACAACCCGTACCTGCCCCGGGCAGAGGACGAGCCGGCCTTCACCGCCACCGTCCGCTACCGGACGGTGGGCGACATGACCTGCACCGGGGCCGTGGAGTCCGCGGCGGTCACGGTGGCGGAGGTGATCGCCGAGGTGGCCGTGACCCGGATCACCGAACGGGGACAGACCCGCGCGGACGACCGGACCAGCGAGGCCGCGATGGAAGACCGCAAGCGGGAGGGGTACTTCTGATGGACATCCTGCGGTTCGCGACCGCTGGGTCGGTCGATGACGGCAAGTCCACGCTGATCGGGCGGTTGCTGTACGACTCCAAGTCGATCTTCGCCGACCAGCTCGAGGCGGTCGAGCGGACCAGCAGGGACCGGGGCGAGGGTTACACGAACCTGGCCCTGCTCACCGACGGCCTGCGGGCCGAGCGGGAGCAGGGCATCACGATCGACGTCGCCTACCGGTACTTCGCGACCCCGCGCCGCAAGTTCATCATCGCCGACACCCCGGGCCACATCCAGTACACCCGCAACATGGTGACCGGCGCGTCCACCGCCGACCTCGCCGTGGTCCTCGTCGATGCCCGTAACGGGCTGACCGAGCAGTCGCGGCGGCACGCGTTCCTCGCCACGCTGCTGCGGGTGCCGCACCTGGTGCTCGCGGTGAACAAGATGGACCTGGTCGACTACAGCGCCGAGGTGTTCGAGCGGATCTGCGCCGACTTCACCGCGTTCGCCGCCAAGCTGGAGATCGGCGACCTGACCTTCATCCCTATGTCCGCGCTGCACGGGGACAACGTGGTGGAGCGGTCCGCCAACATGGCGTGGTACGACGGGCCCTCGCTGCTGCACCATCTGGAACACGTGCACATCGCGTCGGACCGCAACCTGATCGACGTCCGGTTCCCGGTGCAGTACGTCATCCGGCCGCACGCCGCCACCGACGCGGCGCTGCACGACTACCGCGGCTACGCCGGCGAGGTGGCCGGCGGGGTGCTCAAGCCGGGCGACGAGGTGCTGCACCTGCCGTCCGGCTTCACCACCACGGTGCAGCGCATCGACGCGGCGGGCACGGCGGTGGACGAGGCGTTCCCGCCCATGTCGGTGACGCTGCTGCTCGACGACGACGTGGACATCTCCCGCGGCGACATGATCTGCCGCCCGCACAACAGGCCCGCCGTCGCCCAGGACATCGACGCGATGGTGTGCTGGATGTCCTCGGAGCAGGCGCTGGCACGCCGCAGCCGCCTGGTCGTCAAGCACACGACCCGCACGGTCAAGGCGATCGTGACCGACCTGCAGTACCGGATCGACGTGAACACCCTGCACCGTGACGAGTCAGCGGCCCAGCTGAGCCTGAACGAGATCGGCCGGGTCCGGCTCCGCCTCACCCAGCCGGTCTTCTGCGACCCGTACGCCAAGAACCGCGCCACCGGCGGCTTCATCCTCATCGACGAGGCAGCCAACGCCACGGTGGGCGCCGGCATGATGGTCGAGGCCAGCTAGTGACCGCGGGCCCTCCTGCGGGGGACGGCCCGACGCCGTTCGGCGACCTGGACGACTTCGCCGCCATACCGCGGGTCGCCGCGCTCCGGCTGTCCCCGGACGGGAGCTGGCTGGCGGCGGCGGTGCAGACGCTGAGCCCGGACCGGAAGAAGTACCTGACCAGCATCTGGCGGATCGACACCCGCGGCGGGGCACCGCGGCGGCTGACCCGTTCCGCCGAGGGGGAAGCCAGCCCGTGCTTCCTCCCCGATGGCTCCTTGCTTTTTACCTCCGAACGAGCCGACCCTGACACGGCCCCGGCAGCAACCGACGGCGCCGACAGTGACGGTGCCGCGCTGTGGCTGCTGCCGGGCGGCGCAGGAGAGGCCAGGGTGGTGGCCGCGCTGCCGGGCGGTGTCGCGGCCGCCGAGGCGGCCAGGCCCCCCGCGGCCGCGGCCTCGGCAAGCAGCGCCGCGGCGGTCACGCTGACCTCCCCGGTGCTGCCCGCGGCCGACAGGGCGGACATGGGCAGCGCCGCCGCCGACGCCCGGCTGCGCAAGGCGCGTGCCGACGCCGGAGTGACCGCGATCTTGCACGAGTCGGCGCCGGTGCGGTTCTGGGACCACGACCTGGGCCCGGACCAGCTCCGGCTGTTCGCGGTCGACCCGGGCCGCCTGACCGAGTCGGCGGAACCCGCGGCCGACGGGGATTTCGCCGGGCTGCGCGACCTGACCCCGCAGCCGGGCCGGGCACTTGACGACCAGGCGTTCGGGCTGACGCCCGACGGCGCCTCGGTGGTCACCGGGTGGTGGCGGTGGCAGCCCGCGGGGGAGTCCCACAGCGAGCTGGCGCTGGTCGACGTGGCCACCGGGAAGCGCCGTGTTCTGCTCAGCCTGCCCGGGTGCGACTTCAGGAGCCCGCGGGTCTCCCCCGATGGCCGCAGCATCGTCTGCCAGCGGGAGACCCACGCCACCGCGGACCGCCCGGCGGATCTCACGCTGGTTATCCTCGACGTCGACGGCCCGGGCGCGCCCGGCGAGCCCGGCCGGGACCTGCTGGCTGGCCTGGACCGGTGGCCGGGCGACCACGCCTGGTCGCATGATTCCCGCGCGGTCTACTTCGCCGCCGACGACGGCGGCCGCCGTCCGGTGTTCCGCGTCGACGTCACGGCGGGCGAGGTCACCCGCGTCACCGGCGACGGTGCCGCCTACACCGAGCTGAACCCGGCCCCGGACGGCCGGTACCTGTACGCGCTGCGGTCTGCGGTTGACTCGCCGCCGACGCCGGTCCGGATCGACCTGGACTCAGGCGCCACCCCGGTCCCGCTGCCGTGCCCGGGGGCCCCGCTGGCCCTGCCCGGGCGGCTGGAAGAGGTCAGGGCCGCCGCCGATGACGGCCACCCGGTCAGGTCCTGGCTGGTGCTGCCGGACGCCGCGTCGGCGGCCAGCCCGGCGCCGCTGCTACTGTGGGTGCACGGCGGCCCGATGATGAGCTGGAATGCCTGGTCGTGGCGGTGGAACCCGTGGCTGATGGCAGCGCGCGGCTACGCCGTGCTGCTGCCGGACCCGGCGCTGTCCACCGGGTACGGCCAGGAGTTCATCGCCCGCGGGCACCGCGAGTGGGGAGCCCGGCCGTTCGCGGACATCATGGCCGCCACCGACGCGGTGCTCGCCCGGCCGGACATCGACGCGGGCCGGGCCGCCATGATGGGCGGGTCCTACGGCGGCTACATGGCGAACTGGATGGCCGGCCATACCGACCGGTTCAAGGCGATCGTCAGCCACGCCGGGCTGTGGGCGCTTGACCAGATGTTCGGCACCACCGACCACCCGATGTTCTGGCGGCGGCAGTTCGGCGATCCGCTGACCAGCCCGCAGATGTACGAGGCCAACTCGCCGCACCGCCACGTCGCCCGGATCCGCACGCCGGTGCTGGTCATCCACGGCAACAAGGACTACCGGGTGCCGGTCACCGAGGCGCTGCGGCTGTGGTGGGACCTGACCCGGCACGGCGCTGAGGCGAAGTTCTTGTACTTCCCGGACGAGAACCACTGGATCCTCACCCCGGGCAACGCCCAGATCTGGTACGAGACGGTCTTCGCCTTCCTGGCTGAGCACGTGCTCGGCCAGGAATGGCAGCGCCCGCCCCTGCTCGGCTAGCCGCCGCTTCATGATCATGGCCAGTTCGGGCCGGATGGCGGCCAATACTGGCCACGATCATGGACGGGCGGGCGGCGGGCGCCCCGGCGCGCCCGTAGGGTGGGGGTATGGCCCGTGCCGACCTTGACAAGCGGCCCGGTGAGGTGTCGGCGATGTTCGACGCCATCGCGGGCCGTTACGACCTGCTGAACGACATTCTCTCCGCGGGCCAGGTCAGGCTGTGGCGGCGCGCGGTCGCGCGGATCGCCGGCGCCGGCACCGGTGACCGTGTCCTTGACCTGGCGGCGGGCACCGGCACCTCCTCGCTGTCCTTCACCGCGGCCGGCGCGGACTGCGTCGCCTGCGACTTCTCCCTCGGCATGCTCGCCGAAGGCCTGGCCCGCCAGCGCGCCGGGCGCGGGGGCGCCCCCCCTGGACGACTGAGCCTGGTGGCCGGTGACGCGCTGCGGCTGCCGTTCCGCGACGAGGCGTTCGACGTGGTGACAATCTCGTTCGGGCTGCGGAACGTGGCCAGCCCGGGCGCGGCGCTCGCCGACATGCGCCGGGTGACCCGCCCGGGCGGCCGGCTGGTGGTGTGCGAATTCAGCACGATCACGCTTGCCCCGCTCGATAAGCTGTACCGGCGCTACCTGTCGGCCGTCTTGCCCACGATCGCGCGGCGGGTAGCCCGCCGCCCCGAGGCCTATTCCTACCTCGCCGAGTCGATCGCGGACTGGCCGGCGCAGCGGGAGCTGGCTGGCATCATCGAGGCGGCCGGATGGTCGGCGGTGCGGTGGCGTGACCTGAGCATGGGCGTGGTCGCTGTCCACGTCGCGCGCCGCCGGTGACCCCGCGCATGGGCGCGCCCATGCGGGTCTAAAATGAGGGTAAAGAATTTGTGAAGCGGTTCACAAGACGTCCAGGACTCAGGATCAACACCGTGACCGAGCACGCTCCCCCCGCGATCCGCCCCGGCGGGCCCGGCAGCGCACCGCGCCGGCCCGGTGACGAGGCAGACGTCATCGTCGTCGGAGCCGGCCCGGCCGGCTCGGCGACCGCTTTTTACCTCGCGCAGGCCGGGCTGGACGTGCTGCTGCTGGAGAAGGCCAGGTTCCCGCGGGAGAAGGTGTGCGGCGACGGCCTGACCCCCCGCGGGGTCAAGGCGCTGGTCGGCATGGGCATCAACGTCAGCGAGCAGCACGGCTGGGTGAGGAACAAGGGCCTGCGGGTGATCGGCGCGGGCAGGCGTCTCGAACTGCCCTGGCCCGACCTTGCCAGCTACCCGGACTACGGCCTGGTCCGGACCCGCACCGACCTGGACCAGACGCTGGCCCGGCGCGCCGTCCACGCCGGGGCGCGGCTGCTCGAGGGCGTCACCGTGACCGGCCCGGTCAGCGACGAGCGCACCGGCAGGGTGACCGGGGTGACCGCACGGCGGGACGGCGGGGACGAGGTCAGCTACGCCGGCCGGATGGTCGTCGCCGCCGACGGCAACTCCTCCCGGCTGTCGGTGGCGGCGGGACTGCGCAAGCGCGACGACCGGCCGCTCGGCGTCGCGGTCCGCACCTACTACAAGACCCCGCGGCACGACGACGACTACCTGGAGTCCTGGCTCGACCTG